>CAYIZZ010000015.1:0-29338 GCA_964367945.1 uncultured Oscillospiraceae bacterium | reverse complement strand
ACATTAAAATATAAATGGCAAAACGCTACACGTTTGGCAGCTTTTGATGTGCCGATAGAAGCTATCAAGCCGGTGGCACATGTGCCGATGTTTTGACCTAAAATAATGGGGACTGCACTGCTCCATGTGACAAGACCGGTGACGGTAAGTGCTTGCAAAATACCAACAGAAGCAGAAGAAGATTGAATGGCTACTGTTATAAGTGCGCCGGCCAAGATGCCTAGGAATGGGTTTTGAAGGCTGCTGAAGATTTCAACAAAAAGTGGGCTTTCACGTAGTGGTTCTACAGCGCCTTCCATGGCAAACATTCCGCTAAACAAAATACCAAAACCCAGCATTATTTGGCCGATGTTTTTCTTTTTGGGGTCTTTATTGAACATATAATGGATTATGCCAATAAAAGCAATTGCAGGAGCTAAAGTGGATGGCTTTAACAATAGCAAAAAGAAGCTATCACTTGAGATATCGGTAAGTCGTAAGAGCTGGGATGTCACAGTGGTACCGATGTTGGCACCCATTATCACGCCGACAGCTTGCTGAAGCCGCATAATGCCGCTGTTTACTAGGCCGATGATGATGACGGTAGTGCCTGAAGATGACTGCAGCAACGCTGTTGCAATTGCTCCGAAAATCACACCTTTTGTGGTGGACGATGTCAGCTTTTGAAGCACGCTTTCGGTGCGTCCGCCGGCGATCTTTTCAAGGCCGTTGCCCATGACGGTCATGCCATATAAAAATAGCGCAAGTCCGCCGACTAAACTAACAAAACTAAAAAAATTCATTTTGAAAATTCCCCTCTGGATGTCTTCTTTTAAATCGATAATCTATCATAAATATAAATTGATATGTGAGCCTAGATGTTGTTGCGGAGGTGTATATATCCCACAACGTCGAAATAAAAGTGTAAAAAAAATTACACATATTATTTTTATTATACTGATTTTATCACTTTGTTTCAATTCAAATATCACATAATTTTTACATTTTTTTAAAAAAATTGATGTTTGATGGTTTTTTGACTGAAAATATTACATAAAATCACCGAACCATATATGAAATTAGGTTCGGTGATTAGAAAATACTTTAAATTAGTCTATAGTTTGAATTGATCTACCAGCGTGTGCAGGGTAGTGGCCTGCATAGAAAGTTCCTGGCTTGCAGCGGCACTCTCTTCACTTGTTGCGGTATTTGTTTGTACAACAGTTGAAATTTGCTCAATTTCACTTGAGATTTCTTTGATACTGACAGCTTGTTCTTCGGTGGCTTTGGCTATGTCGTCGATGGTGCCAACCATTTGCTTGACTTTTTCTGCCAAACTTTCAAATGAAGCGTTGGCTTTTTGGGCGATATTTTCACCGGTTTGCACAGCGCTGATAGAGTGATCAATAAGCTGTGTGGTGTTTTTTACAGCCTCGGAAGATTTTTGGGCAAGGTTTCTAACTTCATCTGCAACTACTGCAAATCCTTTGCCTGCTTCGCCTGCTCTTGCAGCCTCAACAGCGGCATTTAGGGCAAGTATATTTGTCTGGAAGGCAATATCGTCGATTACTTTTACCACTTTAACTATGTTTTCAGATGTGCTTGCAATTTCGTGCATGGCATTAAGCATTTGGCTCATATCGCTAAGGGTGGATTCTGTAACTTGTCCGGAAACAACAGCTATGTCGTTTACTTTCTTTGTGTTTTGCGAGTTGTCGTCTATCTGGCGTGAGACCTCTTGAAGGTTGCGAGACAGATTATCTACGCTGCTGGCTTGATGGATGGCGCCTTCTGCAAGTGCTTGCGAGCCACTGGAAACTTGAGATACATTTTCGGAAATTTGCATAGCTGAAGAGGAAACCTGCGAAAGAGCGCCACGAACAGAAGCCGTCATTTCGTTTAAGGAATTGTATAAGTTGCTCCAGTCGCCTATATACATATCGGGAGAGCCAATGTCTACATTCCATTCACCTTTTGCAATCTTGCCAAGCATAGTTACCAAAACAGAGTTTAGCGAAGAAAGATTTGATTTCATGGTGTTGAAAGACTGTGCCAAAAGACCGATTTCATTGTTTATATTTACATTCAGATCGAAATTCATATTACCTTGAGAAATATTTTGTGCAGCATCCATTACAACTGCTAAAGGTTTAGCAACAGACTTGTCGACCATTATTTTTGCAATAATACAAACAATAAGTATTAAAGCTATGCCGACAAACATGGATACAGTTAAAGCTAGGCTGATGGCTGAATCGTTGGCACTACTGGAGATTCCTGCGAAAACAACACCGGTTATATTACCGCTTTCATCAAAGTGAGGTATGTAAGATGTAATATGATTTTCACCTAATATTTCAGCCTCGCCAGTATAAGTTTTACCTTGGTTGAGGACAATATCGGCAATTGTAGGATCAAGTGATGTGCCGGTGACACGCTCGCCGTCAATAACAATTGTTGTAAATTCTCTGACATCTCCATTAAAAATGGTGAATTCACACCCGGTGATTTCTTTTAGCCTGTCTAAAAGTTCGGTTGTATCTTCCGCAGTACCTTCTTCATGTAAGCTAAGTTCATATTCAAGTAAGTTTGTGCCAACAATACACTGATCGGTAAGCTCGACATTAATATTGTTGGCTGTGACAATTCCACTGATGATTATCATGACAGTAACAATAATAGTGGTGGTTATAGCAATTAAAAGGTTGAACTGTGTAGATAGTTTGCCAAATTTTGTTTTGTTGTTCATAAACAGTCTCCTTGATGAATATGAATTATAAAGTTAGTATACAAATTCATTATGGTACATTTTAATTAAAAAGTAAATGAATTTTTTTATGTTTTTAAGTAAAAAATATAAAAAATGACACTAAAAAAAGGATCAGTGTCGTAGTATGTTATTGGCAGATACCAACAAGGGGTATTTTGAGATTGCGAAAAAGAATATGGTGGCGCTACTACTTAAACATAGCTTTATTGATGACATATGCTTTTGTGTTATAATTATATTAAAAATACATAGTTTTTAGTGTTTTGCAACCACCAGTTGCGCTAAAATACAGTATACTTTATTGTTTGCAACTTCATGCCTTGCTAAAATTTTCTTACAAAGGAAGCTTTAATAGGTGAAGGGGAAAGACTTATGATTATATCTGAAAAAATTTTGAAATTAAGAAAAAATGCAGGGCTAACACAAGAGGAGTTTGCTGAGCAACTTGATGTTTCACGCCAATCTGTTTCTAAGTGGGAAGGTGCGCAAAGTATACCCGACATACAAAAAATCATGGCAATGGCAAAACTTTTCGGTGTTTCTACAGACTACCTTTTATATGACGAAATCGAAGATGCGGTCACAGAGCCTACTGTTGAAAAAAGTGAGAAAAAGATTGTTACCATTGAAATAGCAAACGAGTTTATAAAATCAAGTAAAGCTTTTGCAAAAATGCTGTCAATCAGCCTGATTTTATTTATAACATCACCCTTGTCATTGGTTATATCTAATTATATAAATGGTGAAAATGCGGATACTACATGGGGTTTGATTTGGCTTTTTCCGGCCGTAGCAATAGGTGTTTCAATAATAATTTATTACGGTGTTTATAAACTTTCAAATTATAAATATATTGAAACAGGTGATTTTGAGCTGTCTTTTAACGTTGATGGCTTAGTAAAAAAACAAAAAGATGATTTCAGTAAGACTCGTGCAAAATCAATGATAATAAGCGTATCAATGTATATAATGGCTGTGTTGCCAATGGCGATTTTAGATGGTGGTACATATGAAGTGTATGCGCTGGCTTTTTTAATAATAGTTGTGGCGCTTGCAACATTTATTATTGTGAGAAGCGAGTATACGGTATATGCATTCAATCAGCTTTTAAAAGAAACTGATGACGTTGAAAGCCCACAAGCGAAAAAGCGTAGTGACTTGATTGCAGGCGTTTATTGGGCGGTTGCAGTTGCTGTTTTTTTACTTTGGAGCTTTTTATTTGATGATTGGGGGCGTTCTTGGATTGTGTGGCCCGTTGCCGGCGTTTTATTTGTGGCTGTTGATGCAGTGTTAGAATATATGGGGAAAACTGAAAAATAGCGCTCACATCATTCTGCAAAAATACTAAAACAAAATATAATATAAAACGAGATAAAATAGACATCATCTATTTTATCTCGTTTTATGTGATTACCAACTGAAAAAGCTTAAATATATAAGAGAATAAAAAATGCACTGAACCCAAACGAATTGAGTCCAGTGCCATGCTGGCGGAGAGAGAGGGATTCGAACCCTCGAGACCTTTGTGGGGCCTACACGATTTCCAATCGTGCGCCTTCGACCAACTCAGCCATCTCTCCATATAATTTCCTTGCTTTCCTATATTACTAAAATCATGAAGTATTGTCAAGCAAAACTCTTGTTTTATTTTATAAATTGTATTATAATACTTTAGTATTTGTCATAAAAGGTAATGTGGATATTTATAACAAATCGAGCTGGAAAAGGAATATCACATTATACACTTATTTTTACATTATGATAAACCGAATTGAGTTTAAATGTATGAACGTAAGATAAAAACGGTGCTAGGCAAAGATCAGTCAATGTCTACGTTAGTTATATGATATGAGAGGAGAAAGTATATATGTCAGATTATCTGAAAATGGATAAGTCTGCACTTTTAGCAGAAAAAGAAAAACTTCAAGGGCAATATGAAGAGTTCGCACAAAAGGGTTTGAAACTCGATATGTCGCGCGGTAAGCCGGGTCCGGAGCAATTAGATTTGTCTATGGGGCTTTTATCAGTGACAGATTATATAGACGAGGATGGTGTGGATACTCGCAATTACGGCGACTTAGCTGGAATAGGCGAGGCTCGTCGTATGTTTGCGCAGTGGTTTGGCACAACAGCAGAAGAAACTTTTGTTGGTGGTAGTGCAAGCCTTGAGCTGATGTATTTTTCAGTGCAAATGGGATGGAGACATGGTTTTGTAGACGGGGTAGCACCATGGCAAAAAACCGAAAAACCGAAATTTTTGTGTCCTGCACCCGGATATGACAGACATTTTCGCATCACAGAATCATTTGGCTTTGAGCTGATAGCGGTACCGATGCTACCTACCGGTCCTGATATGGATGTGGTGGAAAAACTGGTAGAGGACGAAGATGTAAAAGGTATTTGGATTGTTCCGGTTTATTCAAATCCGGATGGCTATACATGTAGCCAAGAGACTGCAAAGCGCCTAGCAAACATGAAGACAGCTGCTAAAGATTTTCGTGTTTTCTGGGATAACGCATACGGCTTGCATCATTTGGCTGATGAGGGCGACAAATGCCCGGATATTTTGGATGAGTGTAAAAAAGCAGGCAATGCAGACAGAGTGCTGATGTTTATGTCTACCAGCAAAATCACATTTGCAGGTGCCGGTGTGGGCGCGATGTCTGCCAGTAAATACAATATTGATAGATTTGCAACGTTTATGTTCCCGGTCATCATTAGTTTTGATAAAATGAGCCAACTACGCCATACACGTTTCCTAAAAAGCGTGGGCGTTGAGCAGCACATGAAGAAACAAGCGGCTATATTGAAGCCGAAGTTTGACATAGTAGATGAAACATTAAAAGCACAGCTGGGTGTTCTTGGTGATGCAGTTAAGTGGACAAACCCAAAAGGTGGATATTTCATCAGCCTATATACCATGGATGGGTGTGCGAAACGTATTGTGGATTTGTGCAAGCAGGTAGGAATGGTACTTACCGGTGCGGGTGCGGCATTCCCATATGGAAATGACCCTAATGATAACCACATACGTATAGCGCCTACATACCCACCGATGGAAGAACTGAAAATAGCGGCTGAACTGCTTTGCATTGCCACACGTATTGCCAGTGTGGAAAAGCTGATTGCAGAAAAAGGATAAAAGTTGATATTGCTTGTATAGCATTGTTATAAATAGCGCACCTTATGACCATTTGCAACTTGGTTATTTTGTGCCAATCAGCATGAATAAATTGGTCATAATTATGTCAGCTTGGAGGACAGGATGAAAAAAAGAGGAAGAATTTGGTTTTTTATTGTTGCATTGGTGATTTTGTTTATATCTGTCACCACATTTACCGGTGTTGATTCACGGTATGGTGATGTTGTGACACAAGTTGTAAGGCCTGCTTCGGATATTCGATTTGGAATTGATATTCGTGGCGGTGTGGAGGTTTCGTTTGTTCCGGCTATTGATGTGGAGCCAAGCGAAGAACAAATGGATGCAGCGCAAGCTGTTATTGAGCAGCGGCTACTAAGCCTTGGCATTGCAGACTATGAATTATACAAAGATGTGTCGCAAGGACGCGTTATTTTGCGTTTCCCATGGCAGGCGGACGAGACAGAATTTGATCCGCAAACTACCATTCAAGAATTGTCCGTTGCGGCAGTGCTTACCTTCCGTGAAGGTGCCGAGACCGATTCGACCACAGGCCTGCCCACAGGTGTAACTGCCGAAACCATTATCTTAGAAGGCGATGACATTGCGGAAGCCCAGTCGCAATACGGCCCGATAGATGCCGGTGGCACAAACGAGCATCATGTGCTACTTTCACTCACAGATGAAGGTACAGTGAAGTTTGCCGAGGCAACTGCACGTATAGCAGAAAGTGGCGGAAGCATCTCGATTTGGATGGATGATACCATGATATCCAACCCATCAGTGAGCACAGCCATCAACTCTGAAACAGCTATTATTTCGGGTGGTTTTGACCCTGAAAGCTCAAAGCTGCTGGCAGATAGAATTAATGCAGGTGCTTTGCCGTTTGCTCTACAAGCTGAAAGTTATTCCACCATCAGCCCGATACTTGGCGAGCAGTCTTTGCAAGCTATGGTGCTGGCAGGCATTGCCGCAATTGTGCTGATTGTAGGCTTTATGATATTTAGTTATCGTCTACCTGGCATGGTGGCCTCGTTGGCAATTATAGGCCAAACAGCCATGACAATTGCACTGGTATCAAGGTATTTTGCAGTATTCCCGAGCGCCACATTGACCTTGCCCGGTATCGCCGGTATCATCTTGGCCATCGGCATGGGTGTGGACGCAAGTGTTATTACTGCAGAGCGTATAAAAGAAGAACTTTACAGTGGTAAAAAGCTGGACGTTGCACTGCGTAGTGGTTTTGCAAGAGGCTTGCCTACCATTATAGACAGTAACGTGACAGTGCTTATTGTGGCGATGATACTGATGGGTGCTTTTGGGCCGACAGACGGCATATTTGCTACTATATTGTCACCTGTGTTCTTCTGGTTTGGTCCGTCTACTGCAGGCACGATTTACTCGTTTGGATATACATTGTTCTTTGGTGTGCTGCTAAACTTCCTGTTTGGTGTGCTAGCAAATCGCGTGATGCTATATTCACTTTCAAAGTTTAAAGCACTGAAAAATCCTGTGCTTTACGGTGCAACAAAAGACGGAAAAGCCCCACCGGCAGAAAAACCGCTGGAAATTGTGAAAAATCGCAAAAGAACATTCATGCTGTCTATAGTACTTATTGTGGGCATTGTGCTGGCAAGTTTTGGCGTAGGTGTAGACATGGATGTGCAGTTCCGTGGCGGCGCAATGATTCGCTATGGATATGAAGGCGAGATGAGCATTGAAGAGATCCAAACAGTGGTAGATGGAGCTCTGGGCACTGAGACATCTATTCAAATAGGTGATGACGGCACAGGACAAAAATCCATGACTATCGCCATGCCGGGAAGTGAAACGGTAGCGGTGGAAACTTTAGATGCTCTGGACACAGCCCTGAACGAAAGTTTCCCTGCAAGCATGTTTACACAACTGGAAGTAAATAATGTTGAGCCAAGCATGGGTCAAACATTCCTTATGAAATGTGTGCTGGCTGTGATTATAGCCTCGGCGCTGATTCTACTGTATATCGGTGTTCGCTTTAGAAAAATCGGTGGTTGGCGCGGTGGCCTGACAGCTGTTGTGGCACTTGTACATGATTTGATTATTGTGTATGGCGTGTATGTAGTGATGGGCATTCCACTTTCCGGAAACTTTATTGCTGCAATGCTCACCATTTTGGGTTATTCCATCAATGACACCGTAGTGGTGTATGACCGCATAAGGGAAAACAGAGGCCTGTTTGGTCGCAGCAAATCTTTCCCGGAACTTGTGAATTTATCCATTAATCAAAGCTTGAAACGCTCGATTAAAACCACTATCACCACTGTGATTTCGCTGGGTTGTGTGTGTATTTTCTCGGTGGTATATGGCCTTGATAGCATATTCACATTTGCATTCCCGCTGATGATAGGCATGTTCTCAGGTGTGTATAGCACCATTTGCATCGCAGGTCCGTTGTGGGTGAGCTGGGAAGAAAAAATAGCGAAAACTGCAAAAAAAGAACTGAAAGAAAAAAAATCAGAGTCTAAAACAGGATCTAAAAAAGAAGAGCCTAAAAAAGAAAAAGTTGAAGCTGAAAATAATGATGTTGATGATGAAAAAACCGGCGACAACTAAAAACAGATAAAGCAAAGCGGATACTGAGGAACTGCCTTGGTATTCGCTTTGTTTTTCAGCAAGCAAAAGTGAAAAGCAGGCTTTACATTCGAGGCGAACTATTGTAATATATTTATTAGGAATATTATTTTGTGTGTTTTGTGACATGGCAAAAAACAACGTTGAAAAAAGATTTTGAGATGCGATAAGAGATCGTACACTATAAGGTATGGAGAAAAACAACATGGCAGTGAAGTATAAAAGAATTTTGCTAAAACTTAGTGGAGAAGCGTTGTCGGGTGATGTGGGTTTTGGACTTTGTTCTGAAACCATACAAGAGATATGCAGAGGCATTAAGCAAGTGCATGATCTAGGGGTGCAAATTGCCATTGTTGTGGGTGGCGGAAACTTTTGGCGAGGTCGCGACGGTGTGCATATCGAGCGCACACGTTCTGACCAAATAGGAATGCTGGGCACAGTGATGAACTCTTTAGCGGTGGCAGATGCGCTGGAAAAAATAGGAGTAGGGGTGCGGGTGCAAACAGCAATTACTATGCAGCAAATTGCAGAGCCGTATATCCGAAATAAGTCTGTGCGTCACATGGAAAAAGGTCGTATTGTGATTTTAGCTTGCGGCACAGGCAATCCTTATTTCTCCACCGATACAGCCTCGGCACTACGTGCGGCAGAGATCAACGCAGATGTTATATTTAAAGCCACCATGGTGGATG
This sequence comes from uncultured Oscillospiraceae bacterium, assembly GCA_964367945.1. Classification (GTDB taxonomy): domain Bacteria; phylum Bacillota; class Clostridia; order Oscillospirales; family Ruminococcaceae; genus JAAYCI01. The sequence continues at coordinate 20,148 of CAYIZZ010000015.1, read as the reverse complement.
GCGTGTATGATAAAGATCCGAAAAAATATGATGATGCAATAAAATATGACACTCTTACTTTTAGCGAAATGCTGGAAAAACAGCTTAAGGTGATGGACTCTACTGCGGCTACGATGTGCCGTGATAACGCATTACCCATTGTGGTGTTTGATATCAGTAACCCCGACAACCTTGCAAAGGCAGTAAAGGGAGAAACAGTAGGTACTGTGGTGACAGAAGGATAATAAGCAGTATGCTGAAAGGTATGTGTGCAGGTTATAGTAAATTTTAAGCAATGAAGAATATATTGCGCTTGTAAATAAAAGGAGGATATATTATGGCTAGTCAAGCAACAAAATCATTTGCGGACAAAATGGAAAAAACATTACAACATTTATATAAAGAACTGGGTGCTGTGAGAGCAGGAAGGGCTAGCCCTGCGGTGTTGGATAAAGTGATTGTGGATTATTATGGTACACCCACACCTATAAACCAAGTGGCGGCAATTTCTGTGGCGGAATCCAGAATTTTAGTAATTTCACCTTGGGATGCATCGCTGATGAAATTGATTGAAAAGGCAGTTTTGACCAGTGATATTGGCATAAACCCAACAAATGATGGTAAGGTAATGAGACTGGTGTTCCCACCACTTACTGAAGATCGTCGTAAACAGCTGGCAAAAGATGTGCTGAAAATGGGTGAAGAGACCAAGGTAGCAGTACGCAACATACGCAGAGAGGCTATGGACTTATTTAAAAAGCAAAAGAAAGCCAGTGAAATTACCGAAGATGATTTGAAAGATCTGGAAACAGAGATTCAAAAAATGACAGATGCTAAAGTGAAAGAAATTGATAACACTTGCGCCGATAAGACAAAAGAAATAATGGAACTGTAAGTGGGTGCAATCGTTTTGTAAAGCAATAAAAAACCGCCGCGCGGGTGCGCGGTTTTTTTTAGAATGGAGGGTGGTATATGCAATCAAATAATGTTGCACAAGGGCTTTCCATCGGCATTATCATGGATGGTAATGGAAGATGGGCAAAAAAGAGAAAACTGCCTAGGACAGCCGGGCATAAAAAGGGCGCGGACGTTTTTGATGATATTACCCGATATGCCAACGAGCTGAATGTGGCAGCCATTACATATTATGCGTTTTCCACAGAAAACTGGAGCCGTCCTGAAAGCGAGATAAACGCTATAATGGACCTGTTTGGTGAAAGCTTGAAACGGCTGTATAAATATCGTAAAGAGAACAATCGTGTGGTGTTTTTAGGTGATAGAAGCCCACTACGCAAAGAACATATAGCCATGATGGATGAAATTGAAGCCGACACATCGCAGCGCAGCGGAATGATACTGAACATTGCAGTGAATTACGGTGGCAGGGAAGAAATCTTACATGCGACCAAACTTTTGGCACAAAAAGTGGCAAAAGGAGAGCTGAAAGCAGAGGATATCACTGAAAAAGAGATGGAAGACTGCCTGTATACCAAAAATCAGCCAAGGCCGGATGTGATTATTCGTACATCGGGTGAACTTCGACTTTCAAACTTTATGCTGTGGCAAAGTGCATATGCAGAGTTTGTATCGGTGGATACATTGTGGCCGGATTTCACAAGAGCAGATTTTGACAAGGCTATAGCGGAATTTTGCGGTAGAAATAGACGCTTTGGCGGAATTTAAATGGTGTCTTTAGGAGGCGTGTCATGAAGGTAAGGGTGTTGACCTCCCTTGTAGGCCTTGTGGTTTTAGGGCTTGTAATGGTGTTTTACGAGACAATATGGTTTAACTTATTGTTTGCAGGAGTGTGTATTTTAGCTATTCATGAGCTGTATAATGCACTCGGGTTTGAGAAAAAAGATGGATATATCTTTGCTGCGTTTTCAGCCATGGCCACGCTTGTCATGCTGGCGGATAATGAGTATGTTATTCCTATGCTTATTCCGGCGGCATATTTGTTCGTGCTGTTTTTAGCGATATGTGTAGTGGTGAAGTTCAGCAAAGTGAATTTTGCAAAACTAGCTGCCATGGCAGTTTTTTCAGCAGTGGTTGTGTTCTGTTTTTATTCCTTTGTTTATCTTAAAATGCTACTTCCAAAAGCGGAATATGGCTTTGATGCTACATATTTTGCCATATTGATTTTGGCATATGCATGGGGTGGCGACACTTGTGCATATTTTGCCGGAAGGGCATTTGGTAAGCGCAAACTGGCACCGGTAGTCAGCCCGAAAAAAACAGTGGAGGGCGCTATTGGCGGTGTGATAGGCTCGATGTGCATCAGCCTTGTGGTGACGCTTATTTATGTACAGCTTGTGGGACGCATTTTCGGCATGGATGAGGTGCATTTGCTGTATTACATACTAGTTACTTTACTTGGCGGGGTGACTTCGGTACTGGGCATAATAGGCGATTTGTTCGCCTCGGCGGTGAAACGTCAGTATGGGCTGAAGGATTTCGGCAGCATTTTCCCCGGACATGGAGGGATTCTTGACAGGTTCGACAGTGTTCTTTTTATAGCACCGCTGGTGTGTCTTGTGGTACGTTGGATGTTTTATACTTTGCAAGTTTGAAATGGGATATTGATTTTTTGAAAATGGAATTTGACACAAAATACACTAAAAAGTGTTGTAATATATCATTTATGAGAGGCTTTGAATAAACTATGCCAAAAAAAATAGCATTGCTGGGTAGTACCGGCTCGATAGGCGAACAAAGCCTGGATGTGATATCAAAGACAAAAGATGAAGTGGTGGCACTGGCGGCAGGCCGCAATATCGATAAGCTGGAACAGCAGATAAGAGCGTATAAGCCGCAGTGGGTGGCAGTAGCAGATGACGATGCTGCGCAGGTTTTGAAGCAGCGCATGGAAGACATAATCCCTAAAGTAAAGATTTTGCAAGGTGCAGATTCAGCGCGGAAAATAGTGGAAGAATGCAGTGCCGATATGGTGATAAACGCTATTGTAGGCATAGCAGGTCTTGGCGCTACTTTAACTGCACTGGAAGGTGGCATGGATGTGGCACTGGCCAACAAGGAAAGTCTTGTGGCAGGTGGCAATCTTGTGATAAATGCGCAAAAGAAAACAGGTGCAAAGCTATTGCCGGTAGACAGCGAGCACAGCGCTATTTTCCAGTGTCTGCAGGATGAGCACTCGGCAAAAACTTTGAAAAAAATATATCTCACAGCATCGGGTGGACCGTTTTACGGCAAAAAAGCAGACCAGCTTTTACACGTGACAAAAAAAGAAGCTTTAAAGCATCCAAACTGGGTGATGGGTCAAAAAATTACCATAGATTCTGCCAGCATGATGAACAAAGGCCTTGAGTTTATTGAAGCGATGTGGCTGTTTTCCTTGCCACCACAGCAGATTGAAATAGTAGTGCAAAGACAAAGTGTTATTCATTCCATGGTACAGTTTGTGGACAATTCCGTGTTGGCACAGCTGGGTACACCTGATATGCGTTTGCCTATTCAGTATGCGCTAACATGGCCGCAAAGGATAGAGTGTCCTGCGCCTGAGCTGGACTTTACAACTATTACACAGCTTGACTTTGGCATGCCGGATGAAGAAACGTTCCGCTGTTTGCGAGCAGCCAGAATAGCGGCTGAAAAAGGTGGATTGGCACCTTGTGCGGCAAACGGAGCAAACGAAGAAGCAGTGGATTTGTTTTTGAAAGATAAAATCAAATTTTTAGATATAGGCCGATTGGTAGAGGGTTGTGTTCTTAGCGAAAGCTATGCCGGAGAATATACATTGCAAGATGTATATGAATGTGACGAAAAGGCACGTCGGTATGTGCGAGAAAATGCATAAAATATAAATACGGAGAAAAAATATATATGTCGACTGTGATCATGATTGTTGCAGCTGTTTTGGTTTTTGGTAGTGTGGTGTTTGTGCATGAATTAGGCCATTTCATTGCAGCAAAACTTTGTAAAATCAAAGTACTGGAATTTGCCATCGGTATGGGGCCTGCCATATTTAAAAAGCAGATAGGCGAAACATTATATGCCATCCGCCTTTTTTGGGTGGGTGGATATGTGGCTATGGAAGGTGAATACGAAGAATCTGCCACTGATAGCGAGCGCAGCTTTCAAAAAGCACCTATTTACAAGCGACTGATAGTGATGCTTAGTGGTGTTTTCATGAACTTTGTGCTGGGATTTGTTGCAGTGGTGGTTGTGATAGCTGCAGGAGATGGATATATTGCCAGCCGCACAGTGGCCGAGGTAAGTGTGCCTGACACAGGCCTGCAAGTAGGGGATGTGATAGAGAAAGTAAACGGGAGGCAGATGTTTACTTTTTCGGATATGGATTATGAGTTTTTGCGTACCCAGAATGGTACACTTGATTTACAAGTGCAGCGCGGCGACGAAGAAATTTTGCTGAATGATGTGGAGTTTGAAGTGGTAACTGCCACTGATTCCGAAACCGGCGAAGTGATAATAAACGAGAGCACCGGCGAGCCGTATGAATATCTGGATAAAGGCTTTAAAGTGTGGGCAGAGGAAAAAACAGTCACCAATGTGATAAGTGAAGGGTTTAACACGGTTTTGTCGTATGCACGTGTGATTTATCTCACGTTGGTTGACCTTATAGCCGGCAGAGTGCCGATAAACCAGTTGTCGGGACCGGTTGGGATTGTAAGTGAAATAGGCAAAGCCACAGCCCTTGGGTGGATTCCGGTGGTGCAACTACTCAGCCTTATTTCTGTTAATTTAGGCGTGATGAATTTGCTACCATTACCTGTATTGGACGGTGGGCGTGTGGTGCTACTGATGATAGAGGCTGTGCGAAGAAAGCCACTGCCTCAAAAATATGAAACAGTTGTCAATGTTATAGGTATAGCACTATTGCTGGGACTAATGCTATTTGTATCATTTTTTGACATTCAGCGAATTTTAACATAAAAATGCTTTTGTGAAATGCTTATAAGCGAGCAGGAAAGGGTGCAACATGCGAAGACATACCCGAAAAGTGAAGATAGGGGATGTATTTATTGGTGGCGATGCACCTGTGGTGGTGCAAAGTATGCTGAGCTGTCCCGTTGATGATGTGGAGGCGAATGTAAATCAGGCAAAAGCTCTGCAAGATGCAGGGTGTGGTATTGTACGTGTGACTGTGCCGCATATAGATAATGTGCCGATGATAAAAGCTATAAAAAGTGAAGTGAGCATTCCGCTGGTGGCGGATATTCATTTTGATTATCGAATTGCTATTGCATGCGTTGAAGCCGGAGTGGATAAAATCAGGCTGAACCCGGGAAATATTGGCGGTAAAGACAGGGTGAAAAGTGTAGTAAAAGCATGTAAGGAATATGGCGTACCTATTCGCATAGGCGTAAACGGTGGAAGCCTGGAAAAGGATTTACTGGAAAAATATGGCGGGCCTGTGCCAGAAGCACTGGTTGAAAGCGTGCTGGGTCATGTGCGCCTTTTGGAAGAAGAAAATTTTACAGATATTGTGTTGTCGCTGAAATCAAGCCATGTACCCACCATGGTGCAAGCGTATAGGCAGCTGGCAGAAAAGTGTGATTACCCATTACATCTGGGTGTGACAGAGGCCGGAACATGGCGCATGGGCCTTGTGAAAAATGCCATGGGCATAGGTGCACTGCTTTTGGATGGTATAGGAGACACGCTTAGGGTATCGCTTACAGCTGAAGTGGAAAAAGAGGTTCAGGCAGGGTATGACATTCTTCGTGCGGCAGGACATTTTGTGCCGGGTCCCGAGGTGATCAGCTGTCCCACATGTGGGCGGACAGTCATTCCGGTAGCCGAAGTAGCGCAGCAAGTGCAAGAGCGCCTGCAAGGCTGTGAAAAAGCACTGAAAGTGGCAGTAATGGGTTGTGTGGTGAACGGTATCGGTGAAGGAAAACAAGCAGATATCGGAATTGCAGGCGGCAAAAACAGCGCAGTACTTTTTGTGAAAGGTGAAAAAGTACGAACTTTATATGGAGATTATGTAGAGCAGCTTTTGGCAGAGATTGAAAAAATGTAAGTTTTTTTGAAATATATATGATGTGAATATAACAAAACAGTGAAATAGATAGAATTTAAAAATCAAAAAACAACAATGCGGCGACGGTTTTATTACGTCGGCGTTTTTGCGGTATGAAAGAAGGAGGACTTGCTATGTCGGTGATGTTGGGCGAATTATGCCCTGAAATCATGCAGGATACACGCCTTACTGCAGAGCAAAAGTCATTGCCAATAGAGAGGGCAACCTATAACGAAGAATCCGCAATAGTGCGCCTTGCCTGCAGGGCAAACAGCCCATTACCAAGTAGTGAACGCATAAAAATCGCCGATGTGCTGAAAAGTTATTTCCCACAGTGTAAGTTGTTTGTGGGCGCTTGCTTTCCTTTTGAAAGTATTACAAAAGATAATTTGATTTATGTGATTGAGGAAATTCAAGATGAAGGATTGCCGCTTGTACATTATTTTTCAGATGCGATAATCAAGATTGAAAACAGTGAAATTTCCATAGAAGTGTTTCATGGCATAGCTGTGCTGGAAAGTATGGGATTTTGTGAGAAATTACAAGGCAGTCTTCTTGATAAAACAGGAGAGCATGTGTCAGTGGTGTTGCATATGTCGGAAGAAAGCCGCAAGGAAATTGTGAAAAAGCAAGAAGAAATAGACCAAAGGCCAATCGATAATACGATAAAAAAACCCAGAGGTAAGTCGATAAAAATACCTAAAAACAGCGGACTTGAGACGCAAGATGATATGGCAGAAAACATGCTAGGTGCATATTTTTCGCCAAATCAGTTTGATACGCTTTCAGAGCTGCATGAGGCAAGCGGTAAGTGTGTGGTATGGGGGGAAGTGTTTGCAACTGCGAAACGAGAGTTTCCAAGGATGCATATTCGTACCGCATGTATCACCGATGGTGAAGGCTCAATAATGCTTAAGCTGAACAACTATCCGGGTGAGAAGACAGGGAAATGGGATGAAATAAAATCCGGTGACACGTTAATAGTACGCGGAGAGTGCACGTATGATAGATATGAAAGAGATATTACATTAAAGCCGCTTGATATAATGCGGGTACATAAAAAGAAAAAAGTTGATACGGCAGAAGAAAAGCGTATAGAGCTGCATCTTCATACAAAGCTTTCCAGCATGGATGGCTTGTGTGATGTAAAAAAAGTGATAGAGACAGCAGCGGCCATGGGCCACAGTGCGGTGGCTATCACTGATCATGGAGTGGTTCAGGCTTATCCTGAAGCCATGCTGGCCTGTGATGCTGTGCGTAAGAGCAACCCTGATTTCAAGGTGCTGTATGGGTGCGAGGCATATTTTGTGGATGATGCCGTGCCGGTGGTGAAGGGAGATGCCACAGGTCAGATAGCAAAAACTGAGTTTGTGGTATTTGATATAGAGACAACAGGACTGTCACCGCAAGGAGATGTGATGACGGAAATCGGCGCTGTGCTGATAAAAGATGGGGAAATCGCTGAAGAATTTCAAACGTTTGTGAATCCACAAAGGCCTATAAGTGCAAAAATCACGCAAATTACAGGTATCACAGACGATATGGTGAAAGATGCGCCAAGTGAGGCTGAGGCACTGGCGAAGTTTTTTGAATTTGTGGCAGATCGAGCTCTTATTGCTCACAACGGACATGATTTTGATATTTTGTTTATTCGTCAAGCAGCACTAAGGTGTGGAATTTCTACAAACATGACATGTATTGACACATTGCCGCTGGCGCAGGCACTTTATTTAGGTATGCGCAGTTATCGGCTGGACGCAGTGGCAAAGCATGTGGGTGTGCCGTCGTTTAGGCATCATAGGGCGAACGATGATGCACGAGCTACCGCACAGATATTCCAAAACATGATGGAGGCTTTGCACGAGCGAGGCGTTGAAAATATTGAAGACATAAACACAGGCCTTGGCAGTAAACGTGCTCTGAGCCGTCGAAACACTCATATCACGCTGCTTGTGAAAGACAGCATAGGCCTAAAAAACATGTATCGTATCATATCAAGCAGCCATATTGATAATTTCGCTACGGGAAAAAGTGCGGGACCACGTGTGCCGCGCAGTCTTTTGAACCGATACCGCGAAGGGATTTTGGTGGGCTCGGCATGTGAAGCGGGCGAGTTATATCGTGCAGTGCTGGACGGAAAGCCCGAAGAGGAGCTTGTGAAAATAGCAAGTTATTATGACTATTTGGAAATTATGCCACACGGCAACAATTCATTTTTGGTGCGTGATGGACGGGTGGATGATGAAGAGGCACTTTCGGAGATAAACCGCACGATTTTGCGTGTTGGTAAGCTGTGTCAAAAGCCGGTGGTGGCTACCGGAGATGTGCATTTTTTAAATAAAGAAGAGGCTATATTCAGGGCTATATTGCAGGCAGGTAAAGGGTTTTCGGATGCAGACAATCAAGCACCGCTTTATTATCGAACCACCGACGAAATGATGAAAGAGTTTTCGCATTTGTCAAAGAAAGAAGCATATGAAGTGGTGGTGGAAAACCCAAATAAAATAGCAGATATGATAAGCGCAGACGTGCGTCCTATTCCTAAAGGGCTCTTTAATCCATCCATTGACGGCAGTGATGAAGAGCTTCAGAAAATGACCATGGAGAACGCAGAAAAACGATATGGAACACCGATACCTGAAATAGTGAAAAATCGTCTTGAACGAGAGCTCAGCTCTATTATAAAGCATGGGTTCGCAGTGCTTTATGTTATTGCTCAAAGGCTGGTAAAATACTCAGAGGATAACGGTTATCTCGTGGGCAGTCGTGGGTCTGTGGGCTCTTCTGCTGTGGCAAATTTTGCAGGTATATCGGAAGTGAATCCACTTCCACCGCATTATCTTTGTAAAAAGTGTAAGTATAGTGAATTTTTTGACGACGGAAGTGTGGCGTCGGGGTTTGATTTGCCCGATAAAGACTGTCCACAGTGTGGCGAAAAATTGTATATAGACGGCAACGAAATTCCGTTTGAGACATTTTTAGGTTTTGAGGGCGACAAGGTTCCTGATATTGATCTTAACTTTTCAGGGGAGTTTCAGGGAAATGTGCATAGATATACTGAAGAGATCTTCGGTAAAGGATATGTGTTTAAAGCCGGTACAGTGAGTGGGTTGCAAGACAAAACAGCATTTGGATATGTGAGCAAATATTTGGAAGAGCGAGGCAAAGTGGTGGGCTCGGCCGAACAAAACCGACTAGTATCAGGATGTACAGGGGTAAAACGTACTACCGGCCAGCACCCGGGTGGTATGGTAGTTGTGCCTGATGATATGGATATTTATGATTTTTGCCCTATTCAGCATCCGGCTGACGATAAGGACAAAGGCGTAGTAACCACACATTTTGAGTTTAAGTATTTGCACGATACTTTGCTAAAACTAGACGAGCTGGGACATGACGTTCCAACGTTGTACAAACATTTGGAAGATGTAACTGGCGTAAAAATGGACGATGTGCCAATGAATGCGCCTGAAGTTTATAGCCTGCTTACGTCCACAGAGGCGCTGGGGGTTACACCGAAAGAACTATTCAGTGAAACAGGAACCTTTGGTATTCCCGAACTTGGAACAAGCTTTGTTCGGCAGATGCTGGTGGAAGCGCAACCGAAAAACTTTGGTGATTTGATTCAGATTTCGGGGCTTTCACACGGTACTGATGTGTGGAGTGGTAATGCACAAGACTTGATAAAAGATGAAATTTGTACCATTTCGGATGTTATTGGTACTCGTGATTCTATCATGGTTTATTTGATGCACAAAGGTGTTGAGCCGAAAATGGCGTTTGACATAATGGAAAAAACCAGAAAAGGTGCAGTGGCCAAGTTTGGTTTTCCGGAGGGTGCAGAAAAGCAAATGCAAACGTGCGGCGTGCCACAGTGGTATATGGAAAGCTGCCAGAAAATTAAATATATGTTTCCTAAAGCGCACGCGGTGGCATATTTGATAGCAGCAATTCGCCTGATGTGGTTTAAAATTCATCATCCGTTAGCGTTTTATTCTACATATTTCACCGTTCGTGGCGAAGATTTGGACTACAAGGCAGCAGTGGGCGGAAAAGAAGTGGCAAAACAACACATTGATGCCATTACAATTAAGCTACGTGAAGAAAAAACAGCGAAAAATGAAGATGTTTTGACCAGCTTGCTGATGGTGAATGAGATGCTTTGCAGGGGACTCCAGTTTTTGCCGATTGAGCTAGGAAAAAGCAAAGCGGACAAGTATGTGATGGAAGATGGTAAGATACGATTACCGTTTTTGTCGCTCAAAGGTGTGGGCGAGACAGCGGCAGCATCTTTAGAAAGAGTGACCATTAATGGCCAAAAGTACTTGTCTATTGAAGAGTTACAGCAAGCTAGCGAAACCAGTACCACTGTTATCACAGCATTAAAAGAAGTTGGTGCATTGCATGGTTTACCTGACTCAAATCAAGTGTCGTTTTTTTAATAAGTAAACATAGCCGATAAAAAAAGTAAGGGGAATGTAAAAACATTCCCCTTACTTTTTTGTTGCCAACATGAAAATTGTAGGATTATGTGTGTAGGCACACTTCGTTTATTTTTTCTTGGATTTTTGCATAGTCGCTGAGCGCTAAATGTTTGTTGTTTGGGTTGCGTAAAAGTGCAGCAGGATGTAAAGTGGCGGTGTACCAAACGCCATTTTTCTCTGTCCAAAGACCATGTTCTTTCATTATGGCAAAATTGGGCTTTATCATTACTTGTGCTGCAATTCGTCCAACACATACCACGATCTTAGGCTGCAAAATATGAATTTGTTGCTTTAGCCATGGTAGGCATGCGTTTCTTTCTTGCAGGGTTGGATCTCTGTTTTCAGGTGGCCTGCACTTGACGATATTTGCAATGAAAATGTTCTTGTGACGGCTAAGACCGATGGAATCAAGGTAAGTGTCTATCAGCTTGCCACTGCGCCCAATGAAGGGTAAACCTTGCTCGTCTTCGGATTTTCCGGGAGCTTCCCCTATAAACAATACTTCAGCGCCACACACACCTTCACCAAACACGACATTAGTACGTGTGTTTGAAAGCTGGCAGTTTTGGCATGATTTGCAAGCATTGAAAAGCTCGGTCCAAGTGTAGGCCATTTAAATCCTCTTTTCATGATGTTTGTTATAGTATGAAAATTGTAGTTATAAAATCATATTATGTCATATATATAGTTAGCGTAAAACCCCGTGGTGAATATTTCACGTCGGGGTTTTTGTGTTTTGTATGCTGTGGATGATATATAATATTAGATACTAGGTGTTTTTAGCCATAGAAACGGCGGTTTTGGCTAAAATAAGGGTGGGGTCTACCACGTCGGTGGCAGGGATATCGTACATTGAAAATGCTAAAGGAAGCTCGGTACATCCGAATAAAACCACCTGTGCACCTTGGGATTTAAGGTCGTCTAGTGCAGTGCGAAATGCTGTGGTGTCGAAAGTTTCAGCACCGGCTTTTACTCCGTCATAAATAAGGCTCATCACAGCGGCCTGGCCTACAGCATCGGGCTTTAATAACGTAATACCACTTTCGGCAAAAACTTTGTCATATACACCTGTTTGAGTTGTGCCGTCAGTGGCCAAAAGCGCGGCGCATGTGATGTTTTTGCGCTGCATATCAGCACGTGCTTCCTTTATCATATGCACAATTGGCGCGTTCACTCGACGGGCTATCTCGTCATAAAAGTAATGAGAAGTATTGCAGTGCATCAAAAGGAAATCGGCGCCAATGGATATGAGCTTTTCGGCAGAACGTACAATTTCATCAACCGGGCTTTCACCACCGTGCAAAATAGCACAGGTGCGGTCCGGAATGCGGGTATTGTTGTCGATAAGCAAAGGTATATTTTCCCTATCGTTTTTTGCACCCGTACATAAAATGATTTTACGGTAAAGGTCTGCTGTAGCAAGCGGACCCATACCTCCAATAATACCAATGGTTTTCATAAAAGTTACCTCGGTGACAATATAATATATCGCCTAAAAATTTTCTAAAATCATCTGCTGATATGGTAAAACTTCAAAACCGAAACGATGGTATAAACCAATAGCAGACTGGTTAGACGAGGCGACCTCTAACCTGATACGTGCCGCTTTGTCTTTGTATTCGTCCAAAAGAAATTGAACAACTTTTTTTCCAAAGCCTTTACTGCGAAAATCCGGTGAAATATACAGTTCTTCAAGTAAAACAACAGCACCGCCGGCTTCGGTGGAATAAGAAAAAGATAGCGAGCAAAACCCAGCAGGCATATTGTCTTCCAAAAACAAGAGTCCGCGCAAACGATGTGAGCCACCGTCGCACATCTCGTCATATGCATCAGCAAAGTTCGAAACAGGAATAGGATGGTCTACAGCAGGTGAGGTGTAAAATTCCGCAACCATATCAAGGACACACTCTTGGTCTGATGGGGTAAAATTACGTATTATCATTATGCTTGACCCTTTCGATGATGATAAAAAATGTCTATAAAGTGCGGCGAAATACCCACATGTACATAACAGCTAAAACTTCACGCATGTAGCTGGGCAAAACGGTGGTGATGTTCATGGAAGCAGGCACAGTGGACACGTCGCTGAAACCCAGTTTTTGGGCATATTGTGAAGCCCTGTAGCAGTGGAACGCATTGGTGACTATAGCAACCGGCTGATCTGAGCTTATGCCGGCTTCTTCTAGCAAAGACTTCGCAAAAGTAAGATTTTCTTCAGTAGAAGTGCTTTTGTCTTCAAGTATAATTAAATGCTGAGGAACACCTTGTTCTAAAAGCCAGCGCTGCATGGCAAGTGCCTCGGGGATGGATTCTTGTGGACCCATGCCACCGGTGACAACAATGAAAGCCTCGGGATTTTCCTGCCAAGCCGCAAGGCCGGCGCTGAGCCGCCTGTGAAGAACGTCGCCGATTTTTTCGCCACGAAGGCCGGCACCAAGCACAATTATAGCTTTTTCGTTGCCGTCTGCATTGTCTGAATATCCACTAAAAGCCACAAACAAAAATAGGCCTACGAAAACAGTTAAGCCAAAAATAACTAAATATTGCAAAACACGGCCTATTCCTGCGGCGCAAAAAGTATCTATATGACGATGAAAAATGCCATATAGTATCAGTGAAATGGAAATGATCCACATCATCACAGTGCCCATGTTGAAGTTGGCGCGTATAGTGATTCCAAGACTGTTCAAGGTGAAAATAACCGCTAAAATCCAAATAATAAGTAACTTTATCATGCCTTTCATTTTACCAATCTATGGAATAAAATGCAACAATAACCGCTACTTTGGAAATATAACCGGTAACACTATATATAAAAAGTAAGAAGTGAGCTTAAGATAGGCTTTACATTATCAATTTAGTGTGATAAAATGATAAACTGGTGACAGGCTAAATTTCGAACTAAATTTTAGTATCAAGGAAAGGTTTATTATTACAATGAAAAAGTTTTTGGTTATTTTAATGGCTGTTATGTTGGTATTCTCTGTGACTGCTTGTTCTTCTACTGAAGAAAGTGCTGAACCCGTGAGTACTCCTGCTGAGAGTACCCCTGCCGAGAGTGCTCCTGATGAAAGCACTGACGCAGAAAGTGATTTGAGTTATATTCAAGAAAAAGGCGTGTTGGTGGTAGGTATCACTGATTTTGCACCCATGGACTATCGTGAAGAAGGTAGTGACGAATGGGTAGGATTTGATGCAGACATGGCGCGTTTGTTTGCAGAAGATTTGGGTGTTGAAGTAGAGTTTTTGGAAATCAACTGGGACAACAAATTGCTAGAGCTTGATGCAAAAGGCATTGATATGATTTGGAACGGCATGACACTGACCGAAGAAGTGAAAAGTGGTTCTTCAACTTCTATTCCGTACTGCAATAATGGACAAGTAGTGGTATTGCCCGCCGAGATGGCAGACCAATATCAAGATGTCGACAGTTTGGCAGAGCTGCAATTTGCTGCTGAAAACGGTTCTGCCGGCGCAGGACAACTAGAAGAATTGGAGCTGGATTTCTTGGCAGTGGATACACAGGCAAGGGCTCTTATGGAAGTGGCATCCGGTGCATCAGATGCTTGCGTTATCGATCTTTTGATGGCGGGTGCTATGATAGGCGAGGGAACCAGTTATCCCGAACTGACATACACAGTGCAATTGAACAGCGAAGAATATGGTGTGAGCTTCCGTGTAGACTCTGATGTGACTGAAGTGTTCAACACATTCTGGCAAGATGCATATGCTGCCGGTACTGTAATAGAAGTTGCAGAAAAATATGGTGTGCAAGAGTCTGTGATTGCTTACTAAAAGTGGTACATAGGCGGTGAATTGTTATTTTTAATAAGGAGTGCGCATGGAACTTTTAGATGTAACATTAAGCCTGATGGAAGGCTTTACTACCACGATACAATTATTTATACTTACCCTTGTGTTTTCTTTGCCGCTGGGTCTTGTAATCAGCTTTGGATCAATGAGCAATTTTGCACCACTTAAAGCTGTTACTTTGACAGTGGTGTGGATTGTGCGTAGTACACCGTTATTGCTACAGGTTTTAGTGGTCTTTTATGGGCCGGGCCTGTTGTTTGATTGGCCATTGCTCCCGAGGTTTATGGCGGCGTTGTTGGCTTTTGTGTTAAACTATGCGTGTTATTTTTCCGAGATATATCGCGGCGGAATACAAAGTGTGCCCAAAGGCCAAAAAGAGGCAGCACAAGTGCTTGGCATGACACCGGTGCAGATTTTTTTCAAAGTTACATTGTTGCAGGTGATAAAACGTATAGTGCCTCCAATGGGCAATGAAATGATAACACTTGTGAAAGATACGGCGCTTGTGCGTGTGATTTCGGTATATGAAATCATCTGGATGGGTGAGTCATATATCAAAAAAGGTTCCATATGGCCACTTTTTTACACAGCGGTATTTTACTTGATATTTAATGGTCTATTAAGTCTATTGTTGGCATATGCTGAAAAGAAGATGGACTATATCAAAGTGTAAAGTAATGTGTATAATGGTGCATAATGATTGTTTGCCAAATGGAGGATGGTATGGCGATTTTAGAAGTTAACAAGCTGGAGAAGCACTTTGGTAGCACCAGGGTGATTGAAGATATCAGCTTTGCGCTGGAAAAAGGTAAGTCACTTGCCATCATAGGCTCTTCAGGAAGTGGAAAAACCACTTTGCTGCGTTGTTTGAACTTTTTGGAGATTCCAAGTGGCGGCGAAATTATTGTAGGCGGGAACACATTGTTTGATGCAAATGAATTTACCGGAAAGTCAGAGAAAGATATCAGGAAGGCAAGGCTTCATTTCGGGATGGTTTTTCAGTCGTTTAATTTGTTTCCGCAATACACGGCCTTGAAAAACGTGACACTGGCGCCGGAGCTTTTAGCAAAAGAAAACCCTGAATACAAGCGAAATGCCAAAAGCATGCTGGAAAATATCCGTGAAAATGGCGAGCATCTTTTAGAAAAAATGGGACTTTTAGATCGCGCAAATTATTATCCGCATCAGCTTTCAGGTGGTCAGCAGCAACGTGTTGCCATCGCAAGGGCACTGGCGCTGGAGCCGGACATACTGTGTTTTGACGAGCCTACCTCGGCGCTTGATCCTGAACTGACAGGCGAGGTGCTACGCGTTATTCGTGAGCTGGCCAGCCAAAAAACCACCATGATTATTGTGACGCATGAGATGAACTTTGCCAAAGAAGTAGCAGATGACATAATTTTTATGGACGGTGGCGTTATAGTGGAACAAGGCGAGGCAAAACAGCTGATTGAAAACCCGAAAGAAGAACGTACACGTAAATTTTTACAGCGTGCATCGGAATAATAGGTTTATATTAAGTGTAAAATTATTTTTCATAAAAAACACTTTTGCAAAATAATGTTTGCAAAAGTGTTTTTTTGTGTAAGCTTAAAAAACAACCATAAAATTACTGTTTGTCGTAAAATGTTCATTGACTTTGTATTTTAGTGAAGTATAATAAAAGTAGAGACATATACGAGGAATCCGATAGGAAAAGAGAGAATAGTGAAAACTGAAAAATATACATACTTTATAAATATAAATAAAGTGATAGCGTTTTTCTCAGCGTTGTCAATAGGAGGTGATGGTGTAAACCAGATTGTGTGACGGCGCTTGGCAGCAGTGCTGAGCGTGTTTTTATATTGATTAAACAAATGGTAATAATAGCAACTTCCATGGTGGTTTTTTAAACAATGGGCAAAGAAGGAAGGTTTGAAATGAAAATATCAACCAAAGGAAGGTATGCGCTACGCATGATGATGGATTTGGCAATCAGTGCGTCGGGGGAATGTGTTTCATTGCGAGATGTGGCAGAGCGACAAGGGATTTCAATGAAATATATGGAGCAAATTGTTAGTGGGCTTACAAAATCAGGCCTTTTGTTAAGTGTACGTGGCCCACAAGGAGGATATAAGCTGGCGCGTAAGCTTAGCGAATATACGGTAGGAGATATTTTAAGGGTGACAGAGGGCAATTTGGCACCAGTGGCATGCCTTGAAACTGAGGTGAATGAGTGTGCCCGTGCTGATGTTTGTAGTACCATTGCCGTATGGGAAGGCCTTTACAAGGTGATAGAAAACTATGTGGATAATATCACATTGGAAGATTTGGCAAAAAGAGCTACTGATGAAAAGTTGACGCCGCCACTGTGTGATATCTAAGGGGAAAATGAGACCAACTTGTAAAGGAGAGCATAAATGTATTTTGATGCGGCATCAAAAGCCATAGGAAATACGCCATTGGTGCGCCTTTTGTCTATTGAAAGACATTATGGATTAAAAAGTGCGCTATTTGCAAAAATAGAAGGGCAAAACCCTGCAGGAAGTATTAAAGACAGAGCAGCGGTTTTTATGATAGAAGAAGCAGAAAGGCAGAAAAAGCTGGTGCCGGGTGGGGTGATAGTGGAGCCCACCAGTGGAAACACCGGCATAGGCCTTGCTTTTGTGGGGGTTGCACGTGGATATAAAGTGATATTATGTATGCCAGACTCAATGAGTGAAGAACGCCGAAATTTGCTAAAAGCTTACGGTGCACAGCTGGTACTTACAGATGGCGCAAAAGGGATGAAAGGCGCTATTGAAAAAGCAGGCGAGATAGTAAAAGAAACACAAAATAGCTATATGCCAAGTCAATTTGATAACCCTGCAAATGCGCTGGCGCATGAAAAAACTACCGGCCCTGAAATTTGGCGTGATAGTGGTGGTAAAGTAGATGTTTTAGTGGCCGGTGTTGGTACCGGAGGCACTATAACAGGTACAGGTAGATACCTTAAAAGCCAAAATCCGCATATACATATTGTGGCGGTAGAACCGGATGAATCGCCTGTGCTTAGTGGAGGCAGTGCCTCACCTCATAAGCTGCAGGGCATAGGCGCAGGATTTGTACCGGGCGTTTTGGATACGTCTATATATGACGAAGTGATGGCAGTGAGTGGAAAAGACGCTTACGCCACCACAAAACTGCTTGCAGAAAAAGAAGGTGTGCTTGCAGGAATATCTTCGGGTGCGGCGCTATGGGCAGGGATACAGCTGTGTAAAAAAGATGAATATGCTGAAAAAAACGTGATGGTGATATTGCCGGACTCAGGCGAGAGGTATATATCTACAGGCGTGTTTGATTAAAATAAAATCTGAGTTAATATATGAAATATGGCATTAAATGCGCTGAAGCGGTGCATTTGTGCCATATTTTATAATATGGATAAATATTGTGTTTTTTGGTGGATATTGCCATTGTTTTTTAGTGTAATACACCGTATATTTAAATAGAAGGACATGTAATTAAAGAAATTAGAAAATCTCAGCTTAAATTAATATTTATTCATTTAATGCTTGATTTTATACATAAAAATGTATATAATAAAACAAGTGTTAGAGACAAGGAGAGAGTATGGCAGACTATAAAGTGTATATTGACGGAGCAGCCGGAACAACAGGGTTGCAGATTCGTGATAGGTTGTCGGCGTTGGCAGACATAGAGATTTTAAGCGTTGAGGAAGAGCGGCGCAAAGATTTAGATACAAGAATCGAAGCGGTAGCAAAGGCCGATGTGTCGGTACTTTGCTTGCCGGATGAGGCGGCAAAGGAAATAGTGAAGGCTGCGCCGAAAGATGCAAAGATATGCGATGCATCTACGGCACATCGTGTGGATGATGGCTGGGTATATGGTTTTGCAGAGTTGGGCTCAAGACGGAAAAAGATAAAAAATGCAAAAAGAGTGTCTGTGCCTGGGTGTCATTCCAGTGGATTTTTAGCGCTTGTGGCGCCGCTTGTGGAGACAGGGGTTATATCGCCAGCGTTACAATTGTCGTGCTATTCACTTACGGGATATTCCGGTGGTGGAAAGCAAATGATTGCTGCGTATGAAGATGAAGAACGCCCTGTTTCATATGATGCACCTAGAATGTATGGCTTGAGTTTACACCACAAGCACTTGCCGGAAATGCAAAAAATAGCAGATCTTAAGCATCCGCCTATTTTTATGCCGGTGGTATCTGATTATTATCGTGGTATGCAGGTTAGCGTGCCTTTACCTGCTTCTTTAGTGGCTGAGCAGTGGCGTTCGCCCGGTAGGCTGGCTGCGTTGTATCAGGATTATTACCGAAACGAAGCGCTTATCAATGTGAAAGCATTAGCGGCAGTGCCAAAAGACGGTATGTTATCGGCTTGTGAGATGGCGGCGCGTGATGACATGGAGTTGTTTGTTTTGGGCAATGAGCAACAGCTACTTTTGGTGGCAAGATTCGATAACCTCGGCAAGGGTGCGGCCGGTGCGGCAATGCAGTGCATTAATTTGATGCTGGGTAGAAAAGAAACAGACGGACTGTACCTATAAAAAAACGGGATGTACTCGTGTGGAAGGAACTAATTTATGAGCCTTGAACTAGGATATAAAAAAACAGAAGGTGGCATGTGCGCAGCTAAGGGATTTAAAGCATCGGCGGTACATGCCGGAATAAAAAAAGGTAGTGAGAAGCCGGATATGATGCTGGTTTGTAGCGATGTAGAGTGCACTGCAGCGGCGGTATATACGAAAAACAAAGTGAAGGGTGCTCCGATAACTGTAACAAAAAAACACCTTGAAAATGGCGTAGCACAGGCGATTTTATGTAACAGTGGGAATGCAAACACCTGCGCACCAAATGGGGAAGAGTTTGCAATATGGAGCTGTGAGCTTTTGGCACAAAACCTTGGAATAAAAATGGAAGACGTGGTGGTGGCATCTACCGGAGTTATTGGGCAGGCGCTGGAAAAAGAGCCATTTGAGCGTGGTGTTCCTATGTTGTGCAATAGTTTGTCATATGATGCGGGCACAGACGCAGCCGTTGCCATGATGACCACCGATACAGTGAAAAAAGAAGCGGCTGTAAGTTTTGTTTTGGGTGGTAAAACCTGTGTTTTAGGTGCGGCGGCAAAGGGAAGCGGAATGATTTGTCCTGATATGGCAACACTACTTTCATTTGCCACTACCGATGTATGTATTACGGCAGAGATGTTGCAAAAAGCGGTTAGCGAAACAGTGAAAGAAACGCTGAATCAAGTAAACGTGGACGGGGACACATCCACAAACGATACACTGGCGGTGCTGGCGAATGGGCTGGCTGAAAACCCGTGCATACAATCTGAAAACGATGATTATCGTGTGTTTTGTGGTGCGCTTTTGTCGGTGCTTACAGAATTGGCACGAATGCTGGCCGCCGATGGCGAAGGCGCAAGCAAGCTTTTATGTTGCAAGGTGAATACCGCGCAAAATGCAAATCAAGCAAGAAATATTGCAAAAACAGTGATTTCAAGTGATCTTTTTAAAGCGGCAATGTTTGGCGAGGATGCTAACTGGGGTCGTGTGCTTTGTGCCATTGGATACACGCCGGGCGATTTTTCGGTGGATAATATAGAGGTGTCGCTGAAAAGCGAATACGGAGAAGTTACGGTGTGCAGGCACTCGGCTCATCATCAATACAGTGAAGAAGAGGCATCACGTATATTGTCTGCTAAGGAAATAGATATTGTGATTCAGATGAACAGTGGTACGGCCGAAGGTGTTGCCTGGGGTTGTGACTTGACATATGAATATGTGAAAATTAACGGTGACTATAGAAGCTAAGCAAAAATATAAAATACTCGGGGGTAAAAAATGGAACAACCCAGAATAAATGTGATGGCCGAAGTA
>CAYIZZ010000014.1:0-29442 GCA_964367945.1 uncultured Oscillospiraceae bacterium | reverse complement strand
GATTAAGTTCCGGTGTCTTTTTTATGCTTATGTGTATTTTCAGGTAGTTCCTATAACAACACTCCCACCAGCAGCTTGAAGCTGCATCCAATCAGGCATCGGATTAAGTTCCGGTGTCTTTTTTATGTTTATGTGTATTTTCAGGTAGTTCCACCAGCGTGATAGCACACCCCTTTGGGTATGACCTGCTACAAAATGGCATCTCTACCTAATTGGAAGAGACGCCATTTTATATCTTTTTATTCTTAATATATTATCTGGGCTAATTGCTAAATATGAATCGTGATGTCATCGTTTTTAAAGTGTGCGCTTGACTTAGAAGTTCTTCACTTACCGAAGCTGTTTGCTCTGCAGCTGAAGTGTTGACATCTACCACCGAAGCTATCTGCTGCACACCGGACTTGATTTGCTCGGCAGATATAGCTTGGCTCTCTGTAGCACCGGCAATATCATCCACAAGTGTGTTTAGCTTGGAAGCACCTTCAAAAATATTTGTGATAGAAGCAGACGTGGCCTGAGCCACCTTGTTGCCTTGTTCCACAGCCGCTAGCGTCTCTTCAATCAGTATAGCTGTGTCACTTGCCGATTTTGCAGACCGAGATGCTAGGCTACGTACCTCTTCTGCCACCACAGCAAATCCTTTTCCTGAAACACCTGCCCGTGCAGCTTCTACCGCTGCATTAAGTGACAATATGTTTGTTTGGAAAGCAATATCATCAATAGCCTTGATAATATTGTTGATTTCATGTGATTTTTCATTGATTTGTTCCATCGCAAGCATCATGTCTTGCATTTGTTCATTACTTAATTGCAAAGATTCCTGCGTTGCTGTATTTGCCTTTTTAACATTTCGTGCATCCTCGGCAGTTTGTTTAATTCTATTAGATACTTCATCTACTGAAACGGTCAACATCTGAATAGCCGACGACTGCGAGTTGGCACCTTGTGACATAGCTTGTGCGTTATTTGCCAGTTGCTCGCTACCGCCACGCACCAAATTTGATGAGTTTTGTAATTGCTTCAACGTCACTGGCAACTCTTTGTTGATTTTGTTATATGCTGCGGCCAACGGGGCGTAATCGCCTACAAACAACTGTCCACTGATTTCTTGATGGGTAAAATCGCCTTGTGACATAGCGGTAAGGCCATCACTAAGCTCACTGATGATACCCGACACGTTTGATACCATTTCTTTTGTAGAACCTACCAATACACCAATTTCATTTTCGCCTGCTTTTAAATCCAAATTATATGCCAAATTGCCTTTGGAAATTTCGTGCAGAGCATTCGCACAATCTGCAATGGGTGTGATTAAACTTTTCTTAATCACTACCTCTGAAATAAACAGGACTGCCATAATTACTAAAAGTAAAATCGCCATCAAAACATATATCAATGTGTTTTGAACAACAGTATCGGCCACAAGCTGATTAGTTCGAGTGTCTATCATTTCGCGCAGTTCTACTTGTAAAATAGCAATTTGGGCCAGTCCGCTTTCGTATTCATCACCAAAAACGCTATCCATTGCTTCCTGCACATTACCTGCTTTTACAGAGTCCATGGCAGCACTTTCCAGTGGAATGAGATTATTTGAAATTGACTGCATTTCCTCAATAACGGAAACTTCATCATCTGCAATTCCTATGGACTGCATGTTTTCAACACCGATATCTCTGTTTTTTAAAGTGTTCACTTCTTCCCAATAATTATCAAAGTGTACGGTATCACCCGTAGCAGAATACGCTCGTACCTCCGAGGTTAAATACGCCGAGCCATCCATAAAACGGTTCAAATTTATAATCAAATCTGCCCTATTTGCACTATATTCATTACTACGTATGCTTAACATAACAGACCCAATAAAAGACAATATTAGTAAAAACACAAGAATTGATATTGTAATAATTCTTAACCGTTGCATGGTAGATGCTTTTATAGACATTTCATTTCCTTTCTCTTAAATTCATATCAGGTGTGCTCCAACATTGAAATATGCCAGTCCTCACTTGCGCAACATAGTCAAATGACTACTTGGCAAGCAAATTATATCGATATAATGTGAATATTGTGTAACTATTAATTCTATATAATGTAAAAATTTCACAATATATTCACCAGTATGAATTTCTCGTCTTTTTTCCTTTAACCTTTAAAAAAATTTGTTTTGGACTCCTATTCCATTTAGCATGCAAAGCCCAATCAGGCACCTGGTAAAGCTAAGTGTCTTTTTTATGCTTATTCGCATTTTGTTGTTATTATGGTAAAATTAATATTCAATACTCGTGATTTTGATAAGTTGCGATAATTGATTTTACAGCAAGGAGAGGATTAAATGAAAATTTGTGTTATAACCGGTGGCGCAAGCGGTCTTGGGTTTGACATGGCAAAGCAGTTTGCAAAAAGAGGATATCAAGTAGTTGTCCTTGATATCCTCGAAAATAAAGAAGATTACGTAGATTACATAAAGACAGATTTATCCGAGCCTACTTCTATCGAACAAGCTTTTAAACTAATAGAAGAAAAATATGGCAAAGTACATGTTTTGATCAACAATGGCGCCGTTGCCATGTTTGTGAAAAACATATTAGATGTCTCGATAGAGGACTACGATAAAGTTTTAGATACAAACCTGCGTGGAGCGTTTCTGTGCTCTAAAAAATTCATCCAGCTTAACCGTGGCGAGGACTACGGAAGAATTATAAATATTTCCTCTACACGATGGCACCAAAACATGGAGGACTGGGAGCTTTATGGCATGAGCAAAGGTGGCATAGTCTCGCTTACAAACTCACTATGTGTATCGCTTAAAGGAACCCCCATTACCGTTAACGCTATCAGCCCCGGATTCATTCACGTAGGCTACTGGAAAGAACTTGAACAAAGAGACCACGACATACACCCCTCTAACAGAGTTGGAAAACCTCGTGATATTTCCAATGCATGTTTATTTTTAGCTGATGAAGAAAACGACTTTATCAATGGCGCAAATATCGTGATTGATGGTGGTATGACTAAGCGCATGATTTACTAATAGTCATTTCATGGCATCAATCCCAACCCGGCATCGAGCAACTTCGGTGCCTTTTTTATTTGCAAGGCTAAATTCCTATAAAAATTATAGGATAAATTCATGTGTACATATTGACGATAACTTGTAATAAATGATATACTAAAACTATTGAATCTGCCAAAATGCAGTATGTTTCAAATATCATTTTATGGCTGTATTTTAGCCGGGTGCTCAAAGGAATATCTCGCTTAAATTTCACATTACAACGTAAATAAAAGGAGAAAATTATGCGTATTTTAACAGTTGCAGACAAAAAAAGTATCGTCTTATCAGACAAGCCCATGCCACCGTCACGGCAAGGACTACCCATCATCAAGGTAAAGTATGCCGGTATTTGCGGTGGTGACTGGCACATGGTTTGGAAAAACGGTGTGCGTGCAGGCCAAAATGCTGTAGCCGGCCACGAGTTCTATGGTGTTATTGAAGACCCCTGTGGCACCGACTTTAAAAAAGGCGAACGTGTGACTGCTATTGAGTATAGCCCATGTTGCACGTGCGAGTTTTGCCAACGAAAGCTGCCACACCTATGCCCTTCTAGGTTTAATGAAGGCGTTGGCCTAATGTGGGATGGTGCGTTCGCCGAATATGTAGCAGTCAGGGCAGACATGATTTATCGCCTGCCTGATGCTGTGGATGACATCCAAGCGGCAATGATAGAACCCTGTGCTGTGTCCATGCACGGCGCAAGGCTGGCAGGTGTGCAGAAAGGTAGCAAGGTTTTAATCACAGGTTGCGGTGCCATCGGTCTGTTTGCGGCCGCTGCTGCAAAGGCGCTGGGTGCAGAGGTAGTTGTTGTCACTGAAATACATCCCCAGCGGCTGGCCTTGGCCGAGCATGCACCTTTTGTGGATTTTGCGGTAAACTCTGCCACAGAAAACCTTCAAGATTATCTCTGTGACATTGCCGGCGGCAAGTTTGACTGCGCTGTGGAGTGCAGCGGCAATTCCATTGCAGCTACCACTGCGCTTGAAGCCATAAAACCAGGTGCCACCATGACCATTCTAGCCTACGGTCCGGGCCCGGATATACCATATTTCAACTTTATCAACGATGAAAAACGGATACAAGGCGCTGTGTTCTTTACTCCCAATGACTTCCAAACAGTGATTGATATGATGGCAAGTGGTAAGATTGATATAAAACAATATGGCGAGGTCATCTTACCGCAAGATGTGCAAGAAACACTGCAAGGGCTTGAAGATGGCACAAAATTTGCCAGCAAATACCTAATTGATTTTGAAGCTTAGTAATATCACAGGGGCAGATTTCAGCCCCTGTTTTTTTATGTAACCCTCTCTTGAAAATTGACATTGCAAAAAAAACAATGTAGAATTACCTATGTATATATTTTTATATCTAAAGGGGAATTGGTATGGTTATTAAAAATGTGAAATCTGTTTTACTGGCGCTGGTTATGATTGCGTCTATGTTTTCTTTTATGGTAGTATCTTCTACCGAAGTTTCGGCGGCAACAGATGTTAGCAACTGGACAGAGTTAGCAACAGCCATAAGCGGAAGTGAAACCACGATAAATATCGTCGGTGATGTTTCAATTCCTTTTAGCAACTCGTTCAACTTAGATGCTAACCGCACCATAAACATTCAGAATGGCGCCAGTCTCACAACATCATCCAGCAGTACTTTTTATATTGAGGGAATAATTAATAACTATGGCACATTTACAAACGGTGCCACATTCATAGCTGAAAACGGCGGTCAAATAAACCACCATAATTCTACGCTATCATCATTTATGAATAATGGCACTATAAGGTTTACTACTAATTCCATCTTAACTGCACATACCGGCAGTAGTGATATAATCAACAACAACACTATTACTTTTGAAAGTTCCGACTTTATTTCCAACGGTGGTGGAATCGACAACACCGGCGGCGGCTCCGTGAGTTACAACACCGGCAGTCTCGCGATAGTAGGCGGAGCCACTGATGTTGACACAGTGGACAAGCTTGTACGTGCAATTGCTAACGCTAATGCACTCAATATAACAATAACCGCTGATTTAACTATCCCTACCCCTTTCTCTTTGACTATTTTACCTCAAAACAAGACTATTAATGTCGGAGATGGCACAACCGGTAGAACCCTTGCCATAGAAAATGAGTTTGTAAACGAAGGAACCATAACTGTAAACAACGGTTCAACTCTACAGGTATCATATAATGGTCTTATTGCAAATAAAGGAACAGTGGCTACAAGTGGTACTGGCAACATAACAAATGGTTCTCCGTCTACAGGCACTGTATCAAACATGCGGTTTGATGTTTCAAGTAGCAGTTTATATTTATATAATGTCAACAATGAAACATATTTTACTACTTCAAATACAAATAGAGTGGTTACACATTATACAGGCCCTCTAACCCTGCACGGAACAACTACTACAAACATTGTTAGGGTGGAAGGCAACGGCACCTATAATATTATCATGGAACATCTAAATATGAACTCTACTGCTCTTCCCGCTGGTTCATCCTTCGCCCCATTTGGTGCAGCTCCAGACACTACATTAAACATTTCTTTGAGTGGCATAAACTCATTATCTGGAGAAGAGTCAGGACTAGCGCACTATGCAGGACCGGTACCGACTACCATGACTATTACTTCTACCTCAGGCGGAAGCCTATCTGCTACGGGAATACGCGCTAGCGATAGCTATGGCATTCTTGCAACCGACAATAGGGTTATCATAGGAGGAAATGCCGTGGTAACAGCAACAGGCCATGGAGATGGCTCAGGTATTTTAAGCAATAATATCGTAGTGCAAGACACAGCAAACTTGACAGGTATTCATGTGCCTTCAGCCGGTGCACCTGCCGGTACTCCCTCGAATGCGTTTGCCTCCAGGCCCACATTAAACCCATCTGCAGGCTACCAAGCCGTAGTAAGGGCAGGTGCCGCGGCACCCGGCACAGTGGTGGCAGACCACACGTCAGCCTACCACACAAACTCCTATGCTAATGTATCCATGACACCTATAAGTACAACCACCACTACTACAACCACTACTACAACCACTACAAACACTGTACCTGCAGGCATGATTAGCCCGCAAACCGGCGTGTATTCTTAACTTGATTTTTATGCACGTCACAACATTACATAAAAAATACACCGCAAGCAAGGCGGTGTATTTTTTTGTGCTTTATATTCACTATACTGTTATCTCTATTAAATTATCCTCGGTGTCCACAACACAGCTTTCGTAATATCCATCCCCTGTTGTCCGTGGATTGCTTGTCACTTCATATCCATCGTTTTGGATTTTATATGTCAGTTCTCTGACTTTTTCCTCGCTACCCACACTAAACGCCAAATGAATAAATCCTGTGCGTTTATTATTTTGCAGTTTTTCTTCAAGCTCGGGCAAGTTCATGATTTCCAGCCTTGCGCCATCTTCAAAGGATAAAAAGTATGATTTAAAGCCTGTGTTTTTATTATTATACAGCTCGCCTGCTTTGGCACTAAAATATTTCTCGTAATAACTTTTTGCTTTTTCTAGGTCTTTTACATACAGTGCAATATGTTCCACTTTCATTTATCTGCCACCTTCACTTTCTTTAGCATAGTTTCATACATCAAAAACATCACCGTTAAAAGCACCCCTATAAAAACCGGATATAAGCTGAAACTTATCTCTCTGCCAATCACACCAAAAAGCGCCGGCATGATTAAAGTGCCTGTATACGCTGACGCCATTTGAACACCTGTGATAGCCTGAGAATTTATTACGCCGAAATTATCTGGAGTGGAGTGAATGATGCACGGAAACACCGGTGCTGAGCCTAAGCCCACCAACGCAAGGCCGATAAATGCGGTATACTCACCAAATGGAATAAATAATACTCCCATTCCTATTGCCATGATGGCTGCACCTGCTCTTATCATCTGTTTGTCGTTATACTTCATGGCGATAAACCCACATATTCCCCTGCCTACAGTGATCCCAAAATAAAATAAGGCCGAAAACCCGGCAGCAATCTCGGGTAACACTCCCCTGTTATACACAAGATAGCTGCTTGCCCAAAGGCCTGTGGTTTGCTCAATGGCGCAAAAGCATAAAAAAGCTATCGTAATTTGCTTTACTCCTCGTATTTTAAATATCTCTTTCAGCGAAAGTGTGCGCTGCTTAGTTTCAGGATTATCCACATTTTTTGTGTTTACTTTCCATACTGGACTACTGATGAAAATAACTGTTGAAAGTATGGCCTGTATTATAAACAAGATGATATATCCTGTTCTAAAGCTATACCCGCCTGTAAGCGCCATGCCCATGATGTATGGGCCCAAGGTTGCGCCGGCGCCCCACATGCAATGTAGCCAGCTCATGTGTTTACTTTCAAAGTTGACTGCAACATAGTTGTTAAGTGCAGCATCTACACTTCCTGCGCCTAAACCGTAAGGCACCGCCCAAAGACACAACACCAAAAACGACGGGCTAAAAGAAAAACCAAGCAGCGATACCGCCGTTAGTAAAACACTAAAAGCAGTCACCTTATGTACTCCGATTTTATTTATAAGCCTACTGCTATTAAGGCTTGAAAAAATTGTGCCTGCTGAGATAATAATTGTGACAATACCCATACCGGAAACAGGCACGCCAAACTCTTCACTGATAAGCGGCCACGCAGAACCCAGCACCGCATCAGGCAATCCCAGACTGATAAAAGATATATAAATAAGTGCTAAAAGTATGCTTACCATGTTGTACCTCCACTTTGTTTACTGTATAATAATATCATCATATATCTTTCACTTCTATTAATATATCTCACTTTAATATAATTATTTCGCCAAAAGAGGATCAAATGAAAAAACCAACTTGTAGTAATATTGTCCTAGATAACACCATGAAAGAGCTTAATGTCAAGGGTACACCTGGGCTTCCGATTGGTATATATAACGACGATTTAAAAGCAGATCCTGTTCCATATCATTGGCATGATGAAATAGAGCTTATTGTGGTTACAAGTGGAAAGATGGATATCACTGTTGAGCTTGAAAAATATGTGATGAGCGCCGGCGAAGGTATTTTTATAAATTCCGGCAGGCTACATTCCTGCACAAATTTTGAGGGTTCAGATTGCACATTAAAATCGTTTGTTTTTCATTCTAAGTTTTTATACGGTGATTTAAACAGTGTTTTATTTGAAAACTACTTCTACTCGCTACTTAAAGAAACGTCCATCAACATCTGCTTTCTGTCTGCCGAGGCTTGCTCGCTTGTATTGGCTGCTTATGATGCTTTCATAAGTCAAGATTTTGCTTATGAATTTTTAGTTAGAGAAAACTTAACTAAAACCTTAATACCCATCATAAAAAACACTGAAAATATACAAAATCCTATAGACTTTAAAACTGCAAAGCAACTGAACCGATGTAAAACCATGATGTCGTTTATCCACCAAAACTACGACAAAGCAATAACTTTACTTGATATAGCCGAAAGTGCAGCTGTGAAAGAAAGCGAAGCCTTACGAAGTTTCAAGAGCGTTTTAAGCACTTCCCCTGTAAAATACTTAAAAAAATATCGACTTCAGCAATCAGCTTTTTTACTAAAAACAACAAACGAGCCTATTATTAATATCGGTCTCAGCTGTGGTTTTGCCGAGATGAGCTACTTTACAAAAAGCTTTCGGGAAATGTATGATATTCCGCCTACAGAATATAGAAAACTAAAGCAATAATCTTGTTTTAAAAATCCTTTTCGTGTCTACGATTGGGATTTTTTATTTGACAAAGTAAATGTTTTGCAGTATATTAGTAATTGCTAATATACTGCAAAGGATGTGTTCCCCATAAATAAGAGCAAAAAAATCGCATCGATTGATAGGCTTTGTGTTGCATGTGGTACCTGCATAAAGGCTTGCCCATTTAGCGCCATCACCGTTTCAAACGGTGTTTGTGCTGTGGTATGCGCCGATAAATGTGTGGGATGTGGCAAGTGTAGCAAGGTATGTCCTGCAAACGTAATCTCAATAATTCCCCGTGAGGTGTCATGATGAAAGCTAAAAAATGGAATGATTATTTATGGATTGTAGAAATCATTTATTTGGTTTTAGGTTTTTTCAATATTTTGTTTGCATGGATAGGGTTAGTTTTCTTTTTCACTCCGCTTGTTATTTCTGTGGTTACCGGAAACAAAGGGTATTGCCACAATTATTGTGGGCGAGGACAACTTTTTGCCACCTTAGGTGCAAAATTTTCGCGAAACAAGCCTTTACCAAAATTTATGAAAAGCACATATTTTCGTTATGGGTTCTTAGCTTTTTTCATGATCATGTTTGTAAATATGTTGTTTGTGACATATTTAGTGTTTGCACAAACGCAAAACTTAAATGAGGTGGTAACTGTTTTGTGGACAATAAACATACCTTGGAGTTTTGCATACACATATAGTGTATCCCCGTGGATAGCTCAGTTTGCGTTTGGGTTTTACAGTGTAATGCTAACATCAAACATCATCGGGCTTGTCACAATGGTTATTTTCAAGCCAAAAGGTTTTTGTGTATACTGCCCCATGGGCACAATGACACAAGGAATATGTAAAGTAAAAGCTAAAGGAGAATAACAATGGATGAAATGAAAGCTAAAGCTAAAGAAGTTGCCGATTTATTAAAAGTACTATCAAACGAGAACCGCTTACTTATTTTATGCGAGCTAATAAAAGGTTCTCAAAGCGTAAACTCTTTGCTTGAAAATTTACAAATAACTCAATCCGGTATTTCTCAACACCTTGCAATTTTAAAAACCACCGGGCTGCTTGACTATGAAAAAAAAGGGCAAACTGTTTTTTATAGTATAAAAGATGAAAAAATCGTCGAACTAATGGGTTGCATTAAAGAGCTTTATTGCAAATAATAAAGTTGTCGAAGGCATTAATACTTACACAGGCAAATACAAACTATAGAGGTGATATCTAATGAATAAACTACATGGTAAAAAAATTGTAATAGTGGGTGGCGTTGCCGGAGGTGCAGGTGCTGCAGCACGCCTTCGCCGATTAAGCGAAGACACCGAAATCATCATGCTTGAAAAAGGAGAGTTCATCTCTTTTGCAAACTGTGGGCTACCGTATTATCTCAGCGGAGTAATAAGCAAAAAAGAAAGCTTGCTTATCCAAACAGTGGCTGGATTTTCTACTCGGTTTAATGTTGACGTACGAGTGTTTTCAGAAGTTATTGCCGTAAACAATACATCAAAAACCATAACGGTTAAAAACCACGCTGACAACACTGAATATGACTTATCTTATGACGAGCTGATATTATCACCCGGTGCAAGTCCTATCACACCTAATATACCCATTTCAAGCGACATGCCTATTTTCACTCTTCGAAATGTTCCAGACACTTACAAAATCAAAGACCACTTAAAACACAACATGCCAAAAACTGCTTGTGTTATCGGCGGCGGATTTATCGGAATTGAAGTGGCGGAAAATTTATCTATGGCTGGCGTAAATGTAACCATTATAGAAGCTATTGATCATTTAATGCCTAATATTGATGGAGACATGAGCCATTCGATTCATAACCATGTAAGATCAAACGGCATAACTTTAGCTTTAAGCAAAATTGCAACCGAAGTTAAAAACGATGGTATAATGTTAAATGACGGTAGCTTTATTTCATGCGATATGGTGGTAATGTCTGTTGGTGTTCGCCCTGAAACAACATTTTTACAAAACAGTGGGATAGCACTGGGCAAAAAAGGTGAGATCCTAGTAGATGAATATTTGAAAACTTCACAAGATAACATATGGGCGCTAGGCGATGCTATATCTGTCAACAATTTTATCTCAAATCAGCCTAGTGTAATTCCCCTGGCAGGCCCTGCAAATAAGCAAGCCCGAATAGTGGCTGATAATGTCATGGGTAGAGAGTCAAAATACAACGGTACACAAGGAACCTCTATCGCAAAAGTTTTCGAAATGACCGTTGCCGGAGTCGGCCTTACAGAAAGAGAATGCATAAGTTTAGGCCTTGATTACCACAAGGCATTTTCAGCGTCTAATCATCATGCAGGCTACTATCCAAACGCAAAAACCATGTTGATCAAGCTACTGTTTGCAAAGTCCAGCGGTGTCATCTTAGGTGCTCAGATAACCGGCTTTGAAGGTGTAGACAAACGCATAGATGTTATCGCAACTGCCATAAGAGCACACATGACGGTTTCTGACCTACATGAACTTGAGCTTGCCTATGCGCCACCTTTTTCAAGTGCAAAAGATCCTGTGAACATGATGGGATATATAGGCGAAAACATAATGCTTGGTGAAATGAAAACAAGTACTTTTAAAGACGTGCTTAGCATGGGCTCTGAAGTAACAAAACTTGATGTTCGATCCGAATACGAATTTAAAAAAGGTGCCATAGACGGCTTCATAAACATACCTTTGGATAGTTTAAGAGATAACCTAACTGCCATTGATAAAACAAAACCTGTGCATGTAATCTGCCACAGTGGGCTGCGTGCATATCTTGCTATAAGGATTTTGCAAAACCACGGATTTGACTGCTACAATATTTTTGGTTCTTTCTTATGGTACAGTATTTATAAAGACGACATCGCAGCTACTCAATAAATTCTTTTATGTCTCATTCGCTTTTTATATTAAGCACACCTTTACCTCTATATTCACACTATGCTTTAAAATTGAATTTCTATTTTTAGGAAGAATTTCAAGCTCGGTCATGGTATAATCTAAAAAATGCGGTATGACACATTTATTAGTTCTTTTATAGAAAGGATCACGAAAAATAATGAATTATGCTGTTTATGATTCAGCTCTTGGCTTTATCCGAATTGAGTATGATAACGAAACTGTCACTTCACTAAAAAAATTAAATGAGTCTCCCACCGATTTTGGAAGTAAAACTAATTTTTCAAACAGTGTGTTTTCTGAAATTTCCGAGTATTTTAGCGGTAACCGTAAGCACTTCACATTTTCATTTGATGCCGTGGGAACAGCCTTTCAAAAAAAAGTATGGTCTGCCCTGTGTGACATTCCATACGGCGAAACCCGCACTTATAAAGAAATCGCGAAAGCTATCGGCAACGAAAAAGCAAGCCGTGCTGTTGGAATGGCAAATAATAAAAACCCTTTGCATATTGTAGTGCCGTGCCACAGGGTGATAGGCGCCAGTGGTAAACTAGTAGGATATGCCGGTGGTTTGCCCATGAAAGAATATTTGCTGAAAATGGAATATGAAAACAAATAGTTAGCTCTGAAATTAGCCCAGACACACCCGTTGTCTGGGTATTTTTGTGCACACAAAGTATAGCCTTATGTAATAGCTTTAGATTGACTTTATCATCAATATATATTACTATTATATAGATAAACTATGAATTTTATCACCCTTCGCGCTAATAACACAGGAGGCACATATGATATTAAAACGTCCACCTTTGGGCCTAGCTCATATTGGAATACCCACACAAGAC
This sequence comes from uncultured Oscillospiraceae bacterium, assembly GCA_964367945.1. GTDB lineage: Bacteria > Bacillota > Clostridia > Oscillospirales > Ruminococcaceae > JAAYCI01. Next base: position 16,901 of record CAYIZZ010000014.1, on the reverse strand, counting down.
ATCAGTGTCAGTGATCAATTTTATCGTAGTATCGGCTTCACGGTATGTCGTACAGAAATACAACCAAATGGTCAACCCGTGAATTTTTATCAAGCCGGTAATGTGCAGCTTGAAAGTTATCAGGTGGAGCAATCTGCCCAATGTATAGGCGCTATCGAGCATATCGCATTGGTTGTAGATGATATTGACGAAACCTTCGAATGTCTTGTCTCGGCCGGATATGAGGTCCTTGAAGGCTCTGTTCAGCATCTCCCGTTTTGGGAAAATGGCGTACGTTATTGCACCATTGCAGGCCCAAGTGGTGAAAAGTTTGAATTTTTACAAATGATGTAGCTGTAGAACTTTTGGCCTTTTAAATATCACGTACAATCTATATCAGATTTTCATTATCAACTTAAATAAAGGAGTGATTTTTCATGAGTAAGTCTTATCGTTCTGAGCTGGTCGGTGCTTTCGGTTGTCCCATTGATGATAATCCCACCGGCGTGATAGAAGAAGCCGCATTTGCTGTAAAGGGGCTTGACTACCGTTATCTTACCATTAAAGTTCATGATGGTGATTTAGCTGAAGCTATGGCAGGCATGAAAGCCATGAACATGCGTGGTATCAATCTAACTATCCCACATAAAGTAAAAGTGCTGGAATATTTAGACGAGCTTTCTCCTGCTGCTGAAATCATTGGTGCTGTAAACATGGTTGTAAATAACGACGGCAAGCTGTGGGGCGAAAACACCGACGGAAAAGGTTTTCTCACTTCACTGAAAAACGACCAAGTTGATGTAGGAGGCAAATATGTTGTTGTTTTAGGTGCCGGTGGTGCAGCACGTGCTATTGCTGTCGAGTGTGCTTTGGCCGGCGCAAAAAAAATCACTGTTGTGAACAGAAATATAGGTCGTGGTAGCGAGCTGGCAAAACTAATTTGTGATCGCACTGACGCTGTGGGTGATTTTGTCGAGTGGAACAAGCCCTATGCTGTGCCTGCAGACGCAGATATCTTAGTGAACGCCACTTCTTTGGGCATGTATCCAAATGTTGACGAAAAACCTGACGTGGACTATGACACCATTTCGTCAAATATGATCGTCACCGATGTTATTGTAAACAGGCCACACACAGCCTTTTTGCAAGAAGCTGAAAAACGTGGTGCAAAAACCGTCAATGGCCTTGGCATGGTGGTAAATCAAGGTGCTGTAAACTTTACCCTGTGGACCGGTGTAGAAGCGCCTGTAGACGTCATGATGGACCAAATAAAGAAAGAGTTCGGCCTGTAAAGTTTTAGTCATATACATAAAAATAAAGCTACGGTATCACCCACATCAGGATGATCCGTAGCTTTTTTATTTGATTAATTCAAACCGTTCTTATCCGTCTATCTTTTCAGTCTCTTTCGCAGAATTTTGCATTTTTTTGCCAAGCAACTCACATTTTGTGCTAATCGCACCGAAATTGCAGGCATTTTTGCAATCTCCGCATCTAATACATTCAGGCGAGTTTATATCTTCTGTCACTGTGATATTCATTTTACACGCTTTGTTGCACTGGTTACATCCCACACACTTATGCTTGTCCAAATCCAGCTTATATATACTGATTTTGTTGAAAAGTGCATAAAACGCACCCAGTGGGCAAAGGTATTTACAAAACGGCCTGTAAATAACTATGGACAACCCGATAACGAGTAGCAAAATACCCATCTTCCAGAAAAATAATCCACCCAAAAAGCTTCTTAGACTTTCGTTTAGAGAAATCAGCGGTATTCCTGCAAAAAGTGTACCTGAAGGACAAATCCATTTGCAAAAATAAGGTCCACCTAAACCAAAGCTATCTGTCAAAAACATTGGAAAAAGCACTACAAACACCGCAAAAATCACATATTTTAGGTATCTTAGCATTTTATCCGGTTTTTGGGGCACTTTTAGCTTCGGGGCTTTTATTTTGTACAACATATCTTGAACAAGTCCAAAGGGACAAAGAAAACCGCATACCAGCCGGCCCATTGTCACCCCAAATAATATCAGCAAGCCTAACACATAATAACTGACATAATTTCCACTTCGGCTCAACACAGCCTGCAACGAGCCTATAGGGCAGGATCCCAGCGCACCGGGACATGAATAGCAGTTAAGCCCCGGCACACACATATATTTTGAAGAGCCTTGGAAAATTTTACCGCTAAAAAAACCTATAATATATCCGTTAGTTAGCACGGCAAATGCCAGCTGTATAAAATGACGTTTGTTTTTCTTTTTGATAATAATCATCCTATCCCGATACATTCAAGACATATGCGAATGGATTTTTGTAAAACAGACACATGCTCGCCTGCTAAAATACCAATAACTATTAATGCAATAGCCGAAACAAGCAGACCTATCCTAACGTATCGGATATCTAGATTTCTCATTCTTCAATCATTTCTAGCATTGCTTCAGCTGCTGACATGTAGTATGCAACTGCATCTTGTGGTGCACCTTCGATTTTATCGCCAAAAATGTTGCCTGCACTGTCTACAAACACAGTTGTTGGGAAAGCTGTGACAGTTGACATAAAACCACTACGCATTGAATCATCAGGAACTATAGCATCAAAGTTACAGCCGTTTTCTTCAAGTATTTGCAATGCCAGTGCGTTCTCCACATCACCATCATCACAAATGGTTAGCACATTAACACTTGCCGGCAAAGTTTGATATACTTCTTCCAGCTCGTCCATTTCGCCGATACAAGGAGGGCACCATGTGGCCCAAACATTCACCATAGTCATGTCATACTCGCCAAAAACTGACTCTGTCACATCATGTCCGTAAACAGATGTAGAAGTAAAGCTACCGAAAGGAGTGCCGTCTGCTGCTACACCGTAGCTAACTTCGCCCTCATCTACCATCATGTCGTCTTCCGCTGTGCCGTCTTCCGCTGTGGCATCTTCCATTGTGGCATCGGTCATTTCCTCTGTGTCGTAATCGTCTTCAAAGCAAGCTGTAAACATCATCATCATAAGCATCACGACCAAAATCATACAAAGTAATTTTTTCATAATTTGTACCTTTCTATTTTTAAGTTCTATTTAAGCAAATTATATGCTTCATTGATATTTTATTATTATATATTCTCGAAAAGATTCATGTCAAGCTATATTGTGTAAATTTTTGTGACTTTTTCACAACATTTTGTTTGTATTACTGTTCAATTCGTAGATTCAATCTCCGATATTTGTATAACTTTACAATTTGTACACAATACGTTAAATATCCTTGTTTTTTATCTTAATGTATGATATTATATTAAACTACCATAAAAAACATCACTATAAAATATATTTTTTTATACTATTTTTATAAATTTTGACCAGGTTGCTTCAATAGACAAGGTAAATGACCTATACATGTACGAAATGGAGGTAATATTTAATGATGCATGATAGCTATTATGCTCCGTTAATCATGAATAAAACAGACCTAATATGTTATGTAAGTGATCCCATCACCTATGAGCTACATTATATGAATCACCCAACTAAAGCCATAACCGGCGACTTTAGTGATGATTATAAAGGTAAGCTATGTTATAAGGTATTGCAGGGTAAAGATGCGCCTTGCGAGTTTTGCACCAACGACAAACTTAAAGAAAACGAATGGTATAACTGGTCATTTCACAATGAAAAGTTTGATGTTTATGTAGATATTCAAGACACTCTTATTCGAGCTGAAGACGACCGTTTATTGCGTCTTGAGCTAGCTCGTGATATCACAACATCAAAAAAGCAAATGACTAACCTGTCTGACAACTTAGAGCTCGAGCGTGCAGTATCTTCATGTCTTAAAGTGTTTCAGTTTGAAACAGACATAGATAAGGCCATATCCAAGTTTTTAAATGAAGTGGGCAAATATTACGGCGCTCAGCGTGCATATATTTTCGATTTTGATTATGTGAATAATGTTATCAACAACACATATGAATGGTGTGGCGACACTTCCGAGCCACAGATTGAAAACTTGCAAAATATTCCCATAGCTAATGTGGCCGACTGGGTGGAGCGCTTTGAAAAATATGGTGAGTTTTTCATCACTTGCCTTGATGATGATGTAGACAACAGCAGCGAATCATACGATATATTAAAAGCACAAGGCATCAACAGCCTTTTAGCCGCACCTATACTCCGAAATGGTGTAATTATAGGCTTTTTAGGGGTGGATGACGCCACACAATATACCGATAATTTCGAGCTACTTCGCACTGTATCATTTTTTGTGTATTCTGAAGTTGAAAAACGTTCCAGCATAGAACAGCTTGAACTTCTTAGCTATACCGACACACTGACCGGTGTATACAACAGAAACAAATATATCTCCGAGCTAAAACGCCTTCAAAGCATCAATGCACAAAATATCGGTGTTTGCTTTGCCGATGTCAATGGCCTAAAAAAGGTGAATGATACATATGGCCATGAGTTTGGCGATATTTTAATCCAGGAGTCTGCCAATGTACTGAAAGAAATTTTTGATAGCAAGAGTATATTCCGTGTTGGTGGCGATGAGTTTGTGGTTATCTGTCCCGAGATTGACAAAGATAAATTTGAAACAATGGTTGTTTCACTTAAAGATATAGTAAACCAAAACGAAAAAGCCAATATTTCTATCGGCCACAACTGGAACGATGGACAAATGGAGCTGGAAAAACAAATTATTCAAGCTGATGCCCTTATGTATAACGACAAGCAAAACTATTATCGGTCTTTAGCATACGGAAAACAACAGTTTACCCTAACAGCAAAAGAACAGATGTTTGCCGATATTTCAAATAAGAAAATCCAAATATTGTTAGATCCTATCATCGACATGTCTACCGGTAAAACGGTAGCGGCACAGTGTATTGTGGAAAAAATATGCGATGATACATCAAACCTATCTTTAAATCAAGTGGTGCGTTTATACGAAGAAGAGGGTGTGATGGTAGACTTAGACAATTATGTTTTGCGCACTGTTTTAGAGTATCAGCGAACTATTATAAATCAACACTCACCTTTGAAAGTTTATGTTCAATTATCTTCTGCCACTTTTTCTCAGGAAAACTGTGCACAAAAAATTGGTATGCTGTGTGATGAATATGGTGTGGACAAAAACCTTCTTATCATAGAAATGAAGCCTGATTTATGCCGTTTAGATAAAACTTTGCTCAAAGACATATTACTTTCATTTTCACAAAATGGCCTGAGTATTTCTATCGATAACTTCGGCACAGATAACGCAAACGCAGATATACTAATACTACATGATTTTCACACACTTAAAATTGCGAGTGACATCATCCAAAATATCGAAACCAATTCCATAGCCTTTTCCATTGTTGAAAGCATATTGACATTGTGCAAAAAATTCCCAAACGTACATGCACTGGCAAAATCTGTGGACACAAAAAGTTGTTATGATTTAGTCAAATCAATGAACTGCGAGCTTGCAAAGGGAGATTTTTTCTCCGGTCCACTTTATTTAGATGATTTCACTGAATATTTGAAAAACGCATAATTTTGCAAAATAAATACCGCATAAACACTGCCTTGTACTCTAAAGCATGTTTGTGCGGTATTTTTATTTTCTAAACCTTTTATTCGCCAAACGCCGCTTGCGCCGCCAGCAACACTGCCGCGCGTGAGGCCGCAAAATTCAGTCCACCTTGTAAAAAAGCTGTGAATGGCGGACGCATTGGACCATCGCAGCTCAGCTCTATACTGCTACCCATGGTGAACGCTCCTGCCGCCATGATAACATCACAGTCATATCCCGGCATCGGCCACGGCTCCGGCGTCAAATGACTGTCCACCGGGCTTGTGTGCTGAATAGCGCGGCATAGCGCCGCCAGCTTTTCTCCATCGTTTAAAACAATGGCAGTGATAATATCGTCTCTTTTTTCAGTGTAACGTGGAGAAACGCTGCATCCTAACTTTTCAAACAAAGCTGATGCGTAGACACTTGTTTTCAGCGCTTCAGCAGTGACGCCCGGCGCAAAATATAAGCCTAGATACATCTGACGTAATATATCACCTGATGTGCTGCCCACCTCCGAGCCCACACCCGGTGTGCTTAGCCGCTGAGCACAAAGCTCTACCAGTTCTTTTTTGCCTGCAATATACCCACCTGTGGGGGCAATTCCACCACCCGGGTTTTTGATAAGCGATCCTATTATTAAGTCTGCGCCCACCTGCGTGGGTTCTTTTTCTTTGACAAACTCACCATAACAATTGTCCACCACCACAAAAATGTCGGGGTTTATTTCTTTTGCCGCCTTTGCCGCCGCTTTGATATCTTCCAAAGACAATGTGCGCCGGTTTGCATATCCTCTGCTTCGTTGCAGGTATAATATTTTAGCGCTCTTTGCCTCTTTGGAAATTTCTTCAATATCCAAATTACCATCTTTCAGCTCCAATTGGCGATATTTCACTCCAAAATCTGAAAGGCTACCCTGCCCCTTTTTTTCGCCTATGCCAATAACCCCATGAAGAGTGTCGTATGGTGTGCCACTGGCGCACAGCATCACATCATTCGGCCTTAAGATGCCAAACAATGCCACGGCCAAGGCGTGAGTTCCGCTTTGAAACTGATGCCGAAACAATGCCGCTTCACTGCCGCTTAGGTGCGCGAAAACTTCTTCCAGTTTGTTTCGGCCTGCATCGTCATACCCATATCCTGTGGTTCCCACCAAATGGTTTGATGCCACCTTACATGCGGTAAACGCCGCTTGCATCTTCCACTGGTTTTCTACCTTTATGGCTTCAATATCTGCCAGCTGAGTTGCAATTTGCTCCATCACCTGTGCATCCAGCTGTTTCATTGTTTCTGTTACTTCAAAGTATTTTTCCATCATGACAAATTTTCTTCTTCCTTTTTAGCCGACAACATCCAGCATACATTTGTATCATAAAACTGTATTTTTTCATAATACGGTATCATCTCGTTTTTGCAAACTAAATATAATGTTTTATCTTTAAGTCTAGCGCACAGCGCCCTAATCACCGATAGCGCATGAGAGCTACCTTGTTCATTTTTACATGTTGCCACTCCCGCTATATATGCACTTGTCTGTGAAATCGCATATGCGCCTGCTGTACTTATCAGTTTATCATTTTTGCAAACGCCCACAACACTTGCTGTGCCGTGGTTTCGACCCACCATGATCTCTGTCCATAAGTCCTGTCTTTCTTCCTCTGAAAAGGTGGATCCTTGCGCATCTTCCAGCACCGATATCACCTTCAACGGATGCGGTGTATCATCAAATCTCAGCGGTGTATATTCGTCCACATTTTCACAAGGATTTCTTTCAAGTATGGCTCGCTTTTTTTGTACTGTCCATCCTTTTGGCGCAAAATCCACAGCTGTCAGCCTATTTATATTTTGCATGTGCAAAAAAACAAGTAATTCCTCTTCATCGCTTTGCACCACATCGCCGCACAGTACAGCTGTATTTCCACATAATTTTAGCGTTGCCGTCTCACCCACCAGATAAAATTTATATGGCAATCGAGGATTTTCCAGCCATAACTGCCAATGCGCTTCCATCTGTGTGCCAAGAGCTTTTGTACTTTTTATGCGTCTTTTTACTTCTTTTTCATCTTTTGCGTCTGCTAAAACTATCACAACGCCATTACCAGCTCTTTATAGTGCTTGCCACGCGCTTCAAAGTTTGGATAAGCATCAAACGACGCCGAGGCGGGCGACAGGGTGACTATATCCCCATCTTGGGCTGCATTTTGTGCCAAGCGTACGGCGTCTGCCATATCTTTTGCTCGTAAAATAACCAGCCCACTTTCTTCAAAGCCATCCTCTGCCCTTACCGCCGCTTCAATAAAGTTTGCTGTTTGCCCCATCAAAACCAGTACTTTGACACGCTTTATCACGTCCGGCGCCATGGGTGCATATGGTATTTTTTTATCATATCCTCCGGCAATCAAAATCAACTTTTGATCAAAAGAGCGAAGCCCTGCCATCACCCTTGTTGGGCTGGAGGCAATAGAGTCGTTAAACCACTGTACCCCATTCAATGTACGCACCGGTTCTATGCGGTGTTCCACACCTTGGAAAGTTTCTGCCACTTTTCGCATACTTTCTATGCTCACTTCATTTCTTACAGCAGAAAAAGCAGCTAGCAAGTTTTCTATATTATGCACACCACGCAGCTTTATATCTTTTTTATGTATTATGGGTGTGATTTTCCCGTTTTCGGCAACGCACAACATGTCATCTTCAGACAAAAACGCACCGTTTTTTAAATCACGTAACCTTGAAAAGAACCTGCACTCGCCCAAAACTTCTTTTTCCATACCTCGGGAAATGGCGTTTTCATAGCCCAATATCGCTATATCATTCTTTTTTTGATGCATTAGAATATTTAGTTTTGCACTCACATATTCTTCCATATCTTTATGGTGATCAAGATGGTTTGGTGTCACATTAGTCACCACAGCGATGTGAGGCGATTGCCGCATTGAAATAAGCTGAAAGCTGGATAATTCCACCACCGCTATATCATTTTTATCAATAGTATCCACGATAGGCAGTAGTGCTCTTCCGATATTCCCGCCAAGATGCACTTTGCGGCCGTCTGCCTCGTACATTGCGGCAATCAGCGATGTGGTGGTGGTTTTGCCGTCACTTCCGGTAACAGCCACTATCGAACACGGGCAGTTTTCAAAAAACAGCTCCATTTCACTGCTTATCTCTATACCGGATTTTTTAGCGTCTTGAAGTTGTGGTGTAAAAAATTCAAATCCCGGCGTACGCAAAATTATATCTTGACCTATAAGCCCTTGCAAATAATCTTTGCCAAGGCAAAGTGATACATTATTTTTTTTCAGCTCTTGTAAATATTTTCCATCAAAGCCTTCTTGTTCTTTTCCGTCACACAAAGTTACCTGTGCGCCCGCTTTGGCAAACAGTATAATCAATTCTTTATGACTTACCCCGGCACCTATAAGCGCCACTTTTTTTCCTGCGTATTGATCAAAAAACAAAGCCAAAATATTGTTTCATCCTTTCTTAGCCAAACCGATATGAAATTAACTCGTTTTTATTTAGCCCAAAACCTTAAAATTTCGTTAAAACCTATTTTCAGTAAATTTTATGCAAGACAAGACAAACGAGCACGAGATACTTTTTGTATTGTAGGTGATGATAACGTGGCACAGCACATAACTTTATTAAAAATAGGCGGGTTCAGATTATATCTGCTTGGCTACATAAACCACGTGAAATTCTTTTTTATTTTAGCAGATAGTGCCTAAAACTTCAATGTAAACTCGAGTTTTTTCTTTTTACTCTTGCCACCCAGCCTTTCTACATGGTAAACTTGTAAAAGTAAATGTACACAGTAAAGATGGGAGGCTTCTTTGGCTAAGACAACTGTATTAACTGAATTTGGCAAACGATGTTTTGATGATCGCACTATGCGTGAGCGTTTGCCACAAGATGTATATGAAAAACTACGACAAATTCGTGATGAAAATCAGCGATGGGACCCAAAAGTGGCTAATGACATCGCAAATGCTATGCGTGAATGGGCTATTGAAAACGGTGCTACCCACTATATTCATTGGTTCACCCCAATGACCGGTATTTCTGCCGGAAAGCACGATAGCTTTATCGATGGTATTCGCGAGGGTGCACCTATCATAAAATTCACCGGCAAAACATTAAGCCACGGTGAAGGTGATGCATCCAGCTTTCCCTCGGGTGGTCTTCGGTCCACATTTGAAGCACGAGGATACACCACATGGGATCCCACCTCACCCGCATTTGTTTTAGGTACTACACTATATATTCCCACTGCATTTTGTGGGCATATGGGTGAAGCTCTTGATCAAAAAACCCCTCTACTACGTAGCATGCAAATACTGAACAAGCACGCTTTACGTGTTCTTCGTGCACTTGGCGACACAGAAACCTTGCAGGCAACACCCAGTGTTGGTGCCGAACAAGAATACTTTTTGGTGGATAAAGACCTGCTACAAAAACGTCTTGATCTAAAGATTTGTGGTGTCACTTTAAGTGGCGCAAAACCACCAAAAGGTCAAGAACTGGATGATCACTATTACGGTAGTGTGTCCGAGCGTGTGCGCAACTATATGCGTGATTTAGACGAAGAACTGTGGGCTATCGGTGTTCCGGCCAAAACCGAACACAACGAGGTTGCTCCCGGCCAATACGAGCTAGCCAATGTGTTTGCCTCGGCGAATGTTGCCATGGACCACAACCAAATTACCATGGAGCTGATGCGAAAAGTAGCTTTACGCCATGGGTTCGCCTGCCTTTTACATGAAAAACCTTATTCCGGAATAAACGGTAGTGGTAAGCACAACAACTGGAGCCTTGACACACCTTTGGCTGGTAGTTTGCTTAAGCCCGGCGACAATCCTGTTGAAAACAGACCGTTTTTGCTTGTTTTATGTGCTGTCATTGCAGCAGTGGATGATTACGCCGATTTAATTAGGCTTTCGGCTGCGTGTCCCGGCAATGATTTACGTTTGGGCGGCAACGAAGCGCCTCCTGCTATTATTTCCATCTTCCTTGGCCAAACATTGACAAACCTTCTGCAAAGCCTTGCCGATGGTCATGCATATGAAATGGGCGAGCGCAACAACCTAAAACTGGGCGTAAGAACTTTGCCTTTACCGGTGCAAGACGACAATGACCGCAACCGTACCTCGCCTTTTGCATTTACAGGAAACAAGTTTGAGTTTCGTATGCTGGGCTCTTCCCAATCGATAGGTTTAGCGAACACTGTTATATCGGCCGCTGTTGCCGACAAGCTTGCAGGATTTGCAGATTTACTTGAAGCAGTGGATTCTGACAAAATTGATATCACTATAGCAAAAATCATTCATGATGTTTGGGACAAACATTCCCGAATCATCTTTAATGGCAACAACTACAGCGATGAATGGGTTGAGGAAGCTAAAAAACGTGGTTTACCCAACTTATCTACCATGGTTGAGGCTACCGAAAGCTTTATTTCCGAAAAAAATATTGCCATGTTTGAGCGCACTAAAGTGTTTAGCCCAAGCGAGTGTCACAGCCGATACGAAATTTTGCTGGAAAGCTATGTGAAACAAATGCGCATTGCGGCCGATACACTACTTGAAATGACTCGTCGCAGTTTCTTGCCGGCGGCATGCTCTGCTTTGGGTGATATTGCGACCACAGTAAACAGCGTGCAATCTGCCGGTGGTTCTTGCCGCTTTGCCGGTGATATGGTAGAGCGTTTGTCTGCCGCTATAGACAATTGTGCCAATGCTGAAACAGCCTTGCAGGAAAGCCTTTGTGCTATACCTAAAGAAACCGCTGCCTCGGCAAAGCAGATGCAAAGTATTGTCCAAAATGAAATGACTGCTTTAAGAGCTGCTTGCGATGCATTGGAAGTGCTGATTCCTGAAGACAAATGGCCTGTGCCTGGATATTCTGCACTTCTTTATGATTTATAATATTTTTTGCATATAATAACAAATAAAAAGCGACAACGATAAAATCGTTGTCGCTTTTAGCTTGTTATTTACGGCTTTAGCATTATGCTTTGCCAATACTTCCAAACATTTCAAACTTTTCACGTACTACTACTTTAATAGCCTGCAAAGCTTCTGTCATCAATGGACGAGGCTCAAAACCCTTACCTTTGAGGTCTCTTTCCTCTTCGATGTATGTTCTAAGTGTTCTTGCAAATGCCAGCTGGCAATCTGTGTTTACGTTGATTTTAGATACGCCCATGCTGATGGCTTTTTTCACCATTTCATCAGGGATACCGCTGCCGCCATGTAAAACAAGGGGCAAGTGATTTGTAGCTTCATTAATTTTGTTCAAAACATCAAAATCAAGGCCTTTCCAATCAGGAGGATACACGCCATGAATATTACCAATGCCTGCAGCTAAAAAGTCTACACCTAAATCAGCAATCAGTTTGCACTCTTCGGGATCAGCCAGCTCGCCGGCACTTATAACACCGTCTTCTTGGCCACCGATACCGCCCACTTCAGCTTCCACAGAAATTCCGGCAGCATGTGCTACACGCACAACGTCTTTTGTTCTTTGAACATTCTCTTCGATAGAATATTTGCTTCCATCAAACATAACAGAAGAAAAACCTGCTTCAATATACTCAAAGCATGCTTCATATGAGCCATGATCCAAATGCAAGGCTACCGGCACAGTGATGTTCAAGTCACGCATCATACCGTTTACCATGCCAACCACAGCATGCCTACCGCCTAAGAAAACGCAAGGCAAATTGCCTGCACCAATAATTACCGGTGTTCCTGTTTCTTGAGCTGTTTCCAAAATCATTTTGGTCCATTCCATATTATTGGTATTAATATGGGCCACTGCATACTTTCCGTCTCGTGCTTTGTTCAGCATTTCTTTTGCGCTTTGTAACATTGTATAGCCTCCCTTTTATAATGGACCATGAGCACTTTGTTATCATCTTACAAATCTGCATCAGGGCCTAAAATTCCTAGCACAGTATACTCCTTTGTACTACAAATTGTCAAGTCAAAGCAGTTTTAATCTTCACTTTATTTCTTTTGTTCTCATCCAGTGAAAAATATACTGCTGGGCTATGCCTTGCACTCCATCAGCACATTGTGGCATCCCGCCTGCAAAATGTGTTTCCATTGCTCTTTTCATCCACACATCCATAGGCACAACATCCCACCTTCCGAGCGAAAATAAAAGCACACAATCGGCCACCTTTGGGCCCACTCCATGAATTTTACACAGCTCACGCCTTGCCTCTTCATTTGACAATGTGCGCAGTCTTTCTTCTGCCACTTCTCCACTTGCTACTTTACATGCGGCATCCACTAGATATTTCGCTCTAAACCCCGCCCTAAGCTCTGCCAAATCTTCAATAGTTTTTTCCGCCAAAACATCTGCAGTGGGAAATGTATAATACCCCTGCGCGATAGGCCTGCCAAACTGATTTCGCATTTGCTTCACAATCTTTGTGATACGAGGTATGTGATTGTTTTGGCTAACAATAAACGACAGTAATGTATCAAAAAAAGGTTGCCGCAACACTTGCACGCCCGGCGCTGTGGCCACACACTCCGCCAACACTTTGTGTGTGCATAGTTTTTCTTTGATTTCAATATAGTCAACATCCACCGCAAAATATTGCTTCCAAAACAATATATCTTCCTCGTTTAATGCTGTGTTATCAATATTTTCAATACATATACTATTTTCATCTTTCCACGCAAATATAGCTTTTTCACCTGCTATTCCCGCAAACTTGTTATCATCTACCTTTTCCCAGGAAAAACTTTGCCCACAAAATAGTGTAGTCTCTAAATCCATGTTATCTGCTTCAAATCTAACCGCGTTGTTTGCTTTTTCTGTCATTTTTTATAGCCATCCTTCCATTTTCAAGCACTAATACCAGTATATCAAAATTTATAATTTTTGCATCCTTGTAAAAAACATAAAATTTTACTGTTTTTTTACATAAATTTTCGTCACATCTTTCTCTGTTTCAACGCTCTGTTATGTTGAAAGTTTTTAATGCATTGTTGAAAACTTACTCGTTTTCTTGTTTTCCACATTGATTTTTGCCCTCAAAGTGGCATTTGTCAACCTTTTCAACAAGTTTTCAACAACAATGCAGCCCTATCTCCATTTACAAATAGTATAATATTCATCTACAAATATGATAATAGCAGAAACCACATAATCTCCCTTATATTATAGTACAATGTTACTAGCAGTAGTTGGACATATCAAATTTTGAGCAATTATTTTGCATAAGATTTCGTTTTTTAAGAGCAACAAGAAAACAATTTAAAAAAATGCAAAAAAAGCTTGACATTCCATTAAATAGAACGTGTAAAATATGCACATGGAGGCGATTATATTGCAAATACAAAGTGTTGAAGAACTGGTAGGTATTACAAAAAAGAACATACGTTTTTATGAAAAGGAAGGGCTTTTGAACCCAACACGAAAAGCTAACAATGGCTACCGTGACTATAACTTGGAAGATATTGCGTGCCTTGAACGCATTAAGCTGCTTCGTAAGCTGAATGTATCCATTGAGGAAATACGTGAAATTTTCAGTGGCAAAAAGACCCTTGATGCCTGCCTTTACAACCACACGCAAAGTCTTGAAAAGCAAAAGCAAAGCATTGAAGTTGCAATTGAACTTTCAAAACTGTTGACAGAACAAAGTGATCCTTTGTCAGAAAACAGCATCAAAAATCACTTGGACATGATTGAAAAAATGGAAAAAAAGGGGGTGAAGTTTATGGATATTCATAAAAAAGATAAAGAAAAAAAATATAAAGGCGCACTTATTGCCGCAATTGTTGTTACAATTGGCGTGGCGCTTTGGGTAAGCTTGATTTTATTCACAGTTTTACAAAATGCTTCCATGTTAACAATCTCTGACATTGCCATTGCCATACTTGTGCTTATAGTGCCTGCTGCTACTCTAGTAGGCGTTTGGGTGGCGCTTTTCCAGCGTTTTAAGCAAATAAAAAGTGGCGAAGAAGACATAGCATCAAAATATTAACCTTGATAGCATCACCATCATCAAGAAAAAATTATAACATGCCGTACTTTTACAGCGGCAGAATGGAGACTTACTATGATGACACTTGTTACAACAGAAACAATATCCGGCAAAAATTTAGAGGCAATCGGTATTGTAAAAGGCAATATAGTTATGACAAAAAACCTTGGCAGGGATTTTATGGCAGGTATAAAAACACTTGTGGGTGGCGAAATTGAATCATATACAAATATGCTGAACGAGGCGCGCCAAGTTGCAGTCAAACGCATGGTGGACGAAGCAAAAGCACTTGGCGCCGACGCAGTTGTTAACGTAAGGTACGCAAGCGCAAGCGTCATGCAAGGCGCAGCAGAGGTTATTGCATACGGCACAGCTGTAAAATTTGTTTAACTAAAAAATATATATGGGCACTGTGGGGTATTAAGCTAATGCATACCACCACAGTGCCCATATATATTATACTGTCTAATGTCAGCACTATCTATATTCTTTACGATATTTTACAGAGATTTTTTATGCAAAACTTTTCAATTCTATGTGGTAAAATAGTGCATTTTTTGGTATAATATCAATAACTTGGGGTAGTCTATCGACTAAACCGCAACAAATGGTGGTTTATTTATCTCCACCGTTAAAGAAAGGACTAGCCGATGAATGATCGAGTGGAGCGTCCTGTTGTGTATGGACGCAACGCAGTAACTGAACTTTTACAAAGTGATAGCAGTATTGACACTTTATTTTTATCTGATACATTGGATGCAAAGACAAAGCAACGGTTCACCCAAAAAGCAAAAGAAGCCGGTGCTGTGGTGAAGCTGATTCCACAAAACAAGCTTCATGCTTTGTGCCAGGGAGAGCGCCACCAAGGCGTGGCAGCGTATGCCGCCGAGGTATCATATTCTTCACTGCAAGATATTTTAGACGCGGCTGCATCTAAAAACCAGCCACCTTTTATCTTGCTTTGTGATGGCATAGAGGATCCACACAACTTAGGTGCTTTGTTGCGCAGTGCATTGCTGTGTGGTGCTCATGGTGCAGTAATTCCAAAACGTGGTGCAGCATCTGTTTCGCCTGTTGTAATGAAGTCTTCGGCAGGCGCCGCCGCTGTTTTACCCATTGCACGAGTTACAAACTTGGGCGAGGCTATTCGTACATTAAAAAAAGCAAATGTTTTTGTTTATTGCGCCGATATGGACGGTATGCCTATGGAAAAACAAGATTTAAGCGGTCCCTTTGCTTTAGTCTTAGGTAACGAGGGCAAGGGTGTATCCCCACTTATAAAAAAATTATGTGATGGTTCTATGTACCTTTCTATGGCTTCGGCCGGATCGGTGGATAGTTTCAATGTTTCGGTTGCCGGTGGAATTTTTATGTATGAAGTTTTTCGCAAAAGACAAGTTTAACTCAAGGCATATGTTCTAAGACACAACAATTTTTGTTTTCATAAAATGGAGATGACGCTTTTGGATAGTAATCAAAAATCAAACTACAAGAACGTAGACGATATTTTGAACGAGCTAAAAGGTGGATCTACGCCTTCGCCGGTTGGAAGTGTGGATGATATTTTAGCAGAGATGCGCCAGCAGAAATCCTCACCTTCTGCGGCAGCTTCTTCGCGCCCTACCCCTCATTCACCTGTGCCATCTGCGCCCACTTCACCTACGCCTGATATATCTGCTCCGGCCTCCTCTCGCCAGCCAGATGTTTCACCTGTTAGTATCACACCACCTGCCGAGCATACCTTTATTTCGTCTGATTCGGTACCTGCTCCTAAAAAAGCACGTCGCAAATCAGATAGCGATGCTCCTATTTGGGACATACAGCCCGAACGCGAGCATATCGGCCCTCGCATGGGTAAGGCCGCCGCTATGGAAAAAGTTCAGGTGGATAAATATGTGAATGATACCGAGCTGAATCGATGGTTTGGCAAATCGGATAATAATTCACCCTATACCGATAAACGCGAAGAAAAACGTCTGGCAAAAGAAGAAAAACGCCGAATTGCACAGCTGCGTAAAGAAGAAAAGCGCCTAGCAAAGAAAAACAAAAATAACCAAGCTGAATATACCGATGTAACTGATCCTTTTTCTGATACAACAGATGATTCTTCAGCTTTTTCAGTGTCCGATGTCACCGTGGATGAAGCATTTTTTAATTCACCTTTACATGAAAAATATGCGCCACCTGCCGGTGCACCAACAATAAATATCGCACAAAAAAAAGATTCTGTGCGCAAAAAGCCTATAACCGTATCAAAAATGACTTCCTCGCAAACAGAAGAATTCTCAGCCGCTATGGGTGCAGCCAAAAAGCCTTCTTCTCAAACAGAAGAGTTCTCCGCCGCTATGGGTGCAGCCA
>CAYIZZ010000013.1:25422-31639 GCA_964367945.1 uncultured Oscillospiraceae bacterium | reverse complement strand
ATATTATGATACCTACAAAGATGCAAGACCAAAAGCAAAATGAAGAAATCTTTTTCGCCATCGGTAAACCCTTTAAACATTTCTTTCTCGCTTTGCAAAACGCATTCTTTTACAAAGTCGATTTTTGAAGCTCCCGCATTACAAAGTTTTACGATTTTTGTCTTGTTATTGATGGAATAGCTTTCGACATATCCTTTGCTTTCAAGCCTGGCAACAATGCCATAAGTGGTAGACTGGGCTGTGCCATACTTTTTTTCGATGTCTTTTATGGGTAACTCTTTGTTAGAAGCCTCACTTAGCCATATAAGAAGTATACCTTGAGAAAGACTTATATCTTCTTTTTTCAGTAAGCTATTTGCTTGTTTTTCTAGGCTGGCACTAACATATTTTATTACTTTGCCTATTCTTACTTCAGTCATAGTTGTCACCTCCGACTTGAATGATTATAGCACGCTATTAAACTTTCGTTAATAGCGTGCTATAAATTTTAATGTTGATATTTTATTGTTATAAAAAACTAGCCTTCAAATATTTCTTTTACATATACGACGGTGCCTTTGATTTCTGAAATGTTTTCAGTAAAAAACATAATCATAAAGTTTTCCTCAGGAACGTCAAATGGCGCCAAAACCCCAAACGTGCTTGCTGTTTTGTAGCCTACTCTTGGGTAATGTTTCTCGCTACCTAAAACTACTGAAAATTCATAGCCCATTTCTTTTGCCACTTCATGTGCTTTATTCATAAGGGCGGTCCCGACGCCCTTTTTTTGCGCTTTGGGCGATACGGACAACGGCGCAAGCGCAAGCCCTGTTTTTTCTCCGATAATAGCTTTAGAAAACATAATATGGCCTATAATTTCTTCGTTTTCCTGCGCAATTAGTGCCAGTTCTTTTATAAAGCCATCACTTGCTCTAAGCTTGTCGACTAAGTTGTATTCATTTCCGTCGGTATGTTCTGCGCCTTTAAACGCAGCTTTCACCATTTCTCTGATTTGGGCATAATCTTTTGGTTCTTCTTGCCTAATTTTCATCTTGCTTTACCGCCTATAATACTTATTTAAAATAAAGACATCTGGCTTTCTATAACACTAAAAGAATCTCTGTTTGTGATGATGGCGCTGGGGTTTATTTCTCCGATTAAAACAGGGGAGGCTGGGTTGTGCTTTGCCATGTTTAAAAGTGCTGATTTTTCACTTGACAGCGCATAGCAATAGCTGCACCCATTTGCACAGCAGTTATATGTTCCGATATCAATGCTGTCTACGCAGTAGCATTCTTTTCGCTGGTTTTTATCTTTTTTTGCATTGATTTTCATGCCTAAAATTTGCTCTATCAATGCTTTATCTATGCAAGCACCATGCTGTATTCCAAACTGCTTTAAGTTTATTGCTTCAGCACAGGTGAAAAGCTCTATATTATACTCTTTCGCAATGCTTGAGAAAATTTCAGCTAGTGCAAAAATATTGTTTTTTGTCATGCTGTAAGCCGGATCTTTCCCCATACGAGTTGTTACATTTTTATAGCTGTCTACAAAACTTATAACACATCTTTCGGTATGATTCGACAGTTTTTTCGCCATGTGAAAAAACCGATCTTTATGATAATCTATCGTGTAAATATCGGAAATTATAATAGGATCATATCTCCACACAACTCTTTTTTTGCCTATTTTTTTGCTTAAGCTTATAAATGCATCTATTAGATCTTCTTTATTTGGCAAGGCTTTTTCGGTTTCTTTTCCATACGGCGTGAGGGTGAACTGAAAATAATATGGATAACCCATCTCTTCTATGGTAGGCAGATGCTTTAAAAACGGCATCGGGTTTTTGGTCCAAAAAACTATCATATCTACAGCATCACGAGTTAAAATTGCTTTAGAATAGCGATTGTTGTTGTATGGGTTTTGGATTAGCACATAGCCATCTTTCAGCCTGTTAATAAACCATTCACCAAAATAAGATGGAATATCGGTTCTTCTTGTCGCACTTATAATCATTTCCCACCTCTGCTACATTCTTTTCTGTAAGCCGCAGGGGAGATGTTCGCCTTTCCCTTGAAGAATTTATAAAAAGCAGATAGACTGCCAAAACCCACCGAGTATGCAATATCAATTATTTCGTTGTTGGTTTTTTCTAAAAGCCTTGTGGCTTCTTTGTACCTTAGTTCGTTTACATAGTTGCTTGGAGTGAAGCCATACTCTTCTTTGAAAACTTCCACCATTCGCTTGCGTGAAAGCCCGAGCTTGTCTATTTCATTGTTTAATGTTTCTGCTTCGTTAAACATATCGTCAATAAGATTTTTCAGCTTTTCGGCTATATCCTTCATCGGCTTGTAGTCAAGCAAATCACTTCGGCATCTTTTGCATGGTCTGTATCCTGCGCTTGCGGCCTCAGTAGCTGTTTTGTAAAACTCTATATTTTCCACTTTAGGTGTTTTTGACTTGCAAGATGGTCTGCAATAAATACCGGTGGATTTCACGGCATAAAAAAACACAGTGTCGTAACTTTCATTGTTTGAAATTACGGCATCATACATTTCATCGGATGTTATGTTGAAACTAGTTTCAGTCATTGAAACAACCATTCCTTTTTTGATTTTGCCTTAAAATACGTGCTTTGAAAAACCGGATTTTAAAGGCGTAGTTACTCTCTTTTCATTGATTTGATTACTTCTTTTGTGGCTTTATCAACCTTCAGCGACTCTCTTATTTTTTGCAAAGTTTTGTTATAGGTTTCGTCGTCAAGGTTGTTTTCTTCAAGGTATGCCATTGTTTCGCTTTGGAAGTTTACAAAGCATACTTGCAAGCACCATGCAACAGCCATTTTTACGTAATAATCTTCATGGGTGATAACATCGCAGATAAATAAAATATCATCAAGATATTGCTTTTCCATGTAATGAAAAAGTAGCATCACCACTACAAATCGTATTTCATATGCTTCATTTGATTGATGATATCGCTGTAAAAACGTCCACACACGCTCTTTATGCAAGCGAACAATTTTAAGCTCGTTGCAAAAACTATCACACAGTGACCAGTTTGTGATTTTAGGAACAAACATAGCTATTTGCTCTAGCATCACTTCAATGTCTTCGTTCATATTTCCGATAATGAGCGCTTTTAGCATGGTTTCTTCAAAATATATGTCTTCAGCATTATCAAGGAAATCAATAGGATTATCTTTCACGATTTTCTTGGCGATTTTTCGTAGTTTTGGGATACGCACCCCGATAAGATTGTCACATCCGGGAATCAAAGAACTAGCAAATTCTTTGAATTTTTCCTCACTTAAAGAAAATAACTCTTGTCGAATTTCAGCCTCTTTTTCATACATTGTTTTCACCATCGATTATACATTGTTTATTATTAAGTTACACACTTCATACTTTGCAATACTAGCTTGATTATACAACACATATCAGCATTTTTCTTCCGAAAATTGCATGTTCAATTTCAGAGTGTTTTATGATGTTATTATAGCATTTTCTAGCTTTTAGATATAGAGAAATACACTTGATTTTGAAAAGTGTCGGGGTTTAATGATAGATATGAAACCGGCATAAACAACACCGACTGCTGTGGAGGAATATATTGATTTAAGTTAATAAATAAAAAAAGGTGCATTCATTTTACTGAATGCGCCTTTTGATTTTGCTATATTGCGTTCATTTTGTCGATACGCTTGTTGCGAGCATACAAAATAATATCGGTGAAAACCATGATAAGGTTTAGGATGTAAAATATCACCACATAGGTGATGTTTCCGGCTGTGAACTTACTGATAATTCCGCAAATATACCCTATGAAAATAAAGCATAAGAACATGATACTTTTCCCTTTGGCTGTTCGTGATTTGTAAGACTTCCAAATAGATGTCGGCCACGAAATACCAAAACAAACCACCATAAATACCTCAAACATCTCTGACATGAAAATATCCCCTTTGCACTATAATTTTTCTGTGTGAATTTTACCATATGATATAGGTTTATGCAACAAACAATATTAAAATATTTGTAATATAAGCATGCGATTGGGGATGAAAAAAATGACAATAGATGAGTTTTGCACGGCGCAATAAAGCATATAAAAAAGATGGAAATCGGCAAAATGTCGACTACCATCTTTTGTTATTACTATTAAGTGCCATACTAGGTTGTGCAGGATTTTTGCTGTTTTAATGTCAGTCGTGCTTGTTTTAGTTCAAGTAAAAGTTTGTTATATTCGGTGAAAATTTTGTTGTATACATCTTCCACGGGTTGTGAAACCATATCAAGCATTTCTTGCAGTTCACTTTTGTTATTTGCAATAAGTTTTACTATATCGGCGTCTATTTGATTTTGTTGCGCCATGTCATTCAGTATAAAAACAGTTTTCTCCCAATCATATTCACCTTTATAGCTTCGTTTGCTTATCAAAGCGCTGGTGATATCAGCTATGGCAACAATCCGCATTTCGGTGGTAAGATCTTTTGCGCTAAGGCCTTTTGGATACCCTGTGCCGTTAAGTTTTTCGTGATGATTCACAGCATAGTCTATTATATCTTGGTCAAATAACCCGTCCAAGATTTCTTCGGTATAGGAAGAGTGTGTACGCATAATTATCATTTTGTCAGAG
Source organism: uncultured Oscillospiraceae bacterium (assembly GCA_964367945.1). Classification (GTDB taxonomy): domain Bacteria; phylum Bacillota; class Clostridia; order Oscillospirales; family Ruminococcaceae; genus JAAYCI01. The sequence continues at coordinate 27,022 of CAYIZZ010000013.1, read as the reverse complement.
TCCAGCTTGCCTTTAAATTCTAAGATGGATTCAGGTATGGCTATTTTGCCAACATCATGTAGCAGGGCGCTGTAATAAAGCTTTTCCAGTACATCGTTTGTCAGGTTCAGCTTTTGGCCTAAAAACACGCTTATGGTGGTGGTGTTCACTGAGTGAAGCATGGTGACAGGACTTTTAAACTCCATTGAGTAGATTATCATCTTTAGGTATTTAACTAAATCATCTGTTGTTAAATTAAGCGAATCCACCATTTTATAAGACCATTCTTTTGCATCTTCGTTGAAACGGTCTTCGCGTATTTTTTTATTGTCAAGCATCTTTCTTAAGGCTATCATGTATTTGTCTTCAATATGACCACCTTTTAATATACCTGAATAAATTTTCTCAAAAGAGCTGGTTTTTAAGTAGCCCACATCAATTTTATCAGCTAGGTTAATTATCTGCGCATATGCAACAACCATCGGGTCGACACCATCCAGCAAGGCTATAGGTGTGTGATGATACAAAACAGCCTCGCAGTTGTCTGTTATAGGTGTTAAATATTTAAGAAAAAGATACCCATACACAGAATGCTCGTCTGCGTTGGCAGTCTCAAACTTTAAAATATTGTTAATATCCTCGGTTTTATACGCTCCGATATCATGGAATATGCTCATAAGATATAAAGTAGAGGGATTGAAATCTATATTATCATCAAGCTCTTCTATTATTTTTGAGGCAAGATAAGCAACACGCTCACCGTGATTGATAAGCCTTTCATCAAAAAAACGTAAAGCTTTAGAGCATAAAAGCACAATATTATTTCCGCATTTAAATGTAGACATATAAACCCGTTTCTTTAAAAAAAATATTTTTCCCACAGTTTCTTTCGTTTAATGTGGGTAAATAAGTATATCATAAATTGTCACATAATTCTACAAGTATTTTGAAAAAATTAAGTTGTTATAAAAGTCGTTATATCATAAAAAATAGTGTGACAACTTGTTTTTGAGTAGAAATTGGTATATCATATAAGTAGTAGTAAATTAATAGGAGGTTTTTAAAGATGAAAGAAAAAATAGATGTGTTTGATTATTGCAGTGAGATTTTAAACGGAGTGAAAAAAGGTGTGCTTTTAACGGCAAAGGCTGATGATAGGGTGAACCCTATGGTGATTTCGTGGGGGACATTTGGAATCGAATGGCAAAAGCCGATTTTCACCGCTTTTGTAAGGGAAAACCGCTTTACAAAACAACTACTTGATAAAAACCCCGAGTTTACAATTAATATACCACTAAAAGATATGGATAAAACCGTTTACAGCGTGTGTGGAACTAAATCAGGGCATGACATGGATAAAATCAAAGAACTGGGCCTAACACTGGTAGATGGTGAAAGTGTTTCTGTGCCGGCTATTAAAGAATTACCGTTGACACTTGAGTGTAAAGTGATATATAAGCAGTTGCAAGATTCTGCTGAAATCACAGATGAGAATAATGCAAAGTTTTATCCACAAGATGTAGATAGTTCTTTTTACGGTTCGAATAAAGACTATCACACAGCATACTACGGTGAGATAGTGAATGCATATATTTTAAAGTAGCAGCCTGAGGCTGCACCC
>CAYIZZ010000013.1:0-25322 GCA_964367945.1 uncultured Oscillospiraceae bacterium | reverse complement strand
AATCAGGCACCGATTGAAGCTCGGTGTCTTTTTTTATATGTGCGTTTTTTTATGACTCTTATAGTTGTTTGTCGTAACAGCAGCCTGAGGCTGCACCCAATCAGGCACCGATTGAAGCTCGGTGTCTTTTTTTATATGTGCGTTTTTTTATGATCCTTATAGTTGTTTGTCGTAACAGCTTCAAGTTGCTACTTAAAGCTAAAGTGCACGCCAGCGTTTGCCGGCGTGCACTTTAGTTTTTGAACGGTTGCTTAAGAGTTAGAAAATGGAATATCCACCATCCACCGGAATATTAATGCCGGTGACATAGGAAGATGCATCACTGGAAAGGAACAATATTGCTCCTTGCAGCTCGTCGTTGCGTCCGAAACGTTTGATAGGCACCACTTCAAGTAACATATCGTGTCCGGTTTTGTTCATGACACCCTCGTGTATACCTGACCAGACATAGCCCGGAGAGATGGAGTTGCAGCGAATGCCATATTTGGCAAGGTCTGCGCCCATATATCTTGCCAGCTGTGACACGGCTGCTTTTGTTGCGCCGTAGCTGCACACAGGTGTCGGACCGCCTGCAATGAAGTTTGCGTTGTAGCCGGACAGCGATGATGTGAAGATTATAGATCCACCGTGCTCGTGCTCTCGCATTATATGCTGAGCAATTTGTGCAGTTAGGTGTGCACCGGTGAGGTTTATATCTATAGTTTTCTTCCAGTTGGCTACAGATACATCGCTGTTGTCTCCGGGTAGGCAAACACCGGCGTTGATGTGGGCGATATCCACCGTGCCCAGTTTTTCAATCAGCTCGTCTTTTAAGGCTTCCACTTGCTTTTCGTCCGATACATCGCAAAGAGCATAGCAGACGTTTACGTCGTAGCGATCGGAAAGCTCTTTACACAGTTCTTTCATTCTGTCTTCCGCCACGGGTATATCTACCAGGCAAACATCGGCGCCGGCTTCTGCCCATGCGGCGGCAGTGTTGCGGCCGATGCCACCGGCGCCACCAGTGACAAAGCCTTTTTTGCCTTTAAGGGAAAACTTATCAATTAGTTTGTATTCGGGCTCACGCCATCTGTCTTTTGGATAGATATCATAATATTCAGACATGATTTACCCTCCTCATAGGTTGTTTGAAGTTATAAATTTAAATATAGTGTGTGCATATTAAGCTTTTTCTTTGCCGGGGAACATCAGTGCGCCGATGACGGAGAATACGCCGCCTAGGCAGAGAATCAGCACAGCAGTTGTCATGCCGAAGGATTGTTGCAAGCTGTCGAACCAGATGGGGATAAGCATGGTAAGAACGTTACCAAGAAGTGTCCACAGTGCATTACCGGCGGCAAGGATTTTTGGTGTCATTCCGGGAGCCATTACCACAGCGGTGTTAATGATAGGAACATAGCAGAAGAAGGATATGCCGATGCCTATCATGCAAAGGCTAAGCATTATGCCGGGTTGCACGAACATTGCGGCAACACCACTAACGGGTAGCAGAACCATAAGAATGATGATGAAAGGCTTGAAGTTTTTGATTTTGCCTAGGAACAAGCCGCAGATTAAGCAAGAGATGATACCGGCAAAGTTGATAAGGCTGGTGGTGCTGCCGGCTTCGGCGGGCGATAAACCGTGAACTGTTTGTAGTATTGTGGGAAGATAGATATTGAATATCATGTAAAGCCATGTTGCGCCGGTGAAAGAGATAACACCTGAGATTACAGGGCGCTTTTTAAGTGCAGCAATCAAACTGGCGCCAACCGGCTCTTTTGCCGCTACAGGTGCAGCCTCTGCGGGTGCATTTTGTTTTGCGATTTCAGCATTACGTTGTGCAAAGAATTTGCTTGGTTTAATGTCGGCAATTGTGAAGACAACTGCAAGGCCAAGGCCCACAACACCCCAAAGTAACATTACATTATTCCAGCTGGCCAAAGCCATGGTGATGGGTACTGTCAAGGCAAATGCCAACGTGGTGGAAAGTGAGTTTGTAGCTTGCACAACACTCATTGCCATGCCTCTTTGTTTTTGCTCTAGGAAACGCTCAGCAATAATAGTAAGTGCTGCAGGATAGCTTAAAGCGTTACACAAACCCATGAAAAATCTTGCGGTAAGCAGGACACTGTAGCTGGTGGCGAAAAATCCGATAATACCGGCAAGTGCCATGGATACAAGAGACAATGCTAGGGTTTTGCTGGTACCGATTTTATCAATAAGAATACTGCCAAACACCATGCCAATACCCATAACAAGGGTGGCAGTGGTTTGAAGAAGACCACCTTGCGCCAATGTGATACCTAAATCTTCAACAATGGTAGTCATAAGTGGTGGAATCATAAACCCAAGCTGGCCTCTAAAAAGGGACATTACTGTGTGGAATACCATAAAACCGATGGCGAGAGTAAAAGCTTTTTTAGCATTCGCACTTTTAGCAGAATTGTCTTTCATGTTGATTTCTCCTATTTCATCATTTCTAGTATAGCCTTTTTAATACCTTCAGGATCAAAGCCTAGATGTGCATAAAGCTCATAGCTGTCGCCAAGAGGTGGGAACTCATGATCGGGAATACCAAGACGCTTGAACTTCACTTGCAAGCCTTCGTCGGCAATCACATCAGCCACAGCACTTCCCAGTCCGTTTGTGACAAAGTGATCTTCTGCGGTGATAATCTTGCCGGTTTCAGAGGCGGCTTTACGGATAGCATCTTTATCAAGTGGGCTGATGGTGTGCATATCCAAAACACGAACATTGATGCCGTCTTTTTCCAGTGCATTAGCGGCAGATATAGCAAAAGCCACAGTACAACCACAAGCGATTACGGTTATGTCACTGCCTTCTTTTGCGGTAACAGCCTTGCCGATTTCATAGTCATAATCATCGGTGGTGTATACCAAAGGTTCTGCGCCGCGTGCAATTCTTATGCACATTGGGCCCGGATAGTTCACGCTGGCACGAATTAGCTTGCAGCACTGGTTTGCATCGCTGGGGATAACAAACGTCATGTTTGGCAAAGTGCGCATTATTGCTATATCCATTATGTTATAGTGGGTAGGTCCGCTGGCTGAAGTCAGCCCACTATGTGTGTTTACAATTCTTACAGGAACGTTTTGGTAGCAGATGTTTGTGTGCACCTGATCCAAAGTACGCAAGGCAAGGAATGGGCCGAAACCGGAAATGTAAGGGATTTTACCGTTCAGCGCCATACCGGCGGCAACACCCACTTGGTTTTGTTCTGCAATACCCACGGTGATCAGTCTGTCGGTATACTTTTCACGGAATTCGTTTTCTTTACCTGCATATCCACCGTCCGCCGAGACGAAAACAATCCTCTCATCCTCTGCCGCCAATGAATACAGTTCCTCTACATATAGCTCACGTGCTGAGGCAGCTTGTAACATGCCAAGATGTCCAAGTTCAAGTTCACCTTCAAAAGTTATCCGTTTAGACATATTATTCCCCTTTCTCAACTTGTTTTGTCAAGTTATCGAAATGCTCAATGATCTCTTCAAGTTTTGCCGGTGGTATTGGGCGTATGTGGCACATTGGGGTTCCTTCGATACCCGGTAGCGAGTAACCTTTTACAGTGTCTGCAATAATCGCAATAGGCTTGCGGCGGATTTGGCTGTCAGATGGTGGTAGTTCGTCCAGTGTTTTCAAAATATCGGCCATGTCATGACCATTCATTTTGCGTACGTCCCATCCAAAAGCGTCCAGCTTTTTGTCTAGTGGCTCCACATTCATGATGTTATGTGTCCAGTGCACAGCTTGTGCTTTGTTGGCGTCCACAATCATAACAAGATTACCCAGCTGGTAGTGAGCCGCACTCATGATGGCTTCCCAGTTACTACCTTCTTGTAGTTCGCCATCGCCTACCATGCAGAATATACGATAGTTGTCTTTGTCCATACGTGCGGAAAGTGCGATGCCCAAGGATAAAGACAGGCCTTGTCCCAGCGAGCCGGTAGAAGCATCAATGCCTTCAAGATAGTGGTAGTTGGGATGCATTCCAAACCTGCCACCTACTTTGTTATAGCGGTTCCACAGCTCGTCTTGTTCGTACATGCCAAGATCTACAAATACGTTGTATAGCACATGAGCACAATGTCCTTTGGAAAGAATAAATCTGTCTCTCTTAGGATCACGTGGGTTTTTAGGATCAAAGTTCAGCACGTCGTAATAAAGCGCTGTAGTAATATCGCTCATTGACATTCCGCCACCTACATGACTATAGCCAATTTTAGACGTTGTAACACAAATGTCTTTGCGAAGCTGTATGGATTTCAGTTTGAGCTTTTTAATCCGTTCCTCTTGATTGTTCATAAAAACCTCCTTTTAATATAAAGTTATATTTAATCCACCTGTTCTACCAGATGCTCGCCACGTTCTTCAAGGTCTGCCACAATTTTTGCATGAAGTTTGTTATCTAGTTTGTAGAACAAGAAAATAACTAAGGTTAGCAATGAAAGCAGTGCAGGAACAAGGTTCATCATAAAGTTGATAACGCCGAGTGTGGTGTCGGTTTGTGCAACATTTGGTGTGTAGCCATAAATTGTAAGTAGTGCAAGCAGCATGGAAGGTGCTATGGCGCCGCCCAGCTTCAGCATAAATGTTGTGCCGGAATATATCACGCCTGCAACCCGGATGCCTGATTTCCATTGGCCGTATTCCACAGTGTCGGGTATCATGCTGTAGATAAGTGCGGCCACGATTCCTTGGAAGCCACCGGAAATTATAAGTATTGTCATAAGTAGTGCAGGGGAAGCGTTGCTTGGATTTAGGAAATAAACAATCATAGACAATATGGCAAGTCCGGCATATCCAACCAAGATGGTGTTACGTTTGGTTTTAAAGATTTTCAATAGGTGAATGCAGAAAAATGCAACTACACCGGAGGCAATGCCGTTGAAAAGACTGTATGTAACAAATAATCCTTGATTTCCCCAAACATATGAGAAATAGTAAATGGCAACAGTCATTCTGCCATACATCATAAAGCCAAACATAAAGAATCCGAAAATTACGATAAGCAAAGGTGGGTTTTGCACTATGTTTTTGATAACTTTAGAAAAGCTCATTTTTTGTTGTTTTGGAGGCTTCACCACTTCTTTTGTGCCCAGTATACTGGTGAAAATAAAGGGTATTGTAATGCCGCAAACAAAAAGCGCACCCACAACATATCCCAAGACTACATTGCCTTGACTGCTTTCGCTTACCCGTGTTACAATTGGTAAAAATAAAACCGAGACACTGGCACACGCTAGTGCAGAGATGAAAATCCTGTAGCTTGAAAATGACGCTCTTTCGTCAGGATATGGGGTAAGAGCGGCGTTTAGTCCACCATAAGGGATGTTCCACATGGTTGCGCCAATAACTGCAAGGATATAAAAAACAGTTGCGTATAAGGTTCTTGACGATTCGCTCCATTCAGGGTGTGCCCAGAAAAGCATTACTACCGATGGAAGCAAAATTATTGCACCGGCAAGCATCCACGGGCGAAATTGCCCCATTTTTGTTCTTGTTCTGTCGGATAGGATACCAATCAGTGGATCGTTTACTGCATCAAACACCCGAACCCCAAGAAAAAGTGCGGATATTACTGCAGCAGGAATAATTGCGATATCAGTAAGGAAGAACGAAAGGTACGCACTTACCAACATCCATGGAAGGTTGTAAACAATTTCTCCTGAGCCAAAAGCTAGCTTGCGTAGTGTTAGCTCGCGACCTTTGTAATAGGTAGGATTTTTTTCGGTAACGACATTTTTATTAGTTTCCATTTCAAACTCCTATCTAAACCGTTATTTTTGTGATATATTAACAATAACACATTAATTTGATTACAACAAATATGTAATTTGCACATAATAGCAATAACTAAATGGAATAATTGACAATATAGTGCAATGTGGAGTAGATATTTTGTGGAAAATGCACAAGGAGGTTGAAATGCAATTAAAGCAGCTTGAATATTTTGTAAAGATTGTAGAGTGTGGCTCAATCACTAAAGCGGCCAATGAGCTGTTTATCAGCCAGCCTAATATCACAAAGCAAATTATAAGCTTAGAGCAAGAGTATAATATTAAACTGTTTGACCGAAAGGCAAGGGGAATCAGCCTAACACTGGAGGGTAAGAACTTCCTGCCATATGCAAAGAATGTTGTTGCCTCGGCAGCTATGCTGGATAAAAGCTTTAGCCCAACAGGAAAAGGGGTTACTAGATTTTTTGTTGCCACACAGCAGCTGGAATTTATATATCGGATGGTGTTTAGGGTCCACCATGATAATCTGGGCAATGATATTATATTTAATTTGATTGAAACAGACCGTGATGAGATTATAAAGCTTATACTGCGTACTGATGCAGATTTAGGGCTGCTGGTACGTAGCAGCTATGACAACCGTTCTTTCTTGTGGACATCGGAAAAAAAGCGGCTGGATATTAATGTGCTTGACACTGCGCCAATATATGCCTGTGTAGGTCCAAACTCACCGCTTTATGGGAAGGAGTCCACCTCGATTGAGCAAGTGGAACGCTACATGCACATTTTGCTGGATATGGAGCCACAGGCAAAATCCGATATCAGCCAAGATATGTATTTGAAAAGTGCCAGCACATCAAAAAAACTATTTTTAAGCTCCACCAATGCTTGCGAGTATTTTTTACTGCGCACTGATGGTATCATGTTTGCCTCTAAATGGACGCTGGGATCATTTGAAAGTAAGGATATCCACCCGATAAGAATTACTTTTCCCAAAAGTATTATGGAACATTATACCGAGCTTATCTGGGTGAAGCGGCTGGGTGACCCGTTGAGTTTTGTGGAGGAGCAGTTTTTACAACACCTGAAAAAGGAACTTGATATAAAAGAAGATATATAAGAACTGGCGTTAAATAAAATCCGGCAACTTTATTTGTGAAGTTGCCGGATTTTTATGTATATAAAAAACGACTCATCCAAAGTGCCGTTGTGGCTTTTGGTGAGTCGTTTAAATGTTTGAAAGAATTTATTGCCGGTTTAAGATATTAGTATAAAATATTTTGCTCGTTTTCTTTAGATTGCATGGGTAAAGCAGGTGTGTTGTCTTGGCGTACTGTAAATGTGGATACCAGCTGTTTCAAGGTAGCTGCTTGGTTTGCAAGCTCGCGACTTACAGCGGCACTTTCCTCGCTGGTAGAGCTACTGGAATGAACAGCGCCTGAAATAGACTCCATGCCTTTGTTTACCATTTCAAGTGATTCGTTTTGCATGACGATTTCCTTGGAAATACTTACAATATGCTGGTTTGTTTGCTCAGAGCGCTCGATAACTTTTTCCAAAGCTTCTGAAGTTTGGCGTGCCGAATTGGTCACGTTTTCAACAGAGCTTACAGAGCCTTCAATCAAACTAGCAGTTGTTTTAGCGGCCTCGGCTGATTTGTTGGCAAGGCTGCGCACTTCGTCAGCCACCACGGCAAAGCCTTTGCCGGCAGTTCCTGCACGTGCAGCTTCCACTGCAGCATTCAAAGCCAAGATATTAGTTTGGAATGCGATATCGTCGATGGTTTTTATGATTTTGGAGATTTCGTTTGAGCTGTGCTGAATATCATCCACTGCAACAAGCAGTTCTTTCATGTATCCTTGGCTTTCAGTCAGTTTTTCGCTGGCTGAATCGGAAAGACGGGCAGCTTCTTGTGCGCCTGTTTTTATTTCGCCGGAACCGTCTTTAATACCATGAACTGAATTTGAAATTTCTTCCACAGCTTGTGCTTGGTCGATGGAAGATGAAGATATAATATTGGCGCTGTCAGCCACTTGTGCGGCACTTTGTGTCACATCGTTTGCAGTGATTGTGATATCGGAGATGATGCTGTTAAGCTTGCCTTCAATTTCAGTGATGGCTGATTGAATCTCTAAGAAGTCACCTTTATATGTGACTTGGCTTTGTGGCAAGCTTAAGTCGCCGGCCGCTAGATGGGATAGTCTTGTCTGGATATCCGATATCATGGTATTCATATCAGTTATCAATATGTCCATTGTTTTGGCAAATGTACCAATTTCGTCGCTTCGTGGGGCGATAGCAGGCATGGGGGACTTAAGGTCGCCTTCTCCGATAGCGGCAAGGCGGTCAACACATTTTATGATGGGACGTCCAATGCTGTTACCAATGACAATGGCAATCACTAGGCCTACAATCACTAAGAAAATGCAAATGCCTATGATAAAGTAAGATGCCAGCACAGCAGAGGAAAGCATTTCGGCCTCGTCCACTTCCACAGCAATGCTCCAACCGTCTGTAGAGGGAATGGGTGCATAGCTTTGCCATATTTGCACGCCTTCATACGTATACTCACCAAATCCGGTATTGCCGGCTATCATTTCTGATTCTACTTCGGCTAAAGCTTGCAAATCTTTGTTGCTGGGGTCAGCTTGTGAATCTGTGATGGAATTTGTACCTTCCAGTACCAAGGTGACATCTTCGTATGCAATGGTGGTACCGTTTTTATCTAGAATATAGCAGCTTCCGGTTTCTCCAAAAGCAGTTTGTTCAATAATTTGATCCAGTAAGAAAGTATCGCAAGAAAAATACAAAACACCAGCAATGTTGTCACCGTCATAAATAGGGGCTGAAACTACAAGATACAAGTCGCTTTTGTCTTCGGTAACATAGGGTGTGGACATATATGAGGTTCCGCTTATTGCACTTTGAAAGAACGCTTCATTTGAAAGGTTTGCGCCGGTATATAGGTCGATACCATCAGGCCCTGCAACACTACCATAGCGCATATAATATTGCGCTACTTTTTGATCTACGAAAGCCTTTACCTCATTTTCAGTGGCGTCTTCGCTTGTGAAAATTTGATTTTGTGCAATTTCCGAAACGCTGGCAACATACACGGAAATAGCTCCAGATGCACTGCTAGCGGCGGCAGTTGCTGTTTCAACCAAAGTCATTTCAGCGGTGTCTTTTGCAACCGTGCTGGATACATTGATTGTAATAATACCAAGCACAAGTGAAGTGATGACAACCATACCTAAAACAATAGCAATAATACGTGAACGAACACTTTTCATAATTGTCCCCCAATGTATATTGAAAAAAGTATAAAAAATCTTATGATTAAAGTATAAATAAAAAAAACCCAATGTCAAGCATTATTTTGGTGGTAAGTATGTAAAATTACCGTATATATATATAAGCGATTGTGCAGTATAGTGGACTCATTTATATTGTGTTTTTATTTTGTTTGTTATATACTAGTATAAATATGTCTACTTAGCGGTTGTTATATAATAATGGTAATAAAGTATTTCATATAGGTACATTTTCTTAATATATAGATAGATGATATCAAATAAAAATGAATTGAATGTTAAAAAATGACTTTTAATGTGAAACTGTTTAAAAACAGATAACCTGCGGTAATGGGTATGAACTTGTGCCACTTAAACCTGTTTAAGTGTTTGGAGGTAATATGTACAAAAAAACAGAAGATTTTTTTCAAAACATAATAGAGAAGCTTAGTATAGTAAATGAAGATAAAACCTCAAGAACAATTGTTTTAGAGGATATATGTCGTTATTTTGATATCTCTCATGCATTTATCTATGAGGCCGACCCTAACAAAGAATTTATCAGAAAAGAATATTTTGAGATTATAGACAAGTGTCCTTTAAAGAAAAACTACAAGATTAAAGATTTGCTTACTCCTGAGCTGCTAAGCGAGCTATGCACAAAAAAAGTTGTTGTCTACTCAGGGACTGAAGAAAAAACAAAGCTTGAAACTAGACTTGACGAGATTTTTAATATAAATATAGTTATTTTCATACCTATTTTGAATCAGCATTATGAGCTTGCAGGGTTTGTCGGACTGGGTGATAGAAGAAAAAAACACAGGCATAAAGAGGTTGATATAAATAAAGCTTGTTCTTTGCTGAGTTTGCTTGCAAACGCTGTAAAACTGGATATGTTTAAAGTCGGCATAACAAACGCCGAAGCAACACTAAGCAACGTGCTTGATCATGTGGGCATTGATATTTATGTAAATGATTATTACACGCACGAAATTTTATATGCTAACAAGTCCATGGCGGCACCGTATGGCGGCGTGGAAAACATGCTGGGTAAAAAATGTTGGCAGTCTATTTTTACTGATAAAACAAGTCCTTGTGATTTTTGCCCACAGCCGAAACTACTGGATGAGAATGGAAATATCAACAAAACGTACCAGTGGGATTATGAGCGTCCCTTCGACAAATCGTGGTTCAGAGTACTTAGCTCTTCCTTCCCGTGGACAGATGGCAGAATTGCACACGTGGTTGCAAGTGTTGATATCACTGAAAGCAAAAGAAATCAGCTGTTGATTGAAAAGCTGGCGCAATATGATCATTTGACAGGCCTTGCAAACAGAAGAAGCCTGCATGATGATGTGCAGCTGTTTATAGATCAAAAAACAGAATTTGGCGATAGCTGGTACGTTCTTTTTTGTGATTTGGATGGATTTAAAATTGTCAATGATACGCTGGGTCATGATGCGGGCGATGTGTTGCTGAAAAACATTGCACAGGACCTTAAAGTAATAGGCTCAAAAGATGTAAAGGTGTACAGACAAGGTGGAGACGAGTTTGTTGTGATGATAAAAGACAACAATTCTGATAGTTATGTGAAGGATATAATAGAAAAACTGCTTGTGATTTTCCGTAAAAAGCACAGCTATAAAGATACTGAAATGGGATGTGGTTGCAGCATAGGTGTGGCACACTACCCACGTGATGCATCCTCCGCAAAAGAAATTTTCCACCTTGCCGATACGGCTATGTACAGTGTGAAAAAAGAAGGACGTGGAACTGTGCGTTTTTGCAAGGATGGAAAACACATAAAAATGGACGATTATTTCAATTATAATAATGCTTGAATATGGTAAATAGTTGGGTTACAATAAAACATGTGCGTGCACAAGTCTTGTTTGCATAAAGCGATTGATTGCATACACTTAGGGGGGATAAAATGAGCAAAGGTATCGGCGTGATGGGGAATATCATTGCGGATGTTTTATATGAAATTGATATTTACCCCAATAAAGGGGAACTTGGCAGGATTTTAAGTGTTCCAAGCATGTCCAGTGGTGGGCTATGTACCAATGTTTCAAAGGATTTAGCACGTTTAGATAGCGAGCTGGACGTATATGCCTGTGGTTACATCGGTGATGATGAACTGGGCGAGTTTATCAAAGAAGGTTTTGGTGAGTATGACAATATCAACACTGATAATGTCAAAGTGCTGGATGGATATAAAACATCAAACACCTTAGTGATGACGGAAAAAAGTACTCATCAACGTACGTTTTTTTATGCTCCGGGCGCAAGCGAAAGAATTGGCGAAGATTTTCTTGATTTGAATAAAATTGATATTAAAATTATGCATATGGGATACGTTCTAATGCTGGATTTTCTGGATGCACTTTGCGATGAGTATGGAACTAAAATGGCGAAACTGCTGTCAAAAATCAAAGATAAAGGCATCAAAACATCTATTGACTTGGTCTCGGAAAGATCTGATAGAGTGCGTGATATAGCCGTTCCATCGCTGAAATATACAGATTATTTGATTATTAACGAAATTGAAGCGGAAAACATCACCGGAATAAAGTTGCGAGATGCAGATAAGTTGATTGAAGATAATATGGAGGATGCATTAAGGCAGCTGAAAGAGCTGGGGGTTTCTGAGTGGTGTGTTATTCATTGTCCGGAATGTGCATTTGCAATAGATGAAAACGATGTATATCATGAAAAACCCAGCGTGAAGCTTGAAAAAAGCTTTATCAAAGGCACAGTAGGGGCAGGGGACGCATTTTGTTCGGGCGTGTTGCTTGCCGCATATAAGGATATGGAAATTGAACAAGCGCTGACATTGGGTCATGCCGCTGCCATTTGTGCATTATCGTCAGATGGATCATCCGAAGGGATTTTACCATATAAGGAAGCGTTAAAATTATTAGAAAGCTTTGAGGGGAATTAAACTATGCTAGTGACATTGAAGGAAGCGCTGAAAGATGCAAGAGAAAAAAAGTATGCTGTAGGTCTTTTCAACACAACAAACCTTGAAATGGCTAAAGGCGTAATTGCAGCGGCAGAAGAAACAAGATCACCTGTGATTATAGGCACAGCAGAGGCTCTTTTGCCATATGCCGGTCTTGAAGAGCTGACATACTTTTTGAAACCTATGGCAGAAAAAGCAACTGTACCCATTGTGTTGCATTTGGACCACGGCCTTACAACAGATACCATAAAACATGCTATTGACCTAGGTTTTTCTTCCGTTATGTATGACTGTTCAGAGCTTAGCTTTGAAGATAATGCAAAAAATGTTGCAGAAATCGTAAAACTAGCACATGCTAAAAATGTGTCGGTAGAGGCTGAGCTTGGCCATGTGGGCTCCAGCCACGACAGTGCCGAGTCAGACGGTGGCGAGAACGATTCTGTTTACACAGAGCCGAAAGAAGTTGTGAAATTTATCGAAGAAACTGATTGCGACGCACTTGCAATATCAATCGGTACAATTCACGGAGCATATAAAAGAACACCGAAGCTGAATATTGATATATTGAAAGAAATCAACGCTGTTTCCAGCAGACCTCTAGTGTTGCATGGTGGCTCGGGTCTATCTGACGACGACTTTAAAAACTGCATTCAAAACGGTATTTCGAAAGTTAACATTTTCACAGACGTCAACACCGCCGCTGCAAAAGCAATTTACGACAATTACAAAGCAGGCGACGGCATCACCGCATTGAACTTGAAAGTAATAGAAGCCGTTAAAAATGCAACCATGAAGAAAATGGAACTGTTCTCTTCTGCAGGAAAAGCATAAAATAGGCAAATATTTGATATCAACCAAACGAAACAACTAAACGTAAAATAAAAACACTTATTGACCGCTGGCGTCAATAAGTGTTTTGTCATTTTTGTAGCTACAGCGCTAAATAATACTCTTTCGACTTGATTTTTGTACCGTCAAATTTTTGATAAAATCCATCACAAGCATACTTAAAACCCAGCTTTTCAATCACGTTTTGCGATTTAGTGTTTTCGATGGCATGACAGCAATATATTTTTGTTTCATTCAAGTTGTTTTTTGCAAAATCAAGAATTTTTCTTGATGCTTCGCTTGCAAAACCTTTACCCCACTGAGACTGCATTAAATTATACCCAAGCTCATAACAGTTTTTTTCGTTGTTAAAAATAAGCGCCCCGGAGCCTATTAAGTTTTCAGTATCCTTTAAAACAAAACCCCATGTGTAGTTATTGTCTTCGATGCTTTCTTCTTCAAGCAGCAGCCATTCCTTGGTTTCGTCAACGCTTTGATGAGTGGACCATCGCATGAATTTCGAAACATTTGCGTCTGAGCCCTAAGCAGAAAATATATAGCTGGCATCATCGGTGCTTAAAGTTCGCATAATCAAGCGTTCAGTGTATATAGTAGGCGTTTTCATAAATAAAGCTCCAATCAGGGTATAAATATTACCAATAGAGAATCATCAATCATTGACATGCTCTAAAATATCGCCCGGCTGGCAATCAAGCTGGGTACAAATAGCGTTTAGGGTAGAAAATCTGATTGCCTTCACCTTACCTGTTTTTAGGTTGGATAGGTTTACGGTGGATATGCCTACCTTTTCAGATAGCTCCACCAGGCTGATTTTACGCTCGAGTAAAATCCTGTCTAATCTTAATACAATAGCCATGATTTTCTCCTATAAAATTTCGTTTGATTCTTTTTGGGTTTTAAACGCATTTTTCAAGAGAGCACTTAATATTATAAGTATCAGACCAAAAGTGAGCAATATTCCGTCCAAAAGAACAAAAGCGCCTAAAGAAAACAGCTCAAAGCCGCCGGAGACATATCCGGGAAGGCGTGGGATGACAAAAGAAGATGTTGTAAACAAAAAACCTATCAAGTTCATTAAAAAAGTTAATGTGCGTGAAAACGGCTGGCTGGCAAACGCTATTTTCAACAGTGCTATAAATACGCTGATAAAAGAGATGTAAATCAGTGTTTTTTGTGCGAATGCAGCAATACCGATATCATTCCACATCTCGTTTGAAAACCCAACAGCCCAAAAGATAACCCCTGAAAAACTAATCAAGCCTGTTAGTAAAACAGCCGGCCAAATTACTTTTTTGAGACTTTTGAAACTTGTTTTTTCTGCACCTATGACACTATCGGTTTTAAAATCATTTACAGACATATTGCTACCTCTGGATATATTACAGCATGTTTCATAACGAATATCAATAAAAACATAACGATAATCATTATGAAATGTTGTGTGGTTACAATATGGCTTAGGATATGTGCTGAGATATAAAATATAATGGCATAAATTAAAAGCAACCATGCTATGGGCATAACATGGCTGCTTTTAATTATAAAAGTATTAGATTTTAAAAATTAGAAATCAACTTCAAGGTCGTAGTAGCAGCATTTAAATAGGTTTTCCATCTCTTCTTGTGTAGGTGTTCTTGGGTTGGAAAGTGTGCAAGCGTCGCCTATGGCGTTCTTTGCTATTTCAGGCAGTTTTTCAAGGAATACTTCTTCCGGCACAAATCCTTGCTCTGCATAGTAGCTATCTAGGCCGTAGTTTTTAATACACTGAGGTATTTTAAGATCATCGTTCATTTTGCGCAAGAATGCTATCAAAGCAGCAGTTTTCTCATCGTTGTTGCTTCCACCCAGGCCAAGAACATCGGCTAACTCACCATAGTGAGCTTTAGCTTGCTCATTTTTAGCATTAAATGCAATAACTTTGGGAAGGTACATAGCGTTTGCTGCACCATGGATAAGATGAGCACCATATTTTTCAAAAGCAGCACCGGTTTTATGTGCCATGGAGTGAACGATACCTAAAAGACCGTTAGAGAACGCCATACCTGCCATGCACTGAGCGTTATGAATTACTTCACGCTTGCTAAGATCGCCATTGTATGAATCCACAAGGTTGTCTTTAATCATTTTTGCTGAATAAAGCGACAAAGGTGCAGTGAAGTCAGAACGTGCAGTAGATACATAAGATTCGACAGCATGGGTAATTGCGTCCATACCGGTATGAGCTGTAAGTTTTTGTGGCATAGTCTCGGCAATTTTTGAGTCTAAGATGGTCAAGTCAGGTGTGATTTCAAAATCAGCGATAGGGAACTTGATACCTTGTTTATAATCAGTGATAATGGAAAAAGCAGTAACCTCTGTAGCTGTACCGGAGGTAGATGGGATAGCGCAGAACTGAGCTTTTTTACGCAGCTCGGGAAGGCCGAAAACTTTGCACATTTCTTCAAATGTGATATCGGGATACTCATACTTGATCCACATAGCTTTTGCAGCATCAATGGGAGAACCACCGCCGATGGCAACAATCCAGTCAGGCTCAAACTTAAGCATTTCAGCAGCGCCATTCATTACTGTTTCAACGGAAGGATCAGGCTCGATACCATCAATTACAGCAACTTCTAAACCGGCTTCTTTTAGGTATGCAACTGTTTTGTCTAAGAAACCAGTCTTTTGCATTGCAGAGCCGCCGGTACATACCATTGCTTTTTTGCCTTTAATTGTTTTTAAAACTTCTAAAGATCCCTCGCCGTGGTACAAATTTCTTGGAAGAGTAAAACGTGTCATAATCAATCTCCTTAATATAGTTAATATGTTGTTTTAATATCTGTTGTATCATCCAGTTATGTGAAAGTAACTGAGATAAAGGTTAGAATAATAATTTAGGGATGTCAACAATGATTGTTATTTTTTTAACTAACTGAAGTAAAGGTTAACATAGCAATATAGGGATGTCAACACTAATTGTTATTTTTTTAACAAATGTATATATGTTTCCACAATAGTAGATAATAATTGTAGAAAAGTAATGACGATTTAAAAAAAATAGAGGTTTTGCATAAAATAAAATGTATTAGAAAAATGATTTTTTTTTCTTATCAACCCTGTGCAATATGCTAGATGGTTTGGGTGGAATGAACAATATTAAACGCTCTAGTTAGCCAAGACTAACCAAATTGCATATAATCTTTAATCTTGGTGATTTACTTGTGAAAAACACACGCAACTTTTCGGCAATTAGAACAAAAACACAGCATAGAATAGCGGTTGACATTCAATATGTCCTATGTTAGCATGGGTCTAAGAACCGGTTGTTAAGTTTTTAACAAACAATGGTTGATTTATTAGTGTTACAACAAAAAATAGCCTGATGTATATGGCAAGTTAGGAGGACAGCAGATGGAACTGAAATATTCAAAAAGTTGGGACAACTTCACCACAGGAAAGTGGAGTGACGTTTCTATAGATGTGAGTGATTTTATTACACTAAATTATACGCAGTATGAAGGTGACGAGTCGTTTTTATCACCGGCTACCAAGGCTACGGAAAACTTGTGGAAGCAGGTGGTGCGCCTCAATAGCGAAGAGCAGGCAAAAGGTGGCGTGCTGGATATGGACACAGACATAGTGTCTACGGTTACATCTCATGGTCCTTGCTACTTAAATAAAGATGAAGAAACGATTGTAGGATTTCAGACAGACAAGCTTTTTAAGCGCAGTTTGCAACCCTTTGGAGGGATTCGCACAGCCAGCAATGCCTGCAAGCAGTACGGATATGAGATAAGTGATGATATAAAAAACACTTTCACAAAATACAGAAAAACACATAATGACGGTGTTTTTGATGTGTACACAGATGAGATTAAACTAGCGCGAAAGTCAGCTATTATCACTGGGCTTCCCGATGCTTATGGACGTGGAAGAATTATCGGAGACTATAGGCGTGTGGCGCTGTATGGTATAGACATATTAGTTTTAGACAAGAAAGAACAACTGAAAACTGCGTCTGTTAGAATGACAGAGAAGAATATACGTTTGCGTGAAGAGCTTGCAGAACAGGTAAGGGCGCTGGGCGAGATAAAGGAAATGGCGCAAAGCTACGGATATGACATTTCTCAGCCTGCATCAAATGCGAAAGAGGCCATACAGTGGCTTTATTTTGGGTATCTTGCCGCAATAAAAGAGCAAAATGGTGCAGCGATGAGTCTTGGTCGTGTGTCTACCTTCCTTGACATATACATTGCAAGAGATTTAGAGCTTGAAGTGTGCACGGAAGAACAAGTTCAGGAATATATCGATCATTTCGTGATGAAACTGCGCCTTGTGAAGTTTGCGCGGACTAATGAGTATAACACGCTGTTTTCGGGCGATCCCACATGGGTGACAGAGTCTATAGCTGGAATGACTGTTGATGGAAGGCATATGGTCACAAAAACGTCTTTCAGATTCCTGCACACGCTGACAAACCTAGGTCCTGCGCCGGAGCCAAACCTCACTGTTCTGTGGTCGCCCAGGCTGCCGATTGCTTTCAAGAGATACTGCGCAAAAATGAGCATCAAAACATCGTCTATCCAATATGAAAACGACGAGCTGATGAGGGCTATTCACGGGCATGATTATGCGATTGCTTGCTGTGTATCTTCAATGAAAATAGGCAAAGAAATGCAGTTTTTTGGTGCACGAGCCAACCTTGCAAAGTGCCTACTATATGCCATTAACGGCGGTGTAGACGAAAAACTCAAAATACAAATTGGCCCGAAATACAGGGCAGTGACTGGCGATTATCTTGATTATGAAGATATTATGCAAAAATATGACGACATGCTGGAATGGCTGGCAAGTGTATATGTCAGCTCGCTGAATATCATACACTATATGCACGATAAATATTGCTATGAGCGTGTGCAGATGGCGCTTCACGACAGAGAGGTGAAACGCTACTTTGCTACCGGCATAGCAGGCTTGTCGGTAATTGCTGACTCACTAAGTGCGATAAAACACGCAAAAGTGAAGGTGAAGCGTGACGAAGACGGCCTGGTAGTGGATTATGAAGTAATTGGCGATTATCCAAAATACGGCAATAATGACGATAGGGTAGACAAGATAGCCATAGATATTGTGCGCAAGTTTATGGAAAAAATCAGAAGGCATCATACTTATAGAGACAGCATACCCACCATGTCTATTTTGACCATTACATCAAATGTTGTATATGGTAAAAAGACAGGCTCGACACCTGACGGCAGAAAGGGTGGCGTACCTTTTGCGCCGGGTGCAAACCCAATGCATGGCAGAGACACCAGTGGTGCAGCGGCTTCCCTTGCTTCAGTGGCAAAACTACCTTTTGAAGATGCGCTGGATGGTATATCCGACACGTTTTCTATAGTGCCTGGTGCACTGGGCAAGGATGATAGGGTTTTCATGGGGGACTTCAACATGGATAGCTTAGTGGTGCAAACTATGGACGATTTTAGCTGCGAGTGCGGAAACACGGCGTGCAGGCAGCCCAACGAAATAATCGAAGAATAACTTTTATAAAAATCAAGAAATGAGGACAAATTATGAGTATAACTAATGACAAACAAGTAGATAATCTGGTATCATTATTAGATAGTTATGCACAAATGGGCGGACATCATCTCAACGTAAATGTGTTCACAAAAGAAACATTGCTTGATGCTCAAAAGCATCCTGAAAATTATCCTCAGCTCACAGTTAGGGTATCGGGATATGCTGTTAATTTTGTGAAACTAACTAAAGAGCAGCAAGACGATATCATCTCGCGTACTTTTCACTCGGAAATATAGCGAAGATAGAAAGTTGCAGCTGTATTATGAGGCAATGAGTAATGAAAGGATATATACACTCTATAGACTCGTTTGGAACCGTGGATGGTCCCGGTATAAGAATGGTGGTTTTTATGCAGGGGTGTCCTTTGCGGTGCAGTTATTGCCATAATCCCGATACTTGGGACACAAATGTAGGCAAGCAATTTTCCACAGATGATATATTATTACAATATGAAAAAACGAAAGTTTTCACCACCGGAGGAATAACAGTAACCGGCGGAGAACCACTGTTGCAGATTGATTTTCTCACAGAGCTTTTTTTGAAGTGTAAAGAAAAAGATATACATACATGCCTTGATACTTCCGGCGTAACCTTTGGCGAAGAAAATCAAGAGAAAATTGATATGCTGATGAAGTATACGGATCTTGTTTTGCTGGATATCAAGCACGTTGATAATGTAAAGCATAAAAGCTTGACAGGAGTCGGCAACAAAAATATACTAGATTTTGCACGATATCTTTCAAAGATTAACAAGGATGTTTGGATACGTCATGTTGTGATAGAAAAAATAACGTTGCAAGAAGAATATCTTTTAGAGTTGGGAGCTTTTTTGTCCGAGTTGCGTAACATAAAAGCGCTAGATATAATCCCATATCATACTATGGCAATAGATAAATATAAAAAGCTGAACATGAAGTATCCGCTTGAAGGTGTCAGTGAAACTTCCGCCGAGAGAGCTTCGTATGCAATGAGTGTGATTATAAAAGGCATAAAGCAAGAACTGGCAAAAAGAAATGATTTTCATAACAAAACACCGCAATAATTAGTCGTATAAAAAAGCTGACACTTAATTGAACTGACCCCAAAAAGTTAGACATATAGTATAATAACTATATGACCAACGAAAGGGGTGCAGTTCAAATCAAGAAAGTGTCAGCTTTTTATATAGATTATAGCTTTAATATATTACTATATTACTGTCGTCGTTTTATCAAGAGGTTCCACCACTCGCGCATTTAGGCGTGCTTGCTTGCTGGCGGCTTTGTTTTCGTACATCTTTTTATCCACTGTTTTAAAGAATTCATTATATTCATGCAGTGTTTTGCCGCGGAAATTGTCAAACCCAAAAGCAAGCGAAAACTTATATTCATCGTTAGTGTTCAGTTTCTCGATTTGATTAGCGACTTTCAAAATGGTATCTTCTATATCTTTTTTTGTGCATCCGGATAAAATAGAAACAAACTCATCGCCACCAATACGGAAGCTTTTACCGTATGGTTTAAAATTATCATTCAATGAATAGTAAGAGTTTCGTATAGCGCTGTCGCCATCAATATGCCCTAAAATATCATTAATAAGCTTTAGGTTGTTCATGTCGGCCACCACACACCAGATATCTTTTTCTTGCGTTTCGTCGGCAAATATGTCGATTAGCTCTTCGTGATATGCCTTTGTGTTAAGCCCACCGGTAAGCGTGTCGGTGAAGGAATATTCAAGCAACATAGTTTTCATTTTGTTTGCAACGCTGGCAATTCGGCCCACCTCGTCATTGGTGTAGAGTTTATTTGGTATGGCTATCTTCATGTTGCCGGTGTCGGCGATTTCAGACATGGATTTTTCAAGGCTCATTAGGCTAGAGCTCATGCTTTTAGAGAAGAACTTGATGAATATAACCACAGCTGCAATAACAAGAATGTTTAAAATTACTCCTGAAAGCAAAATAGCGAAAACCAGATTGCTGTTTCTTTGCAGTTCTTCATTAAGAATGCGCTCTTCTTCGGCGGAAAAGTCATCAATACTTCCGAAAAATTCGTTTGCAATAGGGGTAACCACCTGCAACGCATATAGTGCATCTTCATATGCACCGCCGCCAATCATGATATCAGCAGAGAGTATCATGCTATCTTTGTATTTATCTTTTTCTTCGATAATAGTGTTAAATTCAGTTAGCTGAGTGCCGCTCAAGTATTTGGAAAAACTTTCCATTCTATTGTCGAGTTCAATAAAGGCGCCGAGGTATTGGTTATAAAGCTCATTCCTTATATCCTCATCTTCTTGTAGCAAAATATCTCGGCCTAAAACACGACATACATACATGTTACGTGTGATGGCGCTAAGCTCTTCTTTATGGCGCACATTAACATCAATTATATTTTCAGAAGACATATTCACTATAACAACTGAAAACAAAGCAAATGCACTAATAATAACAACACTGCCAATAATAAAATACTGAAGCGGTATAAATTTCTTTTGAATGGGGGTATTGTTTAGCCATTTTATGAATTTTGACATGTTTTAACCACCTTTAATTTCCTTGAAAAGTCAAGGGTATCAGTGTGTGGCTTTATTTGCACCACACCAAAAACGTTATCATTACATTGTGTCTTTGTATTTTTCTTCAAATTCAGGGATGGGTATAGGTTTTGAGTAATAATACCCTTGAACGGCATCGCAATCTACTTTCTTTAGCATTTCAATTTGCGATGATGTCTCAATACCTTCAGCTACAACAAACATGTCAAGCTTGTGAGCAAGCTTGATAAAGCCGTCTATAACATATTCAGAGCGGACAATTTCTTTTTCATCGATGAAAAAGCTTCTATCCATTTTCAAGGTGTCAACTTTTAGGTTTTTCAAAAGTCCTAGAGAAGAATATCCTGCCCCAAAATCGTCAATTGAAATTCCAAACCCGTTTTGACGCAGATCAGAAAACAGTGTTTCGATTATTCCTTCGTTTGCTATAGTAGCAGTTTCGGTCAGCTCTACTTCAATTAATCCATGAGGTATATCATATTTATCGGCAATGATTCTGATAGCCTGAATAAAATCATCATACTGCAAGTTTTGCCGTGAGCAGTTCACAGATATCGGAATAGGATTTATACCTTCATCCATCCACTTTCTCAGGGTGATACATGCTTTTTCTAAAATATATCTATCAAGCTCCACAATAAACCCGTTTTTCTCAAACAATGGGACAAAATCGTTTGGAAAAATCATTGTTCCGTCAGCTTCTTGCCATCGAACCAGTGCCTCTGCACCGATGATTTTATCTTCTTTCAGACTGAATTTTGGTTGCAGGTACATTAAAAATTCGTTTTTTAGCAAGGCGGCGCTCATTTTTTTCGTAAGTTCAGCTTCCTTTAAAATCTTCTTGGTATAGCTTTCGTCATAGTCGTAAATTATCAGGCCTTTACTTTCTTTAGATATCTTGTGCGCCAAATTAAGCTTGTTGATAATATCGTCAACATCGGTGTATCCGACTGGAATGTGATATCTGCCATACTTAAACGATATTTTATATTCGCCAAGCTCCGGAATGAATTTTTTGTAGTAAGACTCATAAATTTCGGTGCGGTCCTCCATGTCGTCCAAGAATCCGTTACCTGAAAATAGTATAAACTCATCCACACCGGTACGGGTGATCATAAGTGTTGGCTCAGGCACGGTATCCCTGATAGGCTTGAATGATTGCAACACTCTGTTGCCCACTTCAAATCCAAACATTTCATTTATAGCTTTGAAGTTCTCGATATCTATTTTTACCACGGCATATCGTTTGGTTTTGTTTTTGGTTAAAATATTCGACATGTCTTTTTTTAGCTTTAGTAAGTTCGGAAGATTTGTAAGAGGGTCTATATATGCTGTTTTTTTCAGTGATTTAAGTGAATATATTTGATGGATCCAAATATATATAACAAAGAATATTATGGTAAGTAAGATAACTATGCTTATCATTATAATTTGCTCGATGGCTGTTGCAAAATCAACACTGATTGAAGTTTCTTCTATTGCTATAGCCAGCACCCAGTCGGTCATTTTGATGGGATAGTAAAAAAGTATTTTTTGGGTGTTTCCTGTGCCATAGTTTGCAACATAAGTGAAACTGCCGCCATTGCCGTTTAGTACATCTTGGATAGCAGATGCAATATTTTCATGGCCTAATGTTTCAATATCATGCGAGGGAACAGCGGTAGAATCTGTGTGACCTACACTGGTGGTGAAATGGATATTCAAATCAGTATCGGTAAGGAATATCCAGCCACCTTTTGCTATGCTGTCTATGATTTCATACAAGTCTTCCACGGGAGTTTCGCCGAACAACACACCGCTTACAACGCCGTCTTTCATAATAGGAACAGCAAGCTCAAAAATCAGCTCGCCTGTTACTGATGAAATATATGGATAGTCGATAAAAATTTCGTCGTTAAAGATATTAATGAACGTTTTATTTTGTGAAAAATTCCGATGAATATTTTTGGAAGAAATACCGTTTCCGTCTAAGTCTATATAATAAATGTTTTCAAATTCTTCCGCTTGCGACTGTGATTGTAAAAAATCGGCTGCAGTATCAAAAGTTATATCGGCATCAGATGCATACTGTGCAATCAGTGATAAATCATCAGTGCTTTCACCAACACTGGATTCTATTTCCGAGCCCATCTGAAACCCTAAATCTTCCATTTTGATGCGAGTGGCTTCAAGTATTTCATCATCAACAGTTGTTATATATAAAACAACTAGACCTGCAACTAAAAAGAAAACTATGGTAACAATTATAGTTGAAAGTTTGCTTATATTTATTTTGTTCTGTTTCATATGAAATTTCCTTTATAAGAACAAAAATGTATGAATATACCACAGACAGTAAATAATGTTATAGATGCCAATCGGTAATTATTATACACATATAGATACAAATATCCAAAATAATTGTATCAAAACAGTATAGAACAGTCAATGTAAATGCATGTTGTAATTGTTAATATTTATAAAATAAAAATGTAACATTATTTTTTAATGTTGGTATTATCTAAAATATTGCACAAAAAAAGCGCCAAAACATAGTGTGACACTTTTTTATCAGGTATTGAAGTAAAGTACTTTTAATATTTATGTGTTAGTTTGCCGATAGCTTTTTTGAAGGTGGGTTTGAAGATCTGGGCGACATATATTGATGTTTACCCTTATTTTTTTTGCTATATTTTTTAGAGTTCTTTTTACCACTGTGTGAAGTGCGGCGGGCAGGCTTATTTTGTATTGAATCGTCACTTACATTCAATACATGGATTCGTCTTCCGCAGATTCTTACCTTTTTCATTGCTTTTAGCACATCGGGAATAAACTCTGAGGATACCGACACAAGCGAATGATTATCTTCAATCACTATTTTGCCAATATGTTTTGATGTGATGCCGGCATGTTCTGTTATGGCGCCCACCAGATGATTGGCGCTGACATTGCAGGAAAAGCCAATGTTGAATAATAAAACACTAAGGTCTGCTTTTTTCTTTGATTTTTTGTCAGATACAATGTGTGTGATAGCTTCTTGTTTTTTGGTACGTTTGTTTTGAGGAATGTCTTGCACATTCAGCTCGTTTTCGACAAACGATAAGTTCATCAAAGCATATGCCAAGGTTTTTGCGTCGTGGCCTTCGGCAAGTAGACGGTCTAAAATAGCAATATTGTGTTCGCTGGGCTTTTTGGTAAGCTCTTGCCTTACTTTATCGATATTGCGCTCCAGCTGTTGTGATTGGATGCTTGCTTTTGTGGGCAGTGGCATTTCGGCGATTTTAGACTGAGACTTTTTCGCCAAAGTTTTTATGGTGCCCAGCTGCTGTTTTCCGCAGCATATGCTAATGGCAGTGCCTGTGCGTCCGGCACGTCCTGTGCGCCCAATACGATGAACGTAATATTCGGCAACTTGAGGTAAATCGTAGTTAAACACATAGTCGATGTCTTGCACATCAATACCACGTGCGGCAACGTCGGTGGCCACTAAAATTTCGGTGTTTCCACCTTTGAAACCTGCCATAACAGTGCTGCGCTGGCTTTGTTTCATGTCACCGTGCAGGCCTTGTGCCAAAAATCCTTCCTTACACAAGTTTTGTGAAAGCTCATCCACCATACTTTTAGTGTTGGCAAAAATGATGGATCTTTTTGGCTTCAGCTGATGCAACAATAATGTAAGTGCATTGTTTTTGTATTGTTTTGGTGTTTCAACATACAGTTGTTTAATTTCGCCCAAAACGGTTTTGTTTTGGGTAAGGTTGATTTGCACAGGATCTTTTTGAAACTGCTGTGCGATTTCTAAAATACTTTTTGGAACAGTGGCCGAAAACAGCACGGTTTGGCGGCTTTCGGGCGCATCGCTTAAAATGGTTTCAACATCTTCTTTAAAGCCCATGTTCAGCATCTCGTCTGCTTCATCCAGCACAATCATTTCAAGGTTGTGAAGTTTTATGCTACCACGGCTGATATGATCCATGATACGTCCGGGAGTACCCACTACCATGTTTGCCTTACGCAGAGCACGAAACTGTACACGATAATCGGAACCTCCAAAAATATCCGCCAAGCGAATATGTGGCATATATGGAGCCAACTTGCGAACTTCTTCTGCACATTGCTGGGCAAGTTCCCTGGTAGGGGAGAGAATCATCACTTTAATGTCAGTGGCGTCGGGCTGGATGCGCTCCAGTGCAGGGATGGAAAACGCAATAGTTTTTCCTGTGCCTGTTTGAGACTGGGCTAAAATATCCACGCCAGAACGTGTGAGAGGAATGGTTTGCGCTTGTACCGGTGTTGCCTCATGAAATCCACGCTCGTCAATGGCTTTCTGCATACTTGGCTGAAGAGATAGTTCGCTGAACATAGTTGTACTCATAAAACTCCTTTGTTTCA
>CAYIZZ010000012.1:0-31897 GCA_964367945.1 uncultured Oscillospiraceae bacterium | reverse complement strand
AACCTGCCGTTGGAGCCGGCAGACACGTGCGCCTAAATACTATACCATGTATTTACACAAAATGCAACACTTTTATATATTTTATTTCCTGTACATCTTATAGATATTGAAAGTGGCATGCTTTTTATAGTAAAATGTTCCAATATAGTATAGCACAAACACAAATAATATAAAAGTAGCTGTCTGGATTTACATTATTTGTAGCATAATATACATGACCAAAGATTGATTATATAATGAACGGAGAATACTATGCTATCTAAAATTGAATTTGAAAACGCAAGGTTAGATTGTGCAATTAAGCAGAAAAAAGGCTTGCATTTTATTTTGGCATCTATATTAATTTGGACCATGGTCTTGGTTGTGCAATTGTTGGATATCCCCATACTTACAAAAAATCTGTTTGTATTTTGTTGTACAGCACCTTTATTGCCACTCGCTTTTTTTATCTCAAAGATCATAAAAGTTGATTTTCAAAACAAAGAAAACCCACTTACTAACTTAGGAATAATATTTTCAATCAATCAAATGTTGTATCTCTTAATTGCAATGTGGATTTACAATTCTATGCCGAACAATATGCTAATGATTATTGCAATGATTTTTGGGGCACATCTAATGCCTTATGGTTGGTTATATAAATCAAAAACATATTTCATACTTTCTGTGTTCATTCCATTAGTAGCTTTAATAGTCGGATTGAATTTTGAGGCGTATGTTTTAGCAATTTTTATGATAGTAGTAGAGGTAGTGTTCAGTCTATGTTTGGTAGTTGAAAATAAATTGTTACCTAAGTAAAATAAGCATTATCTTTACTAGAAAGTTACAAATATACACGCTTACAGAAAGGTCTATTTATGAGCTTGCAAAAAAATGATACATATACTGTCACTGTAGACGCTTTATCCAGCGACGGCAACGGCATTGCTCGCATAGACGGCAGGGTGGTGTTTATCCCTTCTGTCGCTGTGGGTGATGTTTTACTTGTGAAGATAGTAAAAGAAGCAAAAAACCACGCCTATGCACGTGTGGAGGAAATCATCACGCCTTCGGCCGATCGCATACCCGAAGACTGCCCTATTGCTAAAAGCTGTGGCGGTTGCGATTTTCGTCACCTTACCTACGAGGCCGAGCTTTTGGCAAAGCGCCAGTTTGTTACCGATGCACTTTTACGTATAGGGCATATCACATCCGATGTGGAAAACACTCTACCCTCGCCCGATGCCATGCGGTATCGCAACAAAGTGCAAGTTCCGCTTGCACCATCAGACGACGGCATGTTCACCATGGGTTTTTACGCCAAACGTAGCCATCGTATTATTTCAAACAAAGACTGCCTACTGCAATCCAATCGTATGAATACATTGCTTTTACATGTTGGCGAGCTTTTGAATAAAATGGGCCTTTCAGCATATGATGAGCGCACAAAAAAAGGTTTGCTTCGGCATATATGCCTACGGAAATCTGAAAAAACCGGTGATATATTGCTATGTCTTGTGGTTACGTCTTTTGATTTCGGCAAAAATC
This sequence comes from uncultured Oscillospiraceae bacterium, assembly GCA_964367945.1. Taxonomy (GTDB): domain Bacteria; phylum Bacillota; class Clostridia; order Oscillospirales; family Ruminococcaceae; genus JAAYCI01. Next base: position 30,370 of record CAYIZZ010000012.1, on the reverse strand, counting down.
AAAACAAGAAAAAACATGAGTTTGTAAGTGATGTTATCGCAGAGTTCCCCGAAGTGAAAACCATTATACTAAACAAAAACAGCGCTAATACAAACGTTATTTACGGCAAGGAGTCTATGCCTATTTATGGTGATGGGTATATAAACGACTGCATTAGTGGCGTGCCTGTAAAGTTAAACGAGCACACATTTTCACAGGTGAACACCCCTGCTGCCGAGGGACTGTTTGCACTAGCACAAAAGCTGGCAAATCCACATAAAGATTCGGTTTTGCTCGATTTATATTGTGGCACAGGCGTTATTGGGCTATCAATGGCCGGTGTATGTAAAGAACTTATCGGAGTAGAGATTGTTTCTGCTGCTATCGAAAGCGCGCAGGAAAACGCCGCTGCTATGGGTCTTTCAAACACTAGATTTTTGTGTGCTGATGCAGGCAAGGCTGCTCAAAAGCTAGCTGAAGAAGGTGTGAGACCTGATATTGTTGTGGTTGACCCGCCACGTAAAGGGATGGATGCACCTGCTATTTCAGCTGTTTTAAAAATGGCGCCGCAGAAAATTGTTATGATAAGCTGTAATGCAGCCACCATGGCAAGAGACGTTGCCATTTTCGTTGAAAACGGTTATAGTTTAGATGAAGTGCACCCTGCAGATTTATTTCCACGCACAAAACACGTTGAGACAGTATGTTTATTGTCCAAACAATAACATAACCGATAAAATAAAATCAGTTAATAGAAGGTATTTCATGAAAAATATTTTTATGAAAATTTCAGGCGCATTGATTTTTCTTGCATCGCTTTGGATTTTCTATATTAGCGACGGCACAAAACTTGAAGTTCTTTATATGATCTTAGCAACAATAGTTATGGCTGCCGGCTGTGTTATCTTTATTTCTTCAAATGATAAAACATATAATAATTCAGTAAGTTCTATCAAAAGAATAAAAAACGACAAAGGCAAGTCAGTTGAAGATTTTTATCACGCTTTTAAAGATCGCAAATCCGCACTGGGTACTCCTTGGCTTGGTCAAGTGAAATTGGTTCCGGGAAACTGTTTGATTTTTGGGCCGACTGAAAATGGCGATTTTTTATATTTTTACAAATTCTTTAATCATTTTTATCTAAGTCAAAGCTCATCGTTTTGGATAAAAGGGCCAAAGTCCGAGCTTTGGAGATTCAATAATGAAAAGAAAAAAATAGATTTCACATCAGATGAGGAAATGATTTCTTATTCATTAATTGCACAAAGTGCTTTGCCTGATATTTTTGATGCACTTTATGCTTTTTACAAAACAGATACCATACCACGCTTTTCAACAGAAAAATCTCACGGAAATATTTATCGTTTTGACGAAGATTTCAAACTAACAGGTAAAGTATTTTATCTGTTAGACTTAGAAGGTAATCCGATATTTGAAATTGAAGGTAGATATCCATTAAAGACTTTTCATTTAAAAGATGCTAAAACAAATAAAGAAATATTGAAAATGACAAAAAGACTTTTTCATTTAAATGATTATTATGACTTTTATTTGTACGGCAAAAAATATGCTTCTTTTAAGCAAGAAATCAATCTTATGTTTGATAAATTTATTATGAAAACAGTTGATGGAACATTTGAAGTCAAAAACATAAATGATAAAGTAGGCGTAAATTATATTGTCAAATTAAACGAAAAAACCATCGCCACTATTGCTGATCGCTTTAATTTGACAGCACACAATATTGTTTTTGATAACTTTGCCATACATGTTAGAAACGAAAATTATCTACCCTTAATCACAGCATTTGCCGTGATGGTGGCCAGAGAGCAAAGTCGAGACAGATTGAATTAACATACACATTCGGTAGCGAATAATATCAAAAGATAATAAGTTAGTCTTTATATATTAATTATAGGTTGAATTTAGGAGAATTCTATGTCAAAACAAATTGTGATTGCAAGTGATTTAGACGAAACACTTTTAAATGATACACATCAAGTTTCCGAGTACACAAAAGATGTAATCCACGCGGCTATTGAAAAAGGGTTTTTGTTTGTCCCTTGTACCTCACGTGGATACACTTCCCTGCCCAAAAGTTTGCTTGAGACAAATGTGCGTTATTTCATTTGTGCCAATGGTGCGGCCATTTGGGACAAAAAAGAAAACAACGTCATATATAGCTGTTTGTTGGATTATGACATTGCTATGAAATCACTGAAAATTGCATCTGATTATGTAGTGGCGCGAACTTTTGTAACCGAAGGTCGTATCCACAGCGAAAAAATCATTAGAGATATTTTTGGTCGTGAAGGTTTTGACAAAACTTTTATAGAAGAACTGCTTAGTACACGTGTTTTGATTGATAACGCAGAGGATTCTATCACTCCGTCAACTCTTATAGAAAAAGTACATATTAATTTCCTTCATCCCGAGGAGCGCCTACTGTGCAAGCAACGTATTGATGCCATGCTTGGATACGAGTCTACTTCGTCAAGTGCGCACAACATCGAAATAACAAACCCAAACGCCGATAAAGGTCAAAGCTTGCTTAAACTGTGTGATATCCTAAATATCACCGATAGAACCATTTATGCTTTTGGTGACAACTTAAACGATGCTGCACTTTTGAAAGTAGCTGATGTTAGTATAGCTGTAAACAACGCTCTCCCAACGCTAAAAGAAGTGGCCGATGTTATCTCAGAGTATAAAAATCATGAAGATGCCGTGGCAAAATATGTGCAATCACTGTTTTAAAAACAATATTTAAATAAGAGGTATAAAATGGCAGGTGTAGTTTTTGAAGGTGGTGCACTTCGCGGAATATTTTCAGCTGGTGTAATGGATGCATTACTTGAAAACAACATCCATTTTGAGTATGTCATAGGTGTTTCAGCCGGTATTGCATACGGTATATCGTATGTTTCAAATCAAAGTCGTCGCAACCTGGAAGTGTTACACAAATACCGCAACGACCCCAGATATATTTCTATACGAAATATTTTCAGGTGCGGAGCATTGTTTGATTATGATTTTATTTTTGATGAAATCCCAAACAAGCTGGTGGTACTTGATCGTAAAGCTACTGCGAACTTTAAAGGCACAGCCATAGGTGTGGTCACAGATGCTCAAAGCGGAAAGCCTGTGTATATGAGTGTGAAAAACATGGATAAAAAGCTATCTGTTTTATGTGCCAGCTCGGCTATACCATTTTATTCCTCACCTGTTTTTATTGATGGAAAGCGATATTTCGATGGAGGCATAAGCGACTCTATACCTATAAAAAAATCAGAATTAGACGGTAACACAAAAAACCTTATTGTGCTTACACGCCCAAAAGGCTATCGAAAAAAACAAGGCATATCTACCAAGCTGGCAGCATTTTTATTGCGCAGGCAGTTTCCAAATATGTCAAAGCAACTTTTACGTCGCACAAATATGTATAACGACACCCTTGAGTATATTGAACATCTTGAAAGAAGTAATCCTCAAAACACCGTAGTTTTAAGGCCCAGCCGTAAAATGAAATCATTTGAGTCCAATGTTCAATTGCTGGAGCAATCATACAACCATGGGTATGACACTACGGTGAAAAACATTGATAAAATTCGTAAATTATTTGAAGATTAAATATATGCAGTAAAATAAAAAGCAGACTATTATTTAGTCTGCTTTTTATTTTACTTATTATATGTTACTACTTTGCAAATTCTTTAAAGGCGCAGAATGTGCTGTATATATCCAGTTTGCTGGTAACTTCCATAGGCGCGTGCATAGAAAGCACAGGAACACCGATATCCACAACATCCACGTTGCGATTTGCCACATATTTTGCAATAGTGCCACCGCCACCTTCGTCCACCTTGCCAAGCTCGCCTGTTTGCCAGGCAACGCCTGCTTTATCAAGCATGTTTGTCACCTCGCCCATGAACTCTGCCGAGGCATCTGAAGTCATTGCTTTTCCTCTTGCACCGTGATATTTCGATACTACAACACCGTGATTTAAGAAACTGGCATTATTTTTTTCAAACACATTTGGAAATGTGGGATCAAATGCTGCATTCACGTCGGCAGAAAGACAAGCCGAGTTTGCCAAGGTTTTGTGGTAGCTTACACCCATTCTTTCGGCCAAGTCTTCAATGAAATGGAAAAGATATTCGCCGGCAAGGCCTGTGTTTCCGTCAGATCCTGTTTCCTCTTTATCTGTCATAACGCAAAGTGTCCAATTTTTCGGCTTTTTCGTTGCAATTTCCGCAGCTAATGCAGTGTAGCAGCACACACGGTCATCTTGCCCATATCCTGAAACCATGCTTCTGTCAAAGCCGATGTCTACCGCCTTACTTGCCGGCACAAACTCAATCTCTGCACGCACAAAATCATGCTCGGTAAAGCCGTACTTTTCATACAAAAGACGCATGGTCTCTAGCTTCATTTTTTCTTTTTCGGTTTTGTCGCTATAAGGAAGCGAGCCTACTAAAATGTTTAGCTCTTCGCCTTTTATACCTTCTGCAAGCGTACGTTTATTTTGCTCTGCAGCTAAATGTGGCAAAAGATCGGTGATGGTAAAGCACGGCTCACCATCTTCTTCACCAATATTTACAAATACGCTTTCACCATCTTTTTTCACCACCACGCCATGCATGGACAACGGGATAGTTACCCATTGATATTTACGGATTCCACCATAATAGTGAGTTTTAAAGTATGCAATTTCATCTGATTCATACAGTGGGTTTGGTTTCAAATCAAGACGAGGCGAGTCAAGGTGTGCAATGGCCATGTGCATTCCTTTTTCAAGGGAGTTGCTGCCCACAGTGCCTGCCACCACGCCTTTGTCACGATGTATAAAGTAAAACTTATCCCCTGCTTTCAGGTTTTCGATATCTTCAAACGGGCGATATCCTGCCTTTTTAAGGCGTGATACCGATGCAAATACCACTTCACGTTCAGTTTTTCCCTCGTCTAAAAAGCACTTATAATCTTCACAAAACTTCTGTGCTTTACTAACATCTCCGGGATTTTTTTCTGCAACATGCATTTTTTTTACAAGCAATGTCTCAGATAATTTAGCTTTCTTTGCTTTACTTTCTTTTGCCATAAACTTTGATTCCTTTCGCTATGTAATAATTCAATTTATATTCGTATATGTTTCTATATATGAGGTATATGCTTCATTTATTTTATATACATAATGGTTCATTTGCTGATATGGAAAGCTGTGCAAAACAGTCCCATCTTGTGTATATGTAGAGTCTGACAACAAATCGTCCACAGTGCCCCATCCGCTGTGATATGCAGCCGCCGCAGTTGATACATCCCCACCATACCGCTCAAGACACATTGAGACGAAATACACACCAAACCTGATAGAAGTATCCGGTATATACAAGTCGTCAAATACTAGTATTTCATCGGGTGCAATTTTGCTTTTCACCCAGTCGAATGTATCTTCTGTCATTTGCATCAGGCCTCTGGCGCCCGCCGAAGACTCTGCTGTGGGCTGAAAACTGCTTTCAGTTTGTATCACCGCATACACTAAATACGGGTCCACTCCATATTCCTCGGCCCAATAAGACACTTCATCTGTATATTCCAATGGATTTCTAATCTGCTGTGCACTACCACTATTATACACTAAACTTGCAGTAATCGCCACAACCGCAACCAACACCACTGCAGCTAATATATACACCATCACTTTGCGTCTAAATAGGCGTTTTATCATATTTATTGCATCCTTTTATTCAATAATGCTTTAAGCACAGCGTCTGCTTGTTCACACAGTGCTTTTTGTGTGCTATTGTTTTCTATCACGTAATCTGCCGCCGCACACAGCTCTTGTTCTGTTTTTTGTGCGCTCAAACGATTGTTCGCCATATGTTTTGATATTCCATCACGTAGTATGATTCGGCTGATGGAAAGGGCTCTCTCGGCTGTTACCACTATTATTTTATCACAAACTTCTGCAAATGGTAGCCCAACAATCATTGCACCATCTACAAAAAACAGCGAGTGCCCATTTTCTTGTGCTTTTCGTGCTAAATCGAAGGTTTTTTCTGCAATATGCGGATGAGTGATATCTATAAGCTTGCGATTTTTTGCTTCGTTTTCAAAGACTGTTCTCCCTAAAATAGTACGATTTAACGTACCATCTTCATGTAAAATATCACTGCCAAACTCTGCTTTTAGCTCGATAAGGCAGGCAGCGCCCGGTTCTGTGATTTCTCTGGCAATCGCATCTCCGTCTGCTGTGGGATATCCAAGGCTCTTATAATATTCTCTCACCGCAGATTTTCCTGCGCCTGAGCGCCCGGTTATTGCCACCAGCCATATATCGCTTGGCTTTAAAAGTTCATCCATCTTCATAGCACAATCTCCCGAAATGCCGCCGCACGCAAAAGACGATTGCGAACCGCAAGGCCTATCCCATCATCTTTAGGCGCTCTGGCAAACACCGTTTTTGCACCCAGTTTATCCAGCCTGCGTAAGGCGGAAAATAACCCTTGCGCTTGAGATGCGTCGTTATCTTTTTCACCATAAACAACACACGGCACTGAAAAAACCTCTTCTTCGCCTGTAAAGCACATTACATATACAGGCGATTCCACTTTTTCTTTTTGTGCTTCGATATAACCCAAAAACTTCTTTATATCATCAGTTTTCAGTATAGTGATTTCAGCTTTTGGAGAGTAGTGCTTGTATTTCATGCCCGGACTTTTAGGTACTTCGCCTTGTTTTAGCGCTGATTGCAAGCTAGGTGCTAAATGTACTTTACAACCCAATACATCTGATATTTCCTGTGGGGTGACAAAACCCGGCCTTAACACAACAGGCTCATCCTCCACCGAAAGCACAGTAGACTCCACTCCTAAAGGACAACTGCCACCATCCAATATCAGTGGAACCAACCCTTGCAAGTCTTGGTACACATGCTTTGCCGAGGTAGGACTTGGCGCACCCGAGGTGTTTGCCGAAGGCGCCGCCAGTGGAAAACCTGAGGCGGCTATAATATCTCTTGCCGCAGGGTGTGCAGGCAAACGCACGCCTACAGTAGATAAACCTGCGCTAACCCTACTTGCAAGTTCGTCGCTTTTAGGAAGAACCATGCTAAGGGGGCCCGGCCAAAACGCTTGCGCCAGCTTCATAGCACTTTTTGAAACATCCTTTGCCACAGTATATATCTCCTCTGTGGCAGAAATGTGTACAATAAGCGGATTATCTTGAGGCCTGCCTTTAACATGGAATATTTTTTCCACAGCACTGTCATCTTTTGCGTTTGCAGCAAGGCCATACACTGTCTCGGTGGGTATGGCCACCACTTCACCTTTTTGAAGTAGGTCTGCCGCTAGTTTCAGCGATTCCTCATTTACCGGCAATACTTTTGTTTCCAAACTATGTTTACTCCTCCGCTGCCGCTTGTAGCTTTTCTGCTTGGTCTGCGGCAATCAGCGGCTCTATCACTTCGTCAAGTACTCCGCTTAAAATAGACTCCAGCTTGTGCAGGGTAAGCCCGATACGATGATCCGTCACCCTTCCTTGTGGATAGTTATATGTACGTATACGCTCCGAGCGATCACCACTGCCCACCTGACTTTTGCGTGTGGCGTCCATTTCATTTTTTTGTGCGGCGATTTTTTCACTAAGCAAACGGCTACGAAGCACCTTCATTGCTTTGTCTCTGTTTTTGTGCTGGCTACGCTCGTCTTGACATTCCACCACTGTGCCTGTTGGCAGGTGAGTGATGCGGATAGCGCTGGACGTTTTATTAACGTGCTGACCACCGGCGCCGGAGGCACGGAAAGTATCCACCTTCAAGTCGGCAGGTAAAATTTCCACATCCACCTCGTCCGCTTCCGGCATTACAGCCACCGTCACAGCAGATGTGTGGATGCGTCCTTGGGTTTCGGTTTCCGGCACACGCTGAACACGATGGGTGCCGCCTTCATATTTCAAACGACTATACACACCCTCGCCTTCGATGGAAAACTCCACTTCCTTCATTCCGCCAAGCTCTGTTTCGTTCACGTTCAAAATCTCGGTTTTCCAGCCTTTTTTATCGGCATACATCGAGTACATTCTGTATAAGCTGTGGGCAAAAAGCGCGGCCTCTTCACCGCCTGTTCCACCACGTATTTCAACAATAACACTGCGCTCGTCGTTTGCATCTTTAGGCAACAATAAAATGCGTAATTCATCTGTAAGACGTTCTATTTTTTCTTTGTTTTCTTCAAATTCCGCACGAGCCAGCTCTTTCAGTTCAGGATCATCCAACAGCTGTTTTGCTTCCTCACATGCATCCTCGGCCGCTCTGTATGCCACATAAGCCTCCACCAGTGGTGTCAGCTGTTTATAGTCTTTCATCAGCGCTGTATATTTTTCGTTGTCCGACACAGTAGTCGGATCTTGCAAGCGCCTGTTTATCTCTTCATATCTGCTTTGTACGGCTGTCAGCTTTTCAAACATTCTTTGCATACTTTTATCCTTTACTTTGCGAAACCTCTTCTCCGTCTCGCCACAATTGCTTTATTCTTTTTTCTATCTTTACACGTGGCAGCATAACTTCCCGCTCACATTGCTGGCATCTAATACGGAAATCCATGCCTACACGAAGCACTAAAAACTTGTTTCCGCCGCAAGGATGGTTTTTGCGCACAACAATAATATCGCCTACTTGTACATCCATAAAAACCTCCCCTTTTTCAGATGCTGTCTATAATACACACCCTAAAATATATTTGTATTATCAAATAAATAGTATACACCAAAATATGAATTCTCGCAACAAAAAAACAAGGATTGGCACCATGGCCAAATCCTTAATGTTTGCATATATTTTTTTAGACAAATTCCGTACATTTCACATAAAAGGTCGTCTCATTGTCTCCCTTAGTGAGCAAATCTTATCGTGGTATAAAACCACAAAACCTTCCTTGTACTTTGGTGGCACCGGAGTCAGCGGCCACATATGCTTTAAAATAATATCAGACTCGATATCATTTAGCTCAAACTCTTTTTGTGCATTTTCCAGCGCTACTTTCGGGTGCGTTAAGCCATGAAAATAATCCCCTGTTTTTTTGCTGTGCAAATGCCAGTCGTATAAAAACATGTCATGAAGCAACCCGCCTCGTGCGGCGCTTTTTGCGTCAATACCCAGTTTTTTGCATGTGTGATAACTAAGATAAGATACAGATATGCAATGTGCCATACAAGAGGTAACACCATGCTGTATAAATTCTCGCATTGACTGAAACGCTTTGTTTTCTAAAATGTCTTGCACCAAAGCAATGTACTGTGCATCATCCGGCACTATTACATCGTTTACTACTTTTTTAAAAAACACATCTGTCATATAAATTATTCTCCCTGGTACACTTTCTTACTTTCTGGTAAAACGCGACCTGTACAACCTTATCAGTGCAAAACCTTTTACCATATCTTTGTTACTTTTACTCATGTAAGCACTGAAAACAAAATCAATCGAATAAAGTGCTGATAAAGCAAATGCTATTGTTGAAGCTATTGGTATGGGTATAAATGACACAAAGTTCACCACAGCCACATACAAATATTCAACTAAAATAATAGCTAAAATACCCCAACCGATGCTACTTTCCAGGCATAAAATCCCTTTATAATTAAACGGTTTTCCTGAATAGTCCCACCAAAAACTGCCAAATAAACGAATTTGCAGCTTTGCCACAGCATACTCGAACACAGTGGCAAATGTTGAGCCTACAAGAAACAATAAGACCCAATTATCACTAAACGGTGAAAGAACAGCATAACCAAATATCATACCAAATCCATAAATGATACAAAAAGGCAAGTGCATAACAAACCCGCGATTTATCACTAATTTTTTCTTATCCACAGTGAGAACAATGCATTCCATAATATAGCCAAGCAGACTAAAAATAAAGAATGCAAGCAATGTAGGCACTACCATAGAACTCAGCGCAGAGCGCGCTGCTATAATAGCTTCCATTAGATTTTTCCTCCCATTTTCTCCCTTGATTTCTAAATTTCCCCAAGTCTATTGTACTCTATTGTGAGATTATTTTCAAGCAATATAACAAAATTATGATGTGTATTTTACAAAAATCTAACTAATGTACGACTTTTGTAAGGTATGTTATTAAAACAAAAAACATTTCCCTGCCTGAGCACAACTATGCATAACAAGGAAATATTTTAATAGTGTTTATTCTACATGTCGCCGGACTCAGTTATCTCCACAAGTTCGGGTGTGGCATCTTCTCCAAGCGGCACATAAACAATTATATTCATGCGCGTATCAGTGGACAAGTCCTTGGCGCAAAAACGATAGTTTGTTCCTGCTACCACTTGTGTTGCCACGTCTATCATTTCATAGCTTTCAGCATCTTCACCCATTACCTCGGCAAAAAGTGCCTCGTCTTCTTCGGTGAGCTCACGCCTTTCAGAGTATGCGCCGGTCATGGGAACGGATTCCGAAGACGAAGCCTCTTGCTCGCATCCCAGCAGTAAAAAAGAAAAACAGCAAATCAACATTACAACAATTAAAATCTTCTTCATGTGCTCATCTCCTTTATATTATTACCTACTACAATACCAAACGTGCAATGTTTACAAAGCAAAGTAAAAACACTAATATCTGGGTTGCATTAAACCATTGCTCCACTTTTTTTATGGTAAACTTTTTATTATAATGTGTGCCTATAAACCCGCCCAATATCGCACCAACTATCATGGCGGGAAGCATGGAAAAATCGTATATTAAAAACCCTGTGGTCATTGCAATGGACACCACTTTTGATATCTGTGAAAACAAAATAATAACCAGCGAATACACTGCGGCCATTTTGGCATCGAATGAAAACACAAACATTATAATAGCTATGTTGATAGGTCCGCCACCAATACCCAAAAACGAGGATATCATACCCAGCGTAATTCCTGTTATAAGGCCTGCCCATGCGCCAGATTTATCTAAAGTAGGCAGTTTATCTTTATGTCTCATATACATAAAAATAACAATGATCAGTGCTGCCAGTATGCTGTTTTGTATAATCAATATTGTTTTATCACTTGAAAAAACACCGGCCACAAAAGAAAACAACCACTGACCCACAACTCCGCCAACAACGGCGCCCATCGCCATAGGTAGAGCAGTTTTACCTTGTACTGACTTTTTTTGGCGCACCTGTTTTGCCACAGATACCACCGACATTGCAAGCACTGTCATGCTGGAAAGTACCCCAATATTAGCGGCGCTAAACGTGCCGAACGCATCCAGCACGGGCTTTATAATGACACCTCCACCCATTCCTGTCAAAGAACCGATGCTGGTGGCAAAAATCGCCACCAAGAAATGGATAATGATATCCATATGCCCTCCTGTAGTCTTACCATATATTATTTATACCAGCTATTTTACATATTCAACTTCTACACGCAAACTCGGATTATACACTCCGGTGTCTGCACAGCACATTGCAAGCATAGCCATTCCAAAAGCTGCTTGTTCTTTGCTTTCGCTTAGCACCACTTCTTTTTGGAAAGTTTCAGACAATAACTTGCGCAAAAGCGGCATATGCCTTGCAGCATTTCCGCCTGCTGAAATTTTTGTTTCTTTCTCTGCTTCTTTCGGCATTTGTGTGTAATATGAATACAGCTCATCGCATATTCCTTGCAAAACACCAAGACAGAAATGTCCGGGTGTGAATGTTTCCACACCGAGGTTTTGTATTGAGCCACGTATGTGCGGCAAACGTCTGCTGCCACTAAAGCGTGTGTCCACCTTCAGTTTTTCGCCTTTTGTTTCTTCTTCATACGCTTTTTGGGCCGCTTCATCCATCATTACATACAAGTTTTCAGGCTGCTGAGCACCAAACAAATCAAGGCTTTTCGCAAAGAAATCTCGTAAAATTTGATACGACCTACCTCCACACAAAGGCGCACCGGATAAAAGATATGTGCCATCAATATGTGGCCTACATTCAAGATCCTCACTTTCAAAAGGTTGATGACACAAAAACGATATCTGAGCACTGGTTCCGACATTTATCAGCATGCTCATGTCAAAGTTTACCGAGCCGAAAAATCCCGCCTGATTGTCACCTATAGCGACCACAACAGGCACTTTGTCAAACGCTGTGCCTATCACTTTTTCTTTGTCTGCTATTTGTGGCAAAATGCTAGGGTCTATCCCTATCTTTTTCAGTGCATCTTCGTCAAATTCATCTTCTTTAAAATCATAAAAACCAATACTTTGCGCAAGGCTTTTATGCAAAATAGGCTTTTTATTTTGGCAAAGATACATGCCGACATAATCTGCAATAGTGCATAGAGAAACTGCATCTTTTGGCACATCATTATTTTTCATACGATAAAAGTGAGTAATCAAGCCAAAGCCTGTAGGTACATGATATCCTGTTTCTTTTTTAGCATATTCGCAATATGTCATATCATCACAGAAGACGTTATTACCCAGCTGGTCCTGCCATGCATACAAAGGGCTAACCGCTTTACCATCGCTGTTTACATACACAATACCATGCATTTGACCACTGAGCCCAATGCCGCCGATGTCGTCATACTGATCCAAAAATTCCTTGCATGCATCTGTGCACAGGCTTGCTATCATACCCGCATCTTGCATATATTCGCCCACCACTGTAGATGGCAAATGTGCAGTGTTTGGAATAGTTTTCACCGCCACTGTCTGCGCTGCCGATGTCAGCACACAACTGATACTTGTCGTACCTATATCTATTCCTAGATAATGCATATATACACTCCATTTCAGCTTTGTGATTAATATTGTGAACTTCACATTTTATGTAATCAAAGCTTGCATTTTTGTTATACATCATATAATAAATTTAATGCAACTTTATCTATAAAAAACCAAATAGATTTTTCTATGCATATACAAATTTATTTCTTTTTTATTAAATATAAACTTCATATTTAATTCTGTCAACTTTCACATATTTTCAAACTGTATAATATCTATAAAAAGACATTATAAAATTTGTCTTTTTTATTTGACAATATACAATTTTAACCGTATTATTATAGAAGATATTTTTGTAGTAAATATTGTTATTCAGAGGAGTTAATCATGCATATTATTCAATATAATCGCTGGCTGGAGTGTGCCGGTGAATATGACGATTTAAAACAAGAACTAATTTCTATAAAGGATGATACCGAGGCTATTCGTGAGCGTTTTGCTATCGATTTATCTTTCGGTACAGCAGGTCTGCGCGGTATACTTGGTGTTGGCACAAACCGTATGAATGTATACACCGTGCGCAAAGCTACCCAAGGTCTTGCAAACTACCTGAAAAACAGCCTTACGCATACCCCTTCTGTGGCTATTGCGTATGACAGCCGTATAAAGAGCGATTTGTTTGCCCAGCAAGCGGCCACAGTGCTGGTGGCAAACGGTGTTACTGTGCATATGTATCCTACCCTGCAGCCGGTGCCACTTTTATCTTTTGCTGTGCGTCGTCTTAAATGTGATGCCGGTATTATGATCACCGCTTCTCACAATCCTGCAAAATACAACGGATTTAAAGCATACGGTCCCGATGGATGCCAAATGCACACCCAAAGCTCGGGTGCTGTGACAGCAGAGATTGAACGCATTGATATCTTCGATGATGTGAAAAATATGACATACGATAACGCTTTGCGCACCGGTATTTTGCACCATATTGGTGATGACATCATCGCAGCTTATCAAAAATCTGTTATTGACGGCATGATACGTAAAGACGCGCTAAAAGATACCCAGCTGAAAATAGTGTATTCACCTTTGAATGGCACAGGAAATATTCCTGTTCGTCGCGCTTTGGCAGACGCTGGGATAAGCAACGTATGGGTGGTAAAAGAACAAGAGCATCCAAACGGTAACTTCCCCACCACACCTTTCCCAAATCCTGAATACCGTGAAACTTTAGACATGGGTCTTGACTTGGCAAAAGAAGTTGGCGCAGATCTTGTTTTGGCTACTGATCCTGATGCTGACCGTGTGGGTATTGCAGTGCTTGATTCCGTCGGCGAATATCGCCTGATTTCCGGCAATGAAATGGGCGTATTGTTACTTGACTATGTGTGTAGTGGTCGTATAGAATGTGGCACAATGCCTAAAAATCCATTGACAGTACGTAGTATCGTAAGCACTTGTATGGCAGACAAGGTTGCAAAAGCGTACGGTGTTGAAATGATAGAAGTGCTGACAGGATTCAAATATATCGGCGAGCAAATATTAAAACTTGAAGAAAGCGGCGAAGAAAACCGATTTGTGTTTGGCTTTGAAGAAAGCTACGGATATTTAGCCGGCAGTTATGTGCGTGACAAAGATGCCGTGCAAACATCGCTGCTGATTTGTGAGGCCGCAGCTTACTACAAGCAAAAAGGCATGTCCTTGTACGAGGCTATGGATGCCTTGTATAAAAAACATGGATATTATATGTGTAAAGTAATTAGCTTTGACTTTGAAGGCTTGTCAGGCATGGATAAAATGGCCTCTATTATGACAAGTTTCCGAGAAACCCCACCCAAAAATATCGCAGGTGTGCCGGTAGAAGTTATTTCCGACTACGACAAAAAAACCATCACATATGTTGCCATCGACCAGGTGAGTGAACTTGATTTACCGCAAAGTAATGTTATCACCTACACCCTACAAGATGGCCATCTTGTTACAGTTCGTCCGTCGGGAACCGAGCCAAAAGTCAAAATATACTACACTGTACACGGTGACAGTATCAATAGCGCAACTGCATTTTACGAAAAACTCCACGCTGCTATGTCACCTTTGCTATCTGAATAATATTTATTATATTTTATCGGCATGTTGCGCATAAATGTTTGTGCAATATGCCGATGAATTTTTTCTAAAGTTTTTCACTTTTATGACGTATACTATAGTAGAGATATTATTAAAATTTATATGAAAGGAGTGCTGATTATGTCAATCGACACATCTTCTTATCTTACTCTTAGCATGAACCAAAACTTATTTAGTAGCACTTCTTCTACTAGTTCTTCTTTGAATTTATCAAGCTACAACACCACCAGCAAAGAAAGTGTGCAGTCTCAGCTTGACACAATGAACAGTAGCTACGCTTCAGGCGAAACTCTTAAAAAAGAGTCTGCTGCTTTTTTGGATTCTTATTCTTTGTCTGTAAAGCAAATGCAGCAATCTGCCAACGATTTGCGCCTTGATAACCTTGATAAGTTACTGTACGATAGCGAAGGTAACATAACAGAGGATACTGTGCAAGCTACCGTAAATGCTGTGCAGACGATGGTGGACGACTATAACAACACAATGAAAGTGCTGAACGATAACTCCGAGCGTGGTCCCGGCGTAATAAAGCAACTTTCTCGTATGGTTACCGACCCTGCCCCTGCCGAGGGTCTTGCCATGGTAGGTATCACCGTTGCAGACGACGGTACGCTTGAGGTGGACACAGCAAAGTTGACAGAAAGCCTCAGCACTGAAAACTCCGCCCAGCTTGCCTTAAACAAAGATATTCTAGGCGGATGGAATGGTCTTGCTGATAGTATCCATGCACGTTCTCAGTTTTTAGAGCAGGCTTCAGCGCAAAGTCTTATTTCAAACGATTTAGCTGAGATACAGTCTTTGCGCACCAGTGGAAATCCGTTCCATGAGTTGTATACTGAAAGTAAAGGTAGCGGTGTTTATGGTTGGACACATCAAGCTGCTACGGGAATGCTTTTAAACATGCTGGCTTAAAAGTTCAGGCAAAATTCACATAACATTAAAACCGACTTTGATGAAAACATCAAGGTCGGTTTTTTGGTATCTACTTTGTGTTAATAAAATGGTTTCATAGCTAAATTTTCATCACTTTTTGTGGTGGTTTAACCATTTTTTCTATCATTGCTTTTGCTTTGCGTTCATTTTCATAGTATTCGGGAGGAAATGGCATACTTTTAATTGGATCATCTTTAAATTGCACAGAAGACTTGGTGGAATTATATTGATACATCATACAAAATTCTCCCCTTTACATTTGATGGCTAATTTTAGCACTCAGGTTTTACAGAAATTGTCATAAATTGTATTCAATACATAAATTGTAAGTATCCTACAAAAACAAGCACGATTTTTATATCATTCGTGCCGAATAGCTTCTAGTGCTGATATACGAACTGCACGCCTTGCCGGTAAAACCCCCGATATAATGCCCACAAAAGTGGAAAACAGCAAAGCTGCCAGTGACAACCACCACGGTATAACCGAGATTTTCTCGCCATACATAGGCATCATATTCATCATCCCGCCCGACATCATCATTGGAGCAATGGTATTTAAAAGGAAACTTAACAGATAACTTAACACCACACCAAGAAGCCCACCAAAAAAACCAATCATGCCAGCTTCCAGTAAAAACATCGTACGCACCCTACCCACTTCACAGCCCAGTACCTTCATCACGCCTATCTCACGTGTGCGCTCATAAATGGCCATTGTCATGGTGTTCACTATCGACAGTGCCGCCACAAACAGCGATACTGCGCCAATACCACCCAGTAGCATCTGCTGTGCACGCGACTGCTCTTGCATTTGCTCTCTTTCGCCTTCCATGGACCATGTGCCAAATCCTTGCTCTTCCAGTATATCCACCACATCGCTGACGTTATCCACGTCATTCACCTTGACTTTAACTGTATCATACCCACTTTGGCTATCTTGCTCTGTGATTTTATTATCGCGCATATACTGTTCTTCTATTTGTTTTAGTAAGTTTATGTCCATCAATGCACCGTAATGAGTGACATAATCGTTACCCTCGGCCATCACACCCACAATTTCCAGCTCATATTCTGTGCCAGTGGCGTTGCTTGTGTCGTAGCTGCTTTCTTTCATTGTAATGGTGTCGGTTTCCAGGTCCACAAACGGTAGCAGCGGATTTCCCGCCATATCAGTTTGTCCCGGCCATCGCATAGAGTTTTCACCGGATTTTCTTGTGTCACTGAACCCATATTCAAAATAACTGCCCACCATCACAGGAATTTCCACATCACCATTTCTTTTCAGGTTCAAAGTTTCCGTTGGCAGATACTCCCCCGACATAAGCTCATATCCCAGCGCCTCGGCTGCTTGAGGATAAATACCTATCAGCTCAAAACCACCCATGTTTTGATACCTGTCTTTGCTTCCTGAAACAATAATGGGATAATAATAACGTGGCCTGTATATCGGTGTTGCCACCACCACATTTTCTATTTGCATAAACGACTCCACTGCCTCATCGGTAAGTGGTGGAGGTTCCGCAGTACTTTCGTTTGAGCCCCAGTTGTTTACCTCTATCATGGTAAGATCGCCCCACTGGGCCAGCATTTCTTCAAATCCTTGGTTGGAGGCAATGCCCATAGACACCATCACAACAATGGCCGATGTGCCAACCACCACACCTATTACTGTTAGAATGGTTCGGCCTATACGCCTACGTAGGTTTTCAAAGCTTAGACGAAGTATATCAGAAATCTTCATCGTCGTCGTCCTCGTCTTCCAGCTGCTGTGCTATCTTTTTCGCCTTTTTCTTTTTAACAACCACAATAACCACCACAGTAGTACCGATAATTACAACACCTACTATCAACCAGCCCCACCATGGCATTCCTGCGGATTGGCCATCCATATCATACATGTCTTCATCCATGAAGTCATCGTCAAACCCCATGTCATCTTCATACATGCCCATATCAATCGGCACATATGAATAATCTTGCGTTTTTGTCTGCTGAGTACCGTTTATATCTTCATATGTTATAATTATCTGCCCTTGCACCGGGTCTGCGGTATCGCTAACTAAAAAGAAATCCGCCGAGTTTTCGGTACCAGAGTCAAGGTTACCTATATATTGATACTGGCCCGGCTCGTTGATGTTTCCTGTGATTTCCGCCGCAAGGTTATACAGTATACCTTTGCCTTTGTTCACAAACCCCACGCTGATGCTACCCTCTTGACCAACATATATTTCAGGGTCAATGTCCACACCGGTAAACTCAAACCTATCCGGCTGTACAATAGGTATGGCTATCATCTGGCTGGATGTAAGCATCTCGTCTGTGCCTTGGATGTAGTATGAATAATCTATCGTCAGGTTTTCTATCCCTGTTTCGGCAGAGTTTTGCGCTTGCAGGGTGAATGTTTCGGTGTAGCTACCGTTTGGCCCTACTGACGGATGCAATGTGATGTTGCTGGCTCCCGCAAGTGTGATTTTTTCCGAAAGTGTAATAGATGTTTTAATGTCGCTCAGGCTTTGGGTGGAGCTGGTATTGTACGATGTCACAGACAAGGTAAACACACTTCCGGCTTCCACGCTGGCTTCTCCGTAAGATAAAGAGCTAAGCATGACAGTGGGACTGGCACCTTTCACCTCGGCCGGGTCTTGGCACTGGCTGATGCCCACGGTGATGTTTTGCATCGCCACAGAGTTGTCTTGATATGCCACATCAAAAGCCAAGGTGTTATCCCCGCCTTTATACATGATATCATTGAAAATTATCGCATACTCCAGCTCGCCATTCACAATCCTCGGTGTGGTGATGTTTATATCACCAAAAGATGGTGTGGCAAACGTGTCTGTGCTGGTGATTTTAATGTTGGCAATGTTACCGTATGCGTCCATTTTTGCCGGAACTTGAGAGAATCTGCTATCTCTCAGGCCTATGATAATTTGTGCTTTTTGGCCCACACCAATGGTTTGAATCTCACCACCCGCAGCATTTTGCACGGTGTATCCCGTGACATACAGCGAGCCACCTTGTGGTGTAGTGGGTGTGCTGATGGAAGATTCCCCGCTCGAAACAGAATAATTGCACGGGTTTGAAAACGCCATACTTGTGTTCACCGCACAAGCAGCATCGCTACATCCAATGGCTACTTGATACACCCCTATATGATCGCTACCACCATTATCTTTTATGGTGAGTTTATGAGGTTCAGAGGCATCCCAGCTGACAGCACCGCTACCGGGAAGGTTTGTGCTTACAGGCGATGCACTTGTAGCAATCACCGCACCGTTTAAGTACCATGTGAAAGTAAGATCATGCCCTGTGATAGGCGGCATGTGTAAAGCCGTCACGCTTAGGGTGGTGGTGCTGTTTTTCTCGGCCACTACCGCAGGCGCTAAATCGTCAATAATCTGGACGTGGTTTCCTGTAACACTGCCGGCATATACTGGCACTGTGCCTATAATCAGCATCATCGCCAATACCATAGCCACAATAATATTCATTTTACTTCTTGCCGCATTTTTGTTTTTCATATTACTTCCTCTGCGCCTTTTTTATTTTTATCTTGAGGTTTTTCATCACTCGACTCTACTGTTGGTTCTATTTCTTGAGGCTTTTCTATATCAAAAAACTGTTTGGGATTTTCATTTACTTCATCGCTCACCACACGCCCATCTTTCAAAGTTACTACTCTATCTGCATATAAAGAAAGCTCTTTGTCATGTGTTACCATTATAAATGTGATTCCTTGCTCTCTTGCCATTTTCAACACTACATTCATCACCTGAGCTGTGGTTTTAGAGTCAAGGTTGCCTGTGAGCTCGTCGGCAAAAATCACTTTTGGATTTGCCACAAATGCACGGGCTATACCCACACGTTGCTGCTGACCCCCCGACATTTCAGTGGGTTTGTGGTGCATTCTTTTGCCAAGCCCCATTTTTTTAAGCTGCTTTGCTGCAACGGCCTCGCGTTTTGCTTTCGGTATACCGCGAAACATCAGTGGTAACGCCACATTTTCCACCGCTGTCATGGTATGCATTAAGTTATATGACTGAAACACAAATCCCAGGTACTTTTGCCGAAACTTTGCCAGCTGGTTTTCTGTCATTTTTGAAACATTCTTACCTTTTATATGCACATCGCCCTTTGTGGGTTTTTCAAGGCCTGCCAGCTGGTTCAGTAGTGTGGACTTTCCACTGCCGGATGTGCCCACAATACAGCATATCTCGCCTTGTTCTATGTCAAGGCAGATGTTCCGCAAAGCCACCACTTTTTCCTCGCCCACACGATATACTTTGCGCAAGTTTTCCACTTTTATCATAAGAGCCACGTTTGCTTTCCACCTCACTTTGTCATCACATACTATTTTGTAGTATATCATATAGACATATTAGGAACAATAATATCACTTCTTTTGTCATAATTATTTTAGTAAGTAATTTAAATCATTTATAACACTTTTTATTTTGTCACTAATATGATAAAATATAACGGATAATGTAATAAAACTGTGGGGAGTAATATGAAAGAAACACACGCTTGGATTTCTGCATTTATAGAAAAAAATAATCGTAAGCCTCGTATTTTACATGTGGGAAACATCAACAACAACGCCTACCAAACCGCCAAGATGCTAAATGCACAGGGGGCTGATTGTGATGTGCTTTGTTCTGATTATTACCACATCATGGGCAACCCCGAATGGGACGACGCTGACTTTGACGGCGATGTAGGTAACCAGTTTTTTCCGGCGCTTCACACCCTTGACATGCATGGGTTCGAGCGTCCACGTTGGTTTGCTCAGGCACCTCGCACACTGGCCATTGAATATCTCATCGCAAAAAGAGAAAACAACACTCAAAAGCAAAACCGTCTTTGGCACAAAATGGAAAAAAGCCGTATACGTCTTGTAAACAACAATAAAGATGAAGAATCAAGACAAAAAGCTGAAGCTTTTGAAAGGCTACAGTTTAAGTTTCGTATGTTTTGGGTTTTTGTAATGACAGCGTTTAAAGAACTTTTCACAAAACCCGATATTTTCTTTTTGCGATGTAAAAGTAAACTTACCGCTCTTACAGGCGCTGAAAAAGATAAATTGAATTTGCAAGACGATACTTTGCCTGTGATACAGCGGATGCTGGCCGATGCAAAGGCGTTTTATCCTGATAGAGAGTTTAGTTTCGGCACTATAGCACGCGATCATATCCGTGCTGCTAAAGAATACCTGCCTTTATTTTCATGCTATGACTTAGTGCAGTGTTACGCCATTGATCCAATATGGCCATACTTGTGTGGATATGAAAACTATGTGGCATACGAGCATGGTACATTGCGCGATACAGTGTATGAAGACAACGATCTTTCCCGTATGTCTCTTTTAGCATACGCCAAAGCAAAGGTAGTGTATGTCACTAATGTGGACTGTTATGACTCGGCTGTGTATATCACAACACACAGCAAAGCACCCATTGTTTGTGGTCTGCATGGGTTTGACACCGAACGCATGATGCAGCGCTGGGAAAAAGCCCTACAAAGTGCACCGGCGTTCGATCGCAGCACTTATGCAAACGATGATGAAGTGTTGTTTTTCTGCCCTGCACGTGTTGATATCGACCCACACTACGGCACATACCTGAAAGCAAACGATATGCTGTATAAAGCTTTGGCACGCCTGTACAAAGAAAACGGTGGTGGTTTCAAGGTGTTGCAGCTGCAATGGGGCAACGACTGCGAGATATTTAAAACATTTATCCGCGACGAATGTGGCGAGATGGAAAAAGCAGTGATGTGGCATCCACCTTTTGGCAAGGCTGAGTATTATCAAATTTTGACGGCCTCAGCCGCTGTGTTCGACAACTTGCTACTACGTTTGATGGGTGGAAACGGCATTGAAACTATGATGAACGGCCATGCCGCACTTATAAACAAGCATATACCACAGGAGTTAATGCTTAGATTTTTCCCAAAAATGTGGCCAATTTTCTCAATAGAAAACGAAGATGATATATATAACGCTGCAAAAACTATATTGCAAGACCCTGCATCTGCCGTAAAACTGGCTGAAAAAGGCCGTGAATGGATTTTAGCATACCACAGCCATGCATGTATTGTAGAAAAAAACTGCCAATCGTATAATATAATTTATCCGCTGGTGTGAAAGGATAGTTTATGTCAAAAGCTTTACAGCCAACATGGGTGGCAGAGTTTATAGAAAAAAATCACCGTGCACCACGTATTTTGCACGTTGGAAACATCGCCGGCAACGCCTATCAAAATGCGAAACTTTTGAATGATGCAGGCGCTGATTGTGATGTACTTTCTGCCGATTATTACCATGTCATGGGTAGTCCCGAGTGGGAAGACGCTACGTTTACAGGTGATGTGGGGAATTTCAACTACCCCAACTGGCACAAGGTAAACCTACACGGATTTCAGCGTCCCAAGTGGTATTGCGCCGCACCTCGAAGAATAGCTATTGCTTATCTCCTGGCACGACGCCGCGGTGAAAACGAAAAAGCCAAAAAACTCTGGAAACAAATGTCCGTTATATATCGTTATTTTACTTTCAGAGAGAATTCAAAGTGTAAAGGTGTTTTACTTGCTCTCGAGAGTTTTGCGTTTAAATCGCTGGATTTCATGCGTAGTGTGCTTTCTAAGCTTCAATCGAGGCCGTCCTCTTCTGCCGATATTCCACAAGTCGAAGAAAACACCATCAGTCAAGATCCACTCATCCTACGTATTCAAAACGATGCGAAAAAATGGTTTCCCGATAGGCCTATCGCCCTTGATAAACACTGGAACACCGATTATATCAAAGAGTCTGTTCCGTTATATTCCGAGCTTTTTGCAGAGTATGACATCATCGAGGCATATGCCACCGATGGTATTTGGTGCTACCTTGCCGGAATATCCAACTATATTTGTTTTGAGCATGGCACCATACGAGACTTTCCTTACACTGATAACGACACCACCCATTTAGCACTTTTAGCATATGCAAACAGTAAAGGGTTTATGCTGACAAACACCGACTGCTATGACAGTGCTTGCTATTTGCATAAAGCGTCGGGTGTGCCGTTTGTTGCAGGACTTCATGGTATCGCGGCAGAGAAAATCGCCCACAGAATGGAGCAAATGCACATTCCTGATGATTTCAGTACTCGTTTTGGTGTAGCGTCTGATACACCTGTATTTTTTTGCCCTTCTCGTCAAAGCTGTTCTATAAAAGGTACCGACCTTGTAGTTAAAGGTGCTGCTCAGCTGGCGAAACAAGGATATAATTTCCGCTTGGTTTTAGCAAGCTGGGGCGATGATATTAAAGAAATTCGCAGTATGGTAGATGACATACCGGAGCTGAAAGAACGTGTTATTTGGACACCTCCGCTGGGCAAAGAAGCATTTACCCTTGCGTGTCTTTCGGTGGATGCGATACTTGACCAGTTCGTTTTGCCTGTGTTTGGGGGTATTGCGTTTGAGGTGCTTGCCACAGGACGTTCGGTGCTCATATCCAAAAAAGTAGCAGACGAGCGAATGATTGAGTTTTACGATAGCCCTATGCCATATTATCCATGTGAGACCGCCGAGGACATATCATCCGCCATGCTTTCAGTTATCACAAATCCATCTTTTGCGCACCAGCTTGCAAAAAAAGGAAAACTTTGGGTACTGGGATGTCATTCAGACAACATGATAATACAAAAGAATGAAGAACTTTATCGTTTTTGCCTTAACTGATTTTGCTGTTTAGCTCAATATTAATATATGTTAGGAGAATATCGTGGAAAATATTATGCAGCTTTTAAATACCCCCTCACTTTACCTTGTGGCCGGGTGTATAATCTTGTTTATCATATGCTTTTCGCTTTTGCTATTGATAAAGTCGTACAGGGCAGGTATCGCAATAGGAATGGATAAAACCTCCCTAAAACGTGCGCTTACTGCCAGCGCCACTTTCACCATCTTACCCAGTATCAGCATTTTACTCGGAGTAATAGCACTTGCCGGAACATTGGGAATTCCCCTACCTTGGCTGCGGTTATCCGTAATAGGTGCACTACATTACGAGACCACCATCGCCGACATCGCCGCAAGGTCGGTGGGTATGTCCTCTCTGAACGCTACCGAGATGACTCCCACGGCCTATGCTACCATTGCTTTTATAATGTCAGTTGGTATCATTTGGGGATTGTTCATCACCATATTCACCCTAAAAAAATATCTGTCGGTGATAGCCAAGAAAAGTAAAGCTAAACAAAAAAACGCAAGCGAAAACTCGGATGCGTCTAATGTATCTGCTGTGTCTACCGCAGAAAAATCCGCCTCAAAAAAAGGCCTTGGCGATATCATGATGGCCGCGCTGTTTATCGGGCTTATTAGCGCATATATAGGCAGTTATATCGGTGTACTATCTTTCTCGGGCGATTATTTTCCGCTGGTCACGCTTGTGTTTTCCGGCATAACAATGGCTATATTTGAATACTGTAAAACAAAGTTTAATTTACCATGGCTTGAAAACTTTTCAGTTGCGGCTAGCATGTTGCTTGCCATGGTCGGGGTTGTATTTGTCGGAATTTTGGTATAAGGAGATATGAAAATGACAGAGCAAGAAAAACAAGTATTTTTTGATAAATTTAATAATCAGTTACACACGATCGGACGCATAAGCCTGTTTATTGGTGCGATAATGCTACTTGGTGCACCTTTTGTAATGGGCAGTATTGTGGGCGCTTTACCGGATTTTTCTGCTGTGATGATGGGTCTTGCACAAGTGGCACCGGTGTACATCCTCTCATCCATCGCAGAGTTCATCATATTTGCACCTGTGCTAGGCACCGGTGGCAGCTACCTCGCCTTTATCACCGGTAACCTGACAAACCTGAAAATCCCGTGTGCACTTAACGCTGCAAACATCGTCGGCACTACCGTCGGCACACCTGAAAACGAAATTGTATCCACACTATCCATCGCCACATCCTCTTTGGTCACAACAGTGATACTAGCAGTAGGTGTGCTTATGCTGACACCATTGCAGCCGATATTGTCAAGCCCTACCCTTGCGCCGGCATTTAACAATGTGGTTCCTGCCTTGTTTGGTGCACTTGGATACAAATATTTCAAAGGAAACTTAAGAATTGCCGCCATACCTCTCACTTTCATGATTATACTATTCGTAATGGTTCCCTCTCTTGTGGGCTCTGTAGGCTTTATGATCATTCCCAGTGGCGCTGTTGCCATAGGTATTGCATATCTGCTTTATTTAAGAGATGAAAAAGCTAAAGCTAAACTTGGATAAATTCACATAATATTATTTTTCAAAGGGGTATATCATGTTTATTTTATATGCAGTTTTGTTTCTTTTATGTATAGTATTATTTTTGCTTGCCATAGCGGCTATTCGTGCACTTATATTAAAACCCTACCCTGCGGCGGCGCCGATTTCGGCCGACAGTGACAGAGCATTAAAGTACGCTGAAAATTTAAGCGGCCTTGTGCAAAAAGAAACCATTTCTGCACGCGGTGATGAAGATATCACAAAATTTTTAGCCTTCCATGAAGTATTAAAAGATATGTATCCGCTGATACACAAGCACTGCGAAAAGATGGTATTTGACGGAAGCCTGCTTTTTAAATGGAGTGGCAAATCTTCTAAAGATCCCATTATGTTTATGAGCCATCACGATGTTGTGGAGGCAAGCGGTAAGTGGGATCATCCTGCGTTCAGCGGAGAAATACTGGACTATAACGGCGAAAAAGTGGTTTTTGGCCGAGGTACCGTAGACACAAAGGCTAGCCTTTCTTGTTTTTTACAAGCGATAGAAGAGCTTTTGGCAGAGGGTGTTGTGCCTGAATGTGATGTCTACCTTGCCAGCAGTTGCACAGAAGAAATCGGTGGTAAAGGCGCCCCACTTATCAACGATTATCTCATGGAACAGGGCGTTCACCTGAAAATGCTGATAGACGAAGGCGGCATGATGCTGGAAGAACCCTTAGCCGGTGCAAAAGGTGTTTTTGCTATGGTAGGCGTGGTGGAAAAAGGTTATGGCGACGTCAAATTCATCGCAAAAGGCAACGGCGGACATGCCAGTGCACCACCAAAAAACACACCTATTGCAAGACTTTCAAGTTTTGTGTGTCACATGGAAAAAAACTATCCATTCACCTCACGTTTTTCACCTGCTGCAACAGAAATGTTCACCAGGCTTTCTCCCGGAATGCCATTTTTATACAAGATGATATTTGCAAACTTGTGGCTGTTTAAGCCTCTTTTATGTAAGCTGATGCCTGTAATCAGCAGCCAAGGTGCCGCCATGCTGCGCACCACTACAGCTTTCACTATGCAGCAAGGTAGCGACGGATACAACGTTATCCCTCAAGAGGCTTTTCTCACCGCCAACATGCGTTTCATCTCCCATCAGGGCCCTGACGAATCTTTGGAAATAATAAGAAATATAGCTAAAAAATATGATATTGATATGGAAGAGCTGTATATAGGAATAATGCCGCCTGAAGTAGATTTCACCGCCCTACCCTTCAAAGAACTGGAAGGCGCAATTCAAGAGCATTTCCCAGGTGTTACGGTGGTTCCGTATGTCATGACCGGTGGCACAGACGCTAGGTTCTTTTCAGATGTTTGCGATAACTGCCTGAGGTTTGCACCACTGAAAATCAACAAGCAACAACTAAACAGCGTGCATGGTCTGAACGAAAACTTATGTATAGACACCTTGCCCGGTGCCGTTGATTTTTATAAATCTATGGTGAAAGCGCAAAAATCACGCTAATATCGCTATATCATATCTTATTACTCAGCTACACCGCAAATCCGTATTGAAGGTAGTTTCCTTCTGGGTTTTGCGGTATTTTTTTGTCTTTATTTACTTGACATATATTCAAAATCATTTTATACTATTTGAGAATCATTCTCAAATGTTGAGCTCAACTTATAGTCAAATGAGGTGTATGCAGTGAAAAAATATCAAACAAAACAGCGAACGCAACTTTTGGATTTTTTCAAAACCAACCTTCATTCGCAGTTTTCCGCAAGACAAATTGCCGACTATTTTTCAGACGGAGGCATCAGTGTCAGCTCTGTTTACAGAAATCTGTCTCAGATGGAAAATGAAGGTATTTTAACGCGTGCTTTCCACAAAAACAGCAAAGAGCCACTTTTCCAATATCTAGACCCTTTGCAGTGTAGCGGTTACTTACATCTTGTTTGTTCGGGGTGTGGACTGACCTCTCATATGGACAACGCCATAGCGGATAACCTATCTCAGTCTTTAAAGTCGACTAGCGGCTTTATGGTTAATTTACACCATGCCACTCTTTACGGCATGTGTGAAAATTGTTCCACTGTTAATATTTAATGTGCAAAAAAATATTAAAAAAAGGATACGATCATGTATAAAAAATTACTTTGTGTTTTCAGTGTACTAATTGCGGTTTTGTACTTATTGTCTGCTTGCGGCGCTCCTGCATCGTCTTCAGCAAATACATCTTCAAGCATCGATACTACTTCTTCATCGTCTGCACAAAGCGAGCCTTTAAATGTTGTTGTCACCATCTTTCCTATTTACGACTGGGTAAAAGAAATCACAAATTCGACAAATATTAATGTTACATTATTACTTGACTCTGGTGTAGATTTACACAACTACCAGCCAAGTGCAGCCGATATCGCCACCATCTTGGATTCCGACTTGTTTATTTATAACGGTGGCACATCCGATACATGGGCTGAAGATCTTTTCACGCAAGATAATAGCTCTGATGTTGTGTCGATGAGCATGGTGGATTTGCTGGGTAGTTCTGTACATATGGAACTTGAATATGCACACGACGATCACGACCACGCTGAAGACGAGTCTCACGACGATCACGACCACGAAAGTGCAGTGGACGAGCATGTGTGGCTGTCTTTGAACAATGCTACTATTTTCTGCCAAGAGATTACAAATAAGCTTAGCGAAATCAATCCTGCTGATGCTGACCAATATAAGCAAAATTCCGATAATTATATTCAGTCTCTTGAAAGTTTAGATGCAGAATATGCCGAAGTCATCAGCACAGCATCACAAGACACCCTTGTTTTTGGTGATAGATTCCCGTTCATATATCTTTTTGAAGATTACAATCTTTCTCATCATGCTGCATTTTCCGGATGCTCTACTGAAAGCGAAGCCAGCTTTGAAACAGTGGCTCACTTGGCCGAAGCACTTGATGAAATACAAGCAAATTATATATTCACCATTGATGGAGGTAACACTGATTTAGCACAAACCATCATCAACAGTAGCCAAAACCAACAAAGAGAGATATTGGGCCTACATTCCTTGCAGTCTGTAAACTCTGATGATATCGCCGATGGTATCACATACCTCAGTATCATGCAAGAAAACCTAGAGGTTTTAAAAACCGCTCTATCTTAGTAGCTGATAAGGAGAATTTATGTTACAACTAGCCTGTAACAACCTTTGTGTTGGGTATGAAAAAAAAGTGGTGCAAGATGGCATCGATTTTCAGCTACACAGCGGTGATTATTTATGTATCATAGGTGAAAATGGTAGCGGAAAAAGTACGCTGATGAAAACATTACTGGGTCTGCTTCCTCCTATTTCCGGAGATATCGGTTTTATGGGCGACGTGAAAGCCACCGAAATCGGCTATCTTCCACAGCAAACTGAAATACAACGTGATTTTCCTGCGTCTGTATGGGAAGTGGTGCTTTCAGGGTGTTTGTCACGTCTTGGAAAACGCATGTTTTACAGTCGTGCTGAAAAGTCTATAGCTAAGCAAAACATAGAAAAACTTGGCATTACTCACCTTTCTAAAAAAAGTTACAGCCAGCTTTCAGGCGGCCAGCAACAACGCACTTTACTGGCACGAGCACTTTGTGCTGCAGATAAGATTTTATTGCTGGACGAGCCTGTGGCAGGGCTAGATACATCTTCTGCAAGCGAAATGTATCAAACCATACAAGAACTTCACAATAGCGGCATGACTATCATCATGATTTCGCACGATGTTGAAACTTCTCTTTCGTATGCCAGCCATGTGCTGAATATGGGCTCTGACATCACATTCCTTCCAAAAGACGAGTATGTTGAAAGTCTTTCACACAAGGAGGATTGTTCATGCAAGAAATGATTGAGATAGTAAAGTTTTATTTTTCATTCCCGTTCGTCATATATGCTTTTATTGTGGGCGTGCTTATTGCACTTTCTTCATCGCTTTTAGGCGTCACGCTGGTGCTAAAACGCTTTTCTTATATCAGTGATGGATTATCACACGTGGCTTTCGGCGCATTATCTGTGGCCACTGTTTTGAAAATATCCGGTGTAATGTGGCTGGTTTTTCCGGCAACGGCAGTGTGTGCTATTTTACTGCTTAGACGTGGCCAAAACGCAAAAACCCGAGGAGATGCTGCTATTGCAATGCTTTCTGTGGGTGCACTGGCCATCGGCTATCTTGTGATGAATCTTTTTCCTGTTTCCACCAACCTAGCCGGCGATGTGTGCACCACGCTTTTTGGTGCGACGTCTATACTCACCCTTACTCCCACCGATGTGTGGATGTGCATTATTTTGTCTTTGTTAGTACTTACAATTTTTGTTTTGTACTACAACAGGATATTTGCCGTCACGTTCGATGAAACATTTGCCAAGGCTACAGGCATGAAAGTAGAGGCATTCAACTTATTACTAGCCGTTGTCATTGCAGCCGTTATCGTGCTTGCCATGAACCTTGTGGGTTCTTTGCTGATTTCCGCCTTGGTCATCTTCCCCGCCATGTCGGCCATGCGCATATTTCACAATTTCAAAATTGTAATCATCGCCTCCGCCATTATATCTATTTTTTGTGCAGTAATTGGACTCTTATCTTCGATATTTGTAAGTGTGCCTGTTGGCTCCGGTATTGTTTGCATGAATATAATAGTATTTTTCATCGCTTGTATTATTAGAAAAATCAGAGGGATAAAATGAAAAAGTTTCTATGTCTTATTCTATGTCTAGTGCTATGTCTAGTCATGGTATTTTCTAGCACTGCATGTTCCTCAAGTGAGCAAGAGGGTTCTGTATTAATGGCTCAGAGCAGCGCCACTGTGAACACTGAAGAAAACACTGATAGTGTCTTTTACGACATGTAGCCCATAGAGGGTCATTTTGGCGACGGTAAAGACCTATCTACATCGTCAGATTATATCACAGTTTTGGACGATGGAACTGTTATCGACTATGATTTCACCAAGATGAGTAGCACCATCACTTATGCGCAAATATACGATATGATGTGGAATCCCGAATTTTATGTTGGTAAGGTACTGAAAATGCAAGGAGTGTATTATTCAAAGTACTTCGCAGATATCTCTTCTGAGCAGCATTATGTTATTATCAACGATGCGCTTGGATGTTGTCCGCAAGGTATGGAGTTTGTTGTTACCGAAGAAGAAACTCCGTCTTTCCCTGAAACTGATAGCTTGGTAGAAATATACGGTACATTCGAAAAGACTGTAATAAACGATTTGACATTTTATAGAATTGTCACCACCTCAAATCCCGTGGTACTGTAATTATATTTTAATAATAAACCCCGTCTGCTTTCCACACTATGTGCAAGGAAAATAGAC
>CAYIZZ010000011.1:0-35170 GCA_964367945.1 uncultured Oscillospiraceae bacterium | reverse complement strand
CTACCATGAAATCAATAGGCGCGTATGCAATTGGTATAGATCATGGCATTATTTCATACTCGAAGATGGTGCTGGACTCGCCTGTGCAAGCAAGAGACCAGTATAACCCAACTATAAATCCCGAGACCGGAGCAATAGTGAAAGACTGGCCAAGTAATGCATCCGGCTCATATCGTGAGACAAAAATTCCGGTGGCGGCGGCACTTGCAGAGTCTACCAACACCGTAGCAGTGCAAGTAGGTACATGGGTAGGCACCCAGCAGATGTTTGAGTTTATGACAGAGACGCTTCAGCTGTCGGGCCTTGTGTATCCAAACGACGTCGATTTAGGCCCGTTGGTACTTGGTAGCCAGACACACGGCGTGTCTGCGTATGAAATGGCAGGCGCATATGCCATGTTTGGTGGCGAAGAAAACTATGGCCTACACACCAGCTTGCACAGTTATGTGAGGGTGGAAGATGCCAAGGGTAACATTGTGCTAGAGCCGGAAATCACTACTGTGCAGGCAATATCATCCGAGGCAGGATATGTGATGAATCGTATGCTGTCAAACGTGGTAAGTGACACCAGCGTGTTGGGTGTGTCGCCTACAGCACGTGGCATGGCACCCGAAGGTGAGATGGAGGCCATAGGTAAAACAGGTACCACCACCGACCATAAAGACCGCTGGTTTATCGGGGCAACGCCTTATTATGTTACAGCGGTGTGGTGGGGCTATGACCAAGATCATACCTTGTCAAACTGGGGAGTGTCGTCCAGCACACACATAGGTGCTAACGTGTGGAAAGCATTGATGGAAGATGTGCAAGAAGAGCTGGAATATAAAGAGTTCCCACCAATGCCGGACGGCGTACAAGAACTGGCATACTGTAGCATAACGGGCAACTTGGCATCAGAAGGTTGTCCTACGGCGATGGGATATTACACCTCTGGCGGCATACCCGAGCAATGTATAGGCGTTCATACACCTGAAGTGCCGGTGGTTTAATAGATTGATTTAAAATTAAAGCAAGTAAGGCGAATATTGGCCTTACTTGCTTTTTTTACGGTGATATGATGGTTGATGACAAGAAAGTAGAAATTGTTAGCGGAATTGACACAATTTTCGTTCAATATATAGAAAAATAGGTATATTTTTTCATATTTGTGCTTTATAATTTATATATACAAGAATGATATGAAATAATTTTTAAAAAGCTTGTCATTTCAACATAGAAATTCGTCATTTTCATGGCATACCAAGACGGTATTGGCTAATCACTTTGTGTAAATTTCAGAAATGGGTTATTGCAAAAGATGAGCTGGGATTACATGTAAGATGTATATCTGAAAATGAAGGAGACAAAAATGCTACTCACACGTCAAAGCAAAATAAAAGATGCTTGGAAGCACCCGGTAGGCCACGAGGTGCTGAGTGGTATGTTGCGAAAAATTGAAAAAAAAGAACGCTGGATAAATCAACCGTGGATTGCAAACAAACCACTTTATAAACTGGATGCGATGGTGGGTGAAGGTTTTTGCGATATGCTACTTGAAGTGGCCTCACGTTACACAGAGGAGCCTGTTGCTATCACGCAAAAAAGAAAAGCATGGTGGAAGGAAAGCGTGATATATCACATTTTTTTACCTTCGTTTATGGACTCTAACCATGATGGCATAGGCGATATAGGTGGCGTGACACGTAGACTGCCTTACATCGAGCGCCTTGGCGTGAATACTTTATGGCTTACACCGGTGATGGATATAGACGAAAATTTTGCGGTGAGAAACTATAAAAAAGTGTTTGGAGTCAACGGCGACATAGATGACTTTAAAGAACTGCTAAGTCAAGCGCATGCACGCAACATCAAAGTGATGATGAGCTTTGATATAGGCTCTACCTCAAAACAGCACAAATGGTTTTCACAGCTAGAAAAAGAAAAGCAATTTGGATATTATATCATGAAGCCGGGTACGGCCGAGAACCCGCCAAATAACTGGAGCAGAGATCAAGGGATTAGTGTGTGGGAATGGCTACCGCATGTGTCGGCATGGGTGTTGCAGCTGGGCGGAATTGGGCAGATGGATTTAGATTGGGACAATCCTGAGCTACGTGGCAAGATGACAGAGATAATAAAGTTTTGGGCAAATATGGGTGTGGACGGATTTTGCTTTGAGCATATCACAAAATTGAGCAAAAGTGATTATAATAATGGTTTACTGTGCTATAATACAAAGGGAACTTGTGGGTCGGAAAAATTCACTTATGGGCCTAAAATGCATGAATATTTGCGCGAGTTGCGAGCGGCAGCAGGTCCTTCGGTGATGCTTAGCGGTAAAGCGCTTAATATTGGCCAAGCTATGGCAAAGTCGATAACATCTGATACTAAAGACGAACTTGACATGGTGATAGATTACGGACCTTTGGAAACCAAAAAATATCAAGAGGCAGAAGCAGGAACAATAAAACTGTCTGATTTAAAAGAGTATTATATTAACTGGCAAAGTGATTTTGCGAGCAAAGAATGGATGCCTATACTTTTTGAGGGGCCACGCACTGCACGTATGATAAGCAGAATAGGTGTTGGTGCGTTATACCGTGGTGTTTTGGCAAAGCTGTTGTCTACATGGCTTTTGACACTGCGTGGAACACCTATTATCTATCAAGGTCAAGAGCTGGGCCTGCCAAATGCGAGGGAGTATTCTCAAGAGAGACTGTGGAATACAACATCAAAACAATATTATTCCGATACGCTGGAAGAAACGCTGGATATGAAAGTGGCGTGGAACTATGTTTTTCCACATCTTGCCGAGCATACTCAGTTGCCGATGCCTTGGGATGCTGGCCCAAAAGCAGGCTTCACAGGAGCGTCACCTTGGGCACATATGCTGGAGGGTGCAGATCATCTGAATGTTGCGGCGCAAGCAGAAGATAAGTTGTCGGTTTTTAGTCACTATAAAAAATTGATTGCATTGCGCAGAGAATCTTTATGCATGACGCATGGAAGTTTCAATCCTGTTTTCACTAAAAACAAGAAGCTATTTTGTTATTTTAGAATTTATGAAGGCGAAAAATGGTATGTGGAAATGAACTTGACAGAAAAAGAAGTTATTCGCCCAAGTCTTATTTTGAAATCACAGAAATTATGGATTTCAAACTATGACAACCAAGGAAAAACGTTGAGACCATATGAGGCTAATTTATATAAATGTGAGTAAGAATATAGCATAATAAATTTAAAGGGGTGAAGTGAAGGTGGACGTCTCGCGCACAGCTATGCTGGTGGGACAAGATGGGGTGGAGTTACTGTTTGGAAAACATATAGCGGTGTTTGGTGTAGGCGGCGTGGGTGGATATGTCTGCGAGGCTTTGGTTCGTGCAGGCGTTGGCAAGATTGATATATTTGATAATGATAAAGTGGCGGAAAGTAACCTGAACCGTCAAATTATTGCACTGCAATCCACCATTGGTATGCCTAAAGTAAAAGTAATGGCAAACAGAATAAAAGATATAAATCCCTTGTGCACAGTGACAGAGCACGAGGTATTTTATCTGCCACAAAATGCCGATGAATATCCACTGGATAAATATGATTATGTGATAGATGCGATAGACACCGTCAGCGCAAAGCTGGAGATTATCACACGGGCAAAAAAAGCCGGTGTACCGGTAATCAGCGCAATGGGAACAGGAAACAAGCTTAACGGTGAGGGTTTTTCTGTGGTGGATATCACTAAAACCAGCATGTGTCCACTGGCTCGTATAATGCGAAAAGAACTGAAAAAACGTAATATTTTTGGAGTAGAGGTGGTATACACACAAGAGCCGCCTCTTTCTAATGTGCAAAAACTGCCACAAGATGAAGAAAGAGAAACCCGTAGAGATATCCCCGGCAGTATAAGTTTTGTGCCGGGTGCTGCTGGGTTGGTGCTGGCAGGACATGTGATAAGAAAAATATTGGAAAAGCATGATTTGTTGCCTTTGATATAAAAAGATATTAGTTTTAGGAGGGCCTATGCTAAGCTTTGTGATGGGTCTTGCAGGCACAGGGAAAACCACACATGTGCTAAACGAGATGGTTCGGCGTGCCGACAAAAACAAAAAAAGCATTTTTTTAGTGCCGGATCAGTTTTCCTCTTCGGCGGAACAGATGGTATATGATGCGCTGCAAGAAAAGCAAAAAGCATTTGTGCAGGTGCTTAGTTTTCGCACGCTTTCCGAGCGTATTTTGCGGCATAGTGGTAACGCGCATGTGCGTTTGCTTAGTGATGCCGGCAGGGTGGTATATGTGCACAGGGCACTTTCTGCAGTGGCAGATAGTTTGCCGGGATTTGCACGCCAGCTTCGCAGGACAACATTTTGCGAAATGTGTGCAAACACTTTGCTGGAACTGAAAACAGCAGGTGCCACTCCGGCGCAGTTGCGTGAAATTGCAAGACGAGAAAAAGACGATAAACTGATGGAAATAGCGCTTGTGTACGAGGCGTATGAGGCAGAAATAGAAAATAGCGTTATGGACCCTGACGACTTGTTGCAAATGGCATCGCAAACAGCACAGGAATCTTTTTTTGAAGAAACAGCTTGCTTTGTGGATGGCTTTGATGGTTTTACAGCGCCAGAATATTTGATGCTGAGCACTGTCATGACAATGTGTGAAGAGTTGTGTGTGGCATTGTGCTGTGACGGGATGTATGAGCGAAAAAAAGAAGAAATATCGATGTTTATGCCGGTGTATAAGGCGGCTTTCAGGCTGAATCAAATTGCCGAGGATAAAGCAGTTGAGATAAGTGAGCCGCTGATACTGTGCCAAAACCATAGAGCGAAAACAAAAGCTTTGGCAGAGTTATGCAATATAGCTGCCGCAAGCGAAGAAAAAATAACATCTATAGAGAACACGCCATCACAAGATGCGGGTGTTTATTTCACGTGTGCAGAAAATGAGTGGGAGGAAATTCGCCTTGTGGCAGCTAAGATGTATCAGCTGGCACGATGTGGAGTGTCGTATAGTGATATGGCGCTTGTTTGCCGTGATGTGGGCATGTACAAGCAAGTGGTACGGCGTCAGTTTGCGCTGTATGATATTCCGCATTTTATGGACGCAGCAGAAACAGTGGAACACACCGCTGCCATAGCATTTATCAGGGCGGCGCTGGCGATATTAAAAGGCGGGATTTCTTCGGCCGGAATATTGGCGCTGGCGAAGACAGGCCTTTGCGGTATATCTGCAGACAGCATGATAGCGCTTGAAAACTATGTGTTCACATGGCAACCTAAAGCAGATGACTGGCGGAATGGATTTGACAAAGACACAGAGGGGCTATTATCGGAAACAACTAAGGAAGCCAAAGAACAAAGAGACATGGCGCAGGCGGCACGAATAGAACTGATGCCGAAAATAGAAAAATTTTCGCAAAGGGCAAAAGGCAAGCCGGCAAGTGAATTATCAAAAGAGATATACCTCTTACTGGATGCGTTTTCAGGTGCGGAACATATAAAAGCGCAAGTGCAAAACCTTGAAAAAAACGGGGATGTAATACACGCTGAAAATGCACGCAGGGCCTATGACTTAGCCATGGAGCTACTTGATGAAATGGCAGGCCTAATGCAAAACACACAAATGCGTATCGAGGAATATGATGAGCTGTTTTTACTTTTGGTGCGCACCACAGAGTTTGGACGTGCACCGCAAACTATGGAAAGTGTCATAGTAACAAGTGCGGACAGGATGCGCCTGGCAGGCCCTGAATATTGTTTTGTAGTGGGTGTGTGCGAGGGCGAGTTTCCTATGGAAGTGGGCTACAGCGGCCTTTTGAATCATGACGACCGAGACAAACTGGTGCAAAATGGGATTGAAATGCCGGGAAGCTTTGAAAATCGAAATATGCTGGAAGAAATGTTTTTTTACAAAGCAATGTGTACCCCACGCACAGGAATGTTTATCAGCTATCCAAAGCGTAAAGCAGGTATGGCGCAGGAGTATAGCGCAAACATTGAGCCGGTTTTGAAAGCCTTGCAACCACCGAAATTGCAGATGCAAGAACAAGACATGGCGGCAACAAAAGCGGCGGCGTATGACTTGCTGGCAGAGGAATATCGCAGGAACACACCACTTGCCGCTACATTATATAAAGCTTTGGAAAACACAAAAGATGATGAAACACAGCGGCAGTTAAGCCTTTTGCAAAGTGTGGATAATCAAGGGGAGTTTTCAATCACCGATAAAGATATAATAAAGGCACTGATAGGCGAAAACATCAGCCTTTCAGCGAGCAGGGTGGAAAGGTATTTTTCTTGCAAGTTTGCATATTTTCTTGAGCGTGTTTTGCGCGTGACACCGAGGCGAAAGGCCGAGGTGAGCCCAATGGAAAGCGGCAGTTTAGTTCATTATATTTTGGAAAAAGTCCTACTGGAAGCCGGGGATGATTTTGCAAAATATACAGATGCTGAGATAAGAGAATCTGTGGAAAAATACAGTGCTGAAATTATCGAAAATGGACTGCAAGACGACACAAAACGAACTATGTTTAAGCTTTTGCAAATAACAAAAACCACCATGGAACTGGTGTGTTTTATGCGTGATGTGGCGGCGCAAAGTGAGTTCAAGACAGATGCGCTGGAGCTGGGCATAGGCATGGATGACAACAGTGTGCCCGCCATGACAATAACCACAAATCTAGGGAATAAGCTGAGCTTGATAGGTAAAGTGGATAGGGTGGATGTGCTGAAAAAAGACGGTAAAGCGTATTTGTGCATTATAGACTACAAAACAGGAAACAAAACCTTGGATATGCAAGAAATATATAGCGGTATAAACGCGCAAATGATGATATACATGGATATCCTGTGTAAAAATGCTCAAAATAGGTATCCCGACGCCTTGCCTGCGGGTGTGCTTTACTTGGCGGCAGATCCGTCGCCAACAGTGGCAGAAAGTGGCAAGGAAGCCAAGAAAGGATTTGAACTGACAGGTTTTCTGCTGAAAGACAGCAAAGTGTTGGATGCGCTGGATGGCGTGAAAGATGGCTCTATTTATCGTTTGTCGTGGAAAAAAGACGAGCCAAAATCCGGCAAAGGGCTGAAACTTGTCGAGGATACAGAGTTTGAATGGATACAGCAGCGGGTGGAAGAGCTGCTGAAAGAAATGGCGGACGGCGTGTATAAAGGTGATTTTGCAGCAAAGCCGCTGGTGAATAAAGACAAACGAGACTGTAGATTTTGCTCATATCGTGTGGTGTGTCGCCATGAAGATGGAGTGAACGAAAGACAATTGGCTGTGCCTGTTTTTTCGTAGCATAAAAATTTTTTGAGCGGTGCGGTAGGTAGAATATGTTGAGTGTAAAAGAGAGGTATTTTGCATGAAAAAGCCAATGTGGACACAACCACAAAGCAATGCCATTTCCGATGAAGGCGGTGCAGTGCTGGTTAGTGCGGCGGCAGGAAGCGGAAAAACAGCGGTGCTGGTGGAGCGTGCCGTTCGTTTAATCACGCGCGAAAATGATCCTGTGGATGCAAGCCTTCTTTTGATACTCACCTTCACAAATGCCGCTGCGGCTGAACTGCGTGCACGTATTGCAAAGAGGCTGGATGAAGCCATAAGACAATCGCCGGCACAGGCAAAGTTTCTACGCAAGCAACGCTTGCAGCTGCGCAGGGCGTTTATCGGAACGATAGATGCGTTTTGTCAAAAGCTGGTACGTGATAATTTCATGCTACTTTTTTTGCCGCCTGATATTGCGGTGGGCGACGATGCTACGCTGGAGGCTTTGCGTCAGACGGCGCTGAGCCAAACGATGGAAGAAATGTACGCAGATGCGGATTTTGCGGATTTTGCAGCGCAGTATGACAGGGCACGAAGCGATACAGTGGCGGAAACAGCAGTGTGGGAATTAGCACGTGAAGTGGATACACTGCCGCATCCCGAGCAGTGGCTAGAGAAGTTTGCGGCGATGTACGACGAGACCCTACCACTAAGTAAAAGTGTGTGGGGACGCGAGATGATAGAGCACATAAATGAAGCGCTGACAGAGATAATGGACTTGCTGAATGAAGGTATAAAAGTGATAAACTTTGCACCGGCGCTTGATGCGTACATGCCGGCGATGGAGCATGACCTGGAAGCGTTTGGAGAAACAAAAAAAGCCTTGCAAAACGGCGAATGGGATAAAGCCAGGCAGCTAATCGGCAATTATAAACCAATGCGTTTGGCACCTGTAAAAGGTGAAGACGACGCTAAAAACGAAATTAAATATATTAGAAACGTTATCAAGTCTAAAATTTTAGAAAACGAGATAAAAAAATATGGATTTGTGTGCACAGAAGAGCAGTTTGTGGAAGACACAAAAAATGCGGCTGTGAAAGTGAAGGCGCTTTGTCGTGCGGCTATATTGTTTCGTGAAAAATACTTCAAGGCTAAACTTGAAGAAAAAGCGCTGGATCACACTGATTTTGAACATTTGGCACTGAAGTTGTTACAAGATGAAAACGGAAATCGCACAAAACTTGCCGATAAAATGCATTATGCGCAGGTGTTTGTGGATGAGTATCAAGACACAAACGAGCTACAAAGTACACTGTATGAAAGCCTTGCCATGCCCGGTGGCGAGAATCTGTTTTATGTGGGCGATATAAAGCAAAGTATATATAGTTTCCGCAAGGCTAACCCGAAAATCTTTTTGCAAAAAAAGGAAAGCTGGAACCCGTATGAGATTGAAAAACACCCATGTGTAATTGACTTGTCACACAATTTCCGCAGTGCACCCGGTGTGATAGACGGCGTGAACCATGTGTTTACACATTTGATGAGTCCCGGGCTGGGCGATGTGCACTACAATGAAAACGAGCGCCTTATTTGTGGCAGAGAACATGCGATAAACGGTGGGTTTTCGGTGAGTATAACAGAGGGTGGCGCAGCGGAAGAAGCAACTTTGATAGCGAAACAAATCTCTGACATGATGGCGGCAAAAGCACAAGTGGAAGACAAAGACGGAACAAGAGATTGCCGCTATGAAGATTTTTGTATTTTGATGAGGGCACGAAGCAAGATGCCGGCATTTGTGGAGGCGTTTGAAAAAGAGGGAATTCCTCTGGTGGCAGACTATGCCGAGAATGTTTTGGAAACACCGGAAGTGCTTCCGATAATTGCGGTGTTGTCGGCGCTGGATAATCCCGGCGATGATGTGATGCTGACGGCCACCATGATGGGTCCGCTGTTTGGATTTTCAGCAAACGAAATAGCAAAAATTCGCACAAATGCGCCAAGAGGAAGAATGTGGGGCGCTTTGGCAATGTCGCAAGACAAAAAGTCGGCAGAGTTTTTGGAAACTTTTTCTTACTATCGAACACTTTCTGCACAGATTTCGATCGGACGACTTTGCGAAGAGCTTTTAAATAATACAGGCTATCTTTCGGCAATATCTGCTATGGAAAGTGGAACGCTGAGACGGGAAAACTTACTACGATTTTTGGGCTGGGCGACCGAGTTTGGGAACAGTAGCCGTGGCGGGCTTGCAGGATTTGTGCGTGTGCTGAGCTCAAAAGCTACACTGCAAGCGCCTGATGTAAAGCAAATGCCGGGGCATGTCAGCTTGATGACCATCCACAAGTCTAAGGGACTTGAGTTTCCTTTTGTGTGGCTATGTGATGCCGCAAAAACCTTTAGAACAAGTGGGTATGCAGACCGTGTGCAAAGGCATACAGAGCTTGGATTAGGCATTTTGCTTCGAGTGGGCGATATGCTTTATCCCACCTTGCAAGCGGCGGCCATCAGAAATAAAATGATAAGGGAAGAAAAAAGTGAAGAGATGCGCCTTTTATATGTGGCGCTGACACGTGCAAAGCAACACATCACAGTAAGCTTTGCAAATAAAAACCCCGAAGGGATGATTGCATCTGCTGCGAGTGGCTCACAACTTGCTACGCCGTTTTTGCTTGCCGGTGCACAAAATATGGCGACGTGGGTGATGAGTGCTGTTTTAAGGCATTCGGACGGTCTTGCGTTTTTGAAACAACAAGGTATTACACCGTCAATTCCCGGGAAAGAAGAGGGAAGATTTACGCTATCGCTTAAAACATTGCAAAGTCAAAATGAAGAAGAAAAGGAAAAAGCAGAGTTTTGCTTCACAGCAGAGCCAAAAGACGATTTGCAAAAAGCGGTGGGCGATGTGTTCTTGCAAAAACCGCCACGTCGGGCGCTTTCGGATGTTCCGATAAAAATAAGTGTATCGTCGCTGTCCAAGGGCGAAAGCGTTGACTTTTTGCCTAAACGACCGTCGTTTATGTATAAAGACGGGCTATCGGCAGCAGAAAAAGGTACGGCTCAGCATGCGTTTATGCAGTTTGCTGATTTCGAAGTGGCGAAACTTGATGCGAAAAAAGAACTTGATAGGCTGAAAAAAGAGGGCTATATAAGTGAAATGCAAGCAAAAGCGGTGGACTTAAACGGAGTGAGTGCGTTTTTGGCCTCGGAGCTGTATGCACGGATAAAAACAGCAGATGAGGTGTTGCGAGAGTATGACTTCATCACGGCGGTTCATGCTGCCGAGGTGCAAGAAAACTTGCCGAAAGAACTGGCAAAAGAGGAAGTTTTGGTGCAAGGAATAGCCGATATGGTGCTGGTGTTTAAGGACTATGCCGAGATTGTGGACTATAAAACCGATAAAAACATAAAAGCACAAGAACTGAAAGAAAAATATAAAACTCAACTTAGCTTATATCGCACAGCCGTGGAAAAACGGTTGGGCGTACCTGTTTTGCAGTGTAGCATTTGGTCGTTTTCACTAAAGGAAGAAGTGAAGATATAGTGTGTGGCGAGCAAACTGAGGATACAGTGAAAAAACCTTGGGCGAAAAAACGAATAATGTCTTGACAAATGTGAAAATGAGTGGTATAGTTATCGCTAGTAACAAAGTAGCTGTGGCGAGAGTCATGCTCACCTTGTGTGCCTAGTGGCACCGGGTCAATATCGACACACGGGCTTTTTAGGCGCGGATGTAGGTTGGAGCATGGCTGAGTATAGGTCATGTTTTTTTGTTGCCAATCGACAAAATGAAGTCATAGATGTATGTATGTTTGACAGGAGGTGCTTTCCATAGCAACAAGCGGCAAAAAAGGCCGAGATGTAGAGATGAACGGCCAGATTCGCGACAAAGAACTGCGTGTAATTGGGGCAGACGGAAGCCAGTTGGGTGTTTTGCCTACACAAACTGCTCTTAAAATGGCGGAAGACGCTGACCTTGATTTGGTGAAGATTGCTCCACAGGCGAATCCTCCCGTGGTGAAAATCATGGATTACGGGAAATACCGCTTTGAACAGCAAAAGA
Organism: uncultured Oscillospiraceae bacterium; assembly: GCA_964367945.1. Taxonomy (GTDB): domain Bacteria; phylum Bacillota; class Clostridia; order Oscillospirales; family Ruminococcaceae; genus JAAYCI01. The sequence continues at coordinate 23,871 of CAYIZZ010000011.1, read as the reverse complement.
AAGAAAAAGAGGCACGCAAAAACCAAAAAGTGGTGGAGACGAAAGAAATTCGTCTTTCGCTCAAGATTGATGTGGGCGATTTTAATACCAAGCTAGGCCACGCTAAAAAGTTTTTGCGCAATGGTGATAAAGTAAAGGCAACCATCCGTTTCCGTGGACGTGAAATGGCGCATGCCAGCATGGGTCTTGATGTGCATCGTAGGTTTGCACAAGAGCTGGCCGATGAAGCCACAGTGGAACGTCCCGCAAAGCTGGAAGGTCGCCAGATGATTATGTTTTTAGCACCGCTAAAAGATAAGGAAAGCGCCAAGAAGAAAGACGCGAGGGCCTCTTCGCAAAAAGACAGTGTGAAAGAAACAGAAAAACCCGCAGCAAAGCCCGGTTCTGACTCCCAAGAGGCGCCGGCCGAGGAATAAACTATACCTGCGAGAAAAATAGGAGGACGAATAAAATGCCGAAACTGAAAACCCATTCCGGCGCAAAAAAACGCTTTAAACTCACAAAAAATGGTAAGGTAAAACGCATGCGTGCTAACCGTAGCCATATTTTGAACAAAAAAACCACGAAACTAAAACGTAGTTTCCGTAAATCTACATATGTAGACAAAACAAACGAAAAAGCAATCAAAGATATGTTACCGTATTCCTGAGCGAGTCATTGACCGCTTAGCCATCACTAGAAGATAAAGAAGGAGTGGAGATACAATGGCTCGAGTAAAAGGCGCCATCATGACCCGCAAGAGAAGGAAAAAGACGTTAAAATTAGCCAAAGGCTATTATGGTAGTAAATCACGCCATTTTAAGATGGCCAAACAACAGGTGATGAAAAGCGGAAACTACGCTTTCATCGGCCGTAAACAGAAAAAACGTGATTTCCGTAGATTATGGATTACTCGTATCAACGGTGCTTGCCGTGCACAGGGAATTAACTATTCCACGTTCATGAACAGCCTGAAGAAACAAGGGATTGAACTGAACCGTAAAATGCTCAGTGAAATGGCTATCCATGATCCCGCAAGTTTTGCCGCTTTGGTAGAAACTGCGAAAAAAGCAGGTTAATTAAATGCGACCAACGCCCGCGCACGCAAGTGTGTAGGGCGTTTGACGTATAAGAGGAAAAATGCGAGCGAGGTTTTTGCAATGCAAAGAAACATAAGTAGCAGAGATAATGCGCAAGTGAAAAACGCAAGGGCTCTTGCCACAAAACACACACAGCGCATACAGCAGGGGCTGTTTTTTGCCGAGGGTATCCGCCTGTGCAAAGACCTTGCAAGTACACATCGTGTACATAGTGTGTTTGTGGCAAAAGACACCCTTAAACGTTATCAGGACCTGGAAATGATGGCCGACGAAGTTTATGTGGTGAATGAGCCGGTGGCGGAAAAGCTGGCCGGGACAAAAAACTCGCAAGGGCTTTTTTGCCTTTTTCACACAGCGCAGTATACATGGGAAGACTTGCAGGTTGAAAATGGCATTTTGGTGTGTGACACCATACAAGATCCGGCGAATGTTGGCGCAATGGTACGTAGTGCGGCAGGATTTGGCATGGGTGGCGTGGTGCTGCTTGGTGGCTGTGCTGACCCATATGCAGAGAAAGCTTTGCGTGCATCTATGGGCTCGGTGGGACGAATTCCGATATTGACAGATGTCGATGAAGAAGACTTTTTACAAAAGGTGAAAGAAGAGAAAATACACGTGATTGCTGCGGCGCTTGATAAAGAAGCCGTTTCGTATAAAAAAGCAAAAGTGGAGTCGTCTTTTGCTCTTTTGATAGGAAATGAAGGGGCGGGCATAAGCGAATATCTTTTGTCTGAAGCAGATGAGAAAGTGTATATCCCAATGTATAACAACGTGGAAAGCCTTAATGCAGGTGTGGCCGCGGCAGTGCTGATGTCAGAACTTTGCACTGGTAAAAGTGATGAAAGTGAAAAATAAAGATAAATTTATAAAATTAATAGGCTAAAATATGGTATAAAGAAGATAGGGGGGTGAAGTATATGGCGAAAGAACATTGGTATTGGCTTGCGGCGAGCCTTGGATTTGGTGCGGTGAATACCGGCGAACTATTGGCAGAATATCCGGGTGGTGCTGTGGAAATAGCTGAAGACCTGGGTAGTGAAAAGATGGATGATATACTTACTCAAAAGCAGGCAGAGCGCCTGGCAGAAAGTAGCCCTGCTGACTTCACTTTGCCTATACAGCACGCTAGATCCATGGGTGTAGTGTGCCTGGGGTATGACGATGAGGAATATCCCGATGCACTGAGAAGTATCCACAACCCGCCTGTGATGTTATTTGTGCAAGGAGATACATCTTTGCTAAATGGACGTCTAGCTATAGGTGTGGTTGGTACAAGAAGACCGTCTGCATACGGTGTGGAAGCGGCAAAAGCTATCGGAAGAGGGATAGCACTTGGTGGTGCGGTAATAATCAGCGGCTTGGCCAGCGGACTTGACTCTGAGGCGCATAAGGCCGCTTTGGCGGTGAATGGGCCAACGGTTGCGTGCATTGCGTTTGGTCACGATCATTGCTATCCTGCCGCAAACCGTAAAATGATGGAAGTTATTGGAAGATATGGCGCAGTGGTGAGCGAATATCCTATTGGTACAGCACCCGAAAAACCATATTTCTTACAGCGCAACCGCATAATTGCGGGATTGTCGCATGGGCTTTGCGTGGTGGAAGCACGCAGGCATTCCGGCACCATGAGTACGGTGAACTTTGCCAGTGAATACGGCCGAGATGTGTTTGCTGTGCCGGGTAGTATATTTTCAGAGCTGTCGGGCGGAACAAACGCTATGATAAGCGAGGGTGCATATGTGGCAGGAAGCGCTACCGATATTCTGGCAGCTTACGGCATAGAGTTAAGCGAAGAAGACCTAGCTTTGCAAGAAGAAGTACTTCAAGATGAAACAGCGCCAGCGCCAGCGCCCGCTGCGGCGAAAAATCCGTGGCAGGAAAATACACAGCCTAAAGTGCAAGCTGTGCAAAAAGAAAAAGCTCCTGTGGCTAAAAAAACAAAAGCAGGGCCAGAACCCAGCGGAAATTCTTTAGGCGAGGCATTGCGTGCGCAGCTGGGTAACAGTAATGGCCCGGTGAGTGCCAGCGCTGCGGTGGATGCATTTCGTGCTATACAGGGGCAGATATCGCCTGCTGTAAGTGATACTGCTGTGGGTGATGCACAACTGGATAAAATGGCGGCTGCTGTGAGTGATAGTGTAGAGTTTTCTTCACGCTCAAGTCAAGGCGTGCCGGAAGAAAACTATAAAAAGAAAAAAACAAGAAAGAAAACTATAAAAGGTGAGCCTGAGCCTTTTTCATGGGACGCAGTACCGAAAATAGATAAAGGATCCGTGCAGGATTTATCGCCTGTCATCTCGAAGACAAAAGGTAAGCAAGCAACACCTAAAAAGTCTACACCACAGCTGTTTTCTTGGGACGATGTGCCACGTGTGGACAAAAGAAAAGAGAAAAAATTATCACCGGTGGAAGATGTGCCGACACAAAATCCACGTAAAAAACGTAATGTGTTATTGTCGAAGCTGTTTGACACTTCGGGTGTGGACAAACAAAAAGAAGAGCCAAAGCAAGATGAAAATGCAGTGGTGATTGAAGAAAAAAATGTGAAATCTCCAAAGAATATAGAAAATAAAAACATCAAAGAGCCGGCAAAACAAGAAAATCAGGCTCCCAAAGAAGCTATAAAAGAAATCCTAACTGAAACCCCAAAAGAGAAAAAGAAAGATGTCAAACCTGAAAAAGTAGACACACCCCAAATGGTAGGTGCGCCGCTACAAAAACCTGCAAAGCCGGCAAAGGCAAAAGAAAAGGCGAAAAGTGTGCCCACAGCGCAAAAAGAAAGCACACATGGATTTGTAGATACAGCTTATCCAAAGCCGATATCGGAAACCAGTAGTCTGGGGATTGATGCCACTATGCAAGAGCGGCTGAAAACCATAAAAGAAACACAAAGAACTATTGCAAGCTCGTCACCGGCACCTGCGCAAAAAAGGCGGGTTAAGATGGCGGACATGAAAGAAGACAGTAAAGCAATTGGACAAATCTCAAGCAAAGAAAGTCCACCATCTTTTGTAAGTGCGACAAGTGCAGCAAAGCCTAAAGATGCACTGCCCCCTAAGGCAGAGCTTAGTGATGTGGCTAAGAGTGCACTGGTTCAGCTGAAGGCAAAACCGGTAGATTTACAAAGTATTTGTGAGGAATCAGGGCTGTCTGTGGCCGAGGCCATGGCGGCACTGACTGAACTGGAACTGGCGGGATTGTCAAGGCAACTTCCGGGCAGGCGATTTGTCATCATGCAATAAAATATAAACGTAGGTATAAACTATGTGAGGTGTTACATGTCAAAATTAATTATTGTGGAGTCGCCTGCAAAGGCAAAGACCATCCGCAAGTATTTAGGTGAAGGGTACGATGTGGTGGCCTCGAATGGGCACATTCGTGACTTGCCTAAAAGTAAACTGGGCATTGATGTGGAAAATGCATATATGCCGGAATACAAGAATATTAAAGGCAAAGAAAAAATAATAAAAGAACTGAAAGCAAAAGCTAAAAAAAGTGAAAAAGTATATCTTGCTACTGACCCTGACCGCGAAGGTGAGGCCATCAGCTGGCATTTAGCACATTTGCTGGGACTTAGCGTGGATGAAGAAAACCGCGTGACTTTTGGTGAGATAACAAAAAAAGGTGTCACCGAAGGTATGGCGCACCCACGCAAGATAGATATCAACTTGTTTGATGCACAGCAAGCACGCAGAATACTTGATCGCTTGGTAGGCTACAAGCTGTCGCCATTTTTATGGCGTAAAGTTCGCAGAGGGCTTTCGGCAGGCCGTGTGCAAAGTGTGGCAGTGCGCCTTATTGTGGACAGAGAGCGTGAAATAGAGGCATTTGTGCCGCAGGAATATTGGAATATTGATGCTGAGCTGTCGGCCGAAAAAAAGAGATTCACAGCACGACTTTTTGCAAATGCAAACGGTGAAAAGCTGGAAGTGCACAGCGAAGATGAAGCGAATGTTATCACTAATGCCCTTGATGGGGCAAGCTACAGCGTGCACAAGCTGAAAAAAGGTAAGCGCAAGCGCAGTCCGGCGCCACCGTTTATTACATCTACATTGCAGCAAGAGGCCAGCCGTAGGTTTGGATTCACCGGTACACGTACCATGCGTGCGGCGCAAAAATTGTACGAAGGTGTGGAAATTCATGGCCAAGGAACTACCGGTCTTATCACCTATATGCGTACAGACTCGTTAAGGCTTTCTGACGAGGCGGTGGCAGGCGCTAAAGAATATATCACGCAGACATACGGCGATGATTATGTATACGGCAAAAAACGTGTGTATAAGCAAAAGCGTGCCACAGCCGCCCAAGACGCCCATGAGGCTATCCGTCCGTCTATACCGGGGCTTACACCGGCCGAAGTGGAAAAAAGTATTGATGGTGACGAGGCAAAGCTGTATCGCCTTATCTGGAGCAGGTTTATGGCCAGCCAGATGGCAGATTGCCAAATGGACACAGTATCGGCAGATATTATTGCGAATGATTATTTGTTTCGTGCTTCGGGCTTCACAGTGACATTTGACGGGTTTACTGTTTTGTATGAAGAGGCAACGGATGATGCGGCAAAAAAAGAAAAGGCACTACCCAGCATGAAGGAAGGTATGCCACTGGGTCTGAAAAATCTGGCGGCGGACCAAAAATTCACCCAGCCACCGGCACGTTATAATGAAGCAACACTGATAAGAGCGCTGGAAGAAAACGGCATAGGCAGACCGTCCACATATGCGCCCATCATCACCACGGTGGTGGACAGAGGATATGTGGAGCGTGATCAAAAACGTCTTAAGCCAACCGCGTTGGGCCTTGTGGTGAACGATCTTTTGGCCGAGAGGTTTGCTGAGATTGTAGATATCACATTTTCGGCCGGCATGGAGTCTAGCCTTGATAAAGTGGAAGATGGAAAAGCCGACTGGGCACAAACAGTGGACGTCTTCTACAAAGGGTTTGACACCAGCTTGCAAAAAGCCGAAGTGGAGATGGAAGGCAAAAAGGTGAAAGTGCCTGAAGAAGAAACAGACATTATTTGTGATAAATGTGGCCTAAACATGGTGATTAAAATCGGGCGATATGGCAAGTTTTTGGCGTGCCCGGGATTCCCTGAATGTACAAACACAAAGCGCCTGATGGAAGAAATGCCGGGCAAGTGCCCCAAAGATGGCGGAAATGTAGTGAAAAGAGTGTCGGCTAAGGGGCGTGTGTTCTTCGGTTGTTCTCACTATCCCGAGTGTGATTTTGTCACATGGGACGAGCCCACGGCAGAAATATGCCCTAACTGCAACAGCACATTGTTTAAAAAAGGCGGAAAAAACGCCATGCATATATGTCACAAAGAAGACTGCGGATATACCAAAGCAGTGGAGAAATAAGTGGAAAGTGTAAAGATAATAGGTGGAGGCCTGGCAGGTTGCGAGGCGGCGCTTTGGCTGGCAAAGCACGGAGTCGCCGTAGAGCTGTATGAGCAAAAACCTGAAAAAACCTCTGCAGCACATAAAAGCGAAGGCTTGGCCGAGCTTGTTTGCTCGAACTCGCTGAAAGCCGAGCGTTTGGCCTCGGCCGGAGGATTATTGAAAGCAGAGATGCGCCTTTTGGGCAGTAGCTTGTTGCCACTGGCCGATATTTGCCGTGTTCCGGCAGGTGGCGCACTGGCCGTGGACAGAAACGAATTTTCAAGCGCAGTGACAAAAGAAGTGGAAAACTGCCCAGGTATTACGGTGCACCGAAAAGAAGTGACATCATTACCAAAAGAAGACAGGTGGGTCCTAGTGGCGGCAGGCCCGCTTATGGAAGGCAAGCTTGCAGAAGATGTGGGAAAGCATATTGGCGAAAATAGCCTGAGTTTTTACGACGCTGCAGCGCCGATTGTCTCGGCGGTATCGCTTGATCACAGCAAGGTTTTTGCTGCGGCAAGGTACGACAGAGGCGAGGCAGATTATCTAAACTGCCCGTTTGACAAGGCAGGATACGAGGCGTTTTTAGAGGCGCTACAAACAGCCGAAAGAGCGCATCTGCATGATGTGGATGGGCCGATAACGGTGTATGAAGGCTGTATGCCTATAGAAGTGATGGCGCAGCGTGGCGCAGAAACTATGCGCTATGGGCCGCTGAAACCGGTGGGGTTGCGAGACCCTGCCACAGGGCATAGGCCGTGGGCGTGTGTGCAGCTGCGAAAAGAAGATACAAAGGGCGAGCTATATAATATTGTGGGTTTTCAGACTAATCTGAAATTTGGCGAACAAAAGCGAGTTTTCAGCATGATACCCGGCCTTGAAAACGCAGAATTTGTGCGGTATGGTGTGATGCATCGCAATACGTTTTTAAATAGCCCCGGTGTTTTGGGTGAAGATTTTGCTTTGAAAAATCATGAAAACATCTATTTTGCGGGGCAGATAACGGGATTTGAAGGATATATGGAGAGTGCGGCTTGTGGCCTTTTAGCGGCACGCGCCATATGGCAAAAAATGCATGATAAGCACTGGCAAGCGCCGCCAAAAGAAACAATATGTGGCGCACTTAGCAGGTATATCACTGCCCCAAACAAGGATTTTCAGCCTATGGGTGCAAACATGGGCCTATTGCCACCACTTGGCGAAGTGATAAAAGGCAAGCAAGAAAGATATGAGCAACTGGCCAATCGTTCACTTTCGGCAATGCAAAAATGGTGCGATGAATTTTAAAGAGTGAAACAGTTAAAGTAATATATCAGCAGGAGGACGAAGAGTATGAAAATTATAGTTGATGGAATGGGCGGAGATAACGCACCGCTGGCACCGCTTATGGGTGCGGCACAAGCTGTGGCAGAATATGGCGTGAACATCACATTGGTGGGGCAACAAGAAAAAATAGAAAGCTTGGCGAAACAAGAAAATGTATCATTACAAAATATAGAAATAGTGCATGCGCCGGACGTTATCGGTATGGACGAAGAGGCCACGGATGTTGTGCGCAAACGTCCTGAGTGTTCTTTGGCAGTGGGTATGCGTTTACTGCGTGAGGGTGCGGGCGATGCGTTTGTGTCGGCAGGCTCTACCGGTGCATTGCTGGTGGGTGCCACCATGATAGCAGGACGCATAAAAGGCATAAAACGTGCGGCTATAGGCACAGTTATTCCGGGGAGCAAAAAACCATGGATGCTGATGGACTGCGGTGCAAATGCGGAATGCAGAGCAGAGCAGCTGGTGCAGTTTGCTGTGATGGGTAGTGCTTACATGGAAAAAGTGATGGATGTTAAAAACCCGTCGGTAGCCATGGCAAACAATGGAACAGAAGAGACAAAAGGCACACAGCTTCAGCTGGATGCATATCCGATGTTGCAAGAAAGTGGCTTGAATTTCATTGGAAATATCGAAGCTAGGGATATTCCCACAGGCGACGCCGATGTTGTTGTGGCGGATGGATTTACCGGGAATATTATTTTGAAGCTGGTGGAAGGCGTGGCAAAAATGTTTTCCGGCATGATGAAAGAGATGTTTTACTCCAGCACAAAAACAAAGATGGCCGGGCTGATGATGAAATCGGCGCTAGCAGACTTTAAAAAGAAATTTGATTATAAAGAATATGGCGGTGCGCTTTTGTTGGGCATAAAGAAAACCGTGGTGAAAGCTCACGGTTCGTCTGATGCAAAAGCTATGAAAAACGCAATAAGACAGGCGAAAATTTGCACTGAAAAAGATGTGCCGGGAGCGATCGAAGTGTGGATAAGTGCCCACAAAGAGCAAACAAAAAAAGAATCGACACAAGAAAAGCAGGATTTGGCATGAGTGAAGAACTGGAAAAAAGAATAGGGTATACCTTTGCGGATAAAAGCTTATTAACCATGGCGCTGACGCATACATCGTATGCGAACGAGGCAAAGCATCGCCTGCCAAACAACGAAAGGCTGGAGTTTTTAGGCGATTCAGTGCTTAGTTTTGTGGTGGCAGAGTACCTGTTTACCACGGGCAAAAAACTCCCCGAAGGCGAGCTGACACGTCGCAGAGCAGCGCTGGTGTGTGAGTCGGCCTTGGCGGTGTTTGCAAAAGAGGCAGACCTTGGCAAGTATCTGCTTTTGGGCAAAGGCGAAGAAATGGGCGGAGGCAGGGCTCGTGCGTCTATTTTGTCGGATGCGTTTGAGGCGCTGATTGCTGCGTTATATCTTGATGGTGGGATAATGGCGGCAAAGGCGTTTATACTGCCGTTTGTTGAAAAAGGCATGGCAAAAGGCGCAGATGAAGACTATAAAACACGCTTGCAAGAAGTGGTCCAGCAAAACCCTGAAGAAAATATCAGCTATGTGGTGACGGCCGAAGATGGGCCAGACCACAACAAAAATTTCACAGTACAAGTGAGGCTGAACTCTAACTGTGTTGGGGAAGGCAAAGGCCACAGCAAGAAAATTGCCGAACAGCAAGCGGCAAAACAAGCGTTGGTGCTGATGGGTCTTGCCCAAGACTAAACAGCATAAAACAAGCAATAACAGCAAGTGATGGGTAAAATCCAGTAGTGTACTAGGGAGAATGTATGTACTTAAAAGCATTGGAGATTCAAGGGTTCAAGTCTTTTCCGGATAAGACACGTGTGGCTTTTGATGAGGGAATTACTGCGGTTGTCGGGCCAAATGGTAGCGGCAAAAGTAATATTTCAGATGCCATCCGCTGGGTAATGGGCGAAACCAGTGTGAAACAACTGCGCGGTGGCGGCAAGATGGAAGATGTTATTTTTGGCGGCACACAAAAACGTAATGCCATGGGGTATGCATCAGTGCATTTGATATTGGATAATGCAGACAGGCGCATTGATGTGCAGGCAGACGAAGTGGTGATAGGCCGTAAATATTATCGTAGCGGTGACAGTGAATACAGCGTGAACGGACAAAGCGTGCGTTTGCGGGATGTGTATGAGATGCTACTGGACACCGGCCTTGGCAGGGATGGATATTCTGTTATTGGGCAAGGTAGAATCAACGAAATTGTAGATAATAAAAGCACAGAGCGCAGAGAAATATTCGAGGAAGCCTCGGGTATTGCTCGTTTTCGTTATCAGAAAAAAGACGCAGAAAAGCAGCTTTCATCGGCTGAGGACAATCTTGTGCGCCTAAGGGATATTTTGGGCGAGCTTCAAGACAGGGTGGGCCCACTGGAAAAAGAAAGCAAAAAAGCCAAAAAGTTTTTGGAATACAGTGCCGACAAAAAAGCCCATGAGGTAACATTGTGGGTGGATACTGTGCACTCCACAAGAGAAAACCTGCGCAATCAGCAACGTAAAATAGAGATAATCGAAGCGGACTATGCCGCAAAAGGTCGCGAGATTTCGGCGATTGAAGACGAAACCGAAGATATTCAAAATGAAATCAACCGTGCAATGCTGATGATAGAACAGCAAAATGAGGCTATTGTAAGGGTTCAGGAAGAGATAGCCGAAGGCGAAACAAAAGTAGCAATTTTGAACCACACCATAGAGCGCAATAAAAAAGATGCAGACGAGATGCGCATGGAAGTGGAAAAAAGCGGCGACACCACAGGCGAGATGGAGTCGGAAATAGCCCTTCAAACAGCAGACATTGAAAGAGCGGAAAAAGCGCTTGAGGGCGCAAACGAGAAAATAGGTGCTTTAGAAAATGAAATAGCCGAGATACAAAAGAAAAGTCTGGAAGGTGGCAGACGCCGGGATATATTGCAGGCACACTTGGCCGAGATGACAGACGGAATAACTGCGCTGAAAGTGACACAGGCCGCGGCGGCATCCACGTCACAATCGGCACAAGCGCGTCTTTCAGAACAAAGCGATATATTGCAAAATTTGCAAACAGACCTGGAAGAACGACAAACACAAAAAGAAGATATTCAAAGCTTTTTAGACGACACAATGGAAACTCTAACAAGGCTTGAGAACATTAAAGGCGGCCTTGAGATGAAATTGGCCGCCAGACAAAAAGCACTCTCTGAGGCCGACACTGAGGAACGCGACGTGGTGCGCAAGGCTGAAAATGCCCAGCAGCGTATTGCCATGTTGCAGGATTTAGAGCGTAGCCTTGATGGTTTTTCCCACAGTGTAAAGGAAGTGGTGAAGGCAGGCAGGGCAGGCAAACTGCGTGGAGTGATAGGCCCGGTGTCTACGATATTATCGGTGCAAAGCGGGTATGAGGTGGCGCTGGAGACGGCGCTTGGCTTTGGCATGCAAAATATCGTGGTGAATAGCCAGTCAGACGCAAAAGCCGCCATGGCATTTTTGAAGCAGACAAACGGCGGCAGGGCTACGTTTTTGCCGCTGGACACGGTACAGCCACGTCGCATGGATGCATCAAGGCTTCCACATGGCGCTATAAGCGCACAAAAGCTGGTGAAATATGATGCAAAGTATGAAAATGTGGCGTCATCGTTACTTGCGAATATTGTGGTGGTGGAAGACATAAACGAAGCCTCACATGTGGCAAAACAGCTGGCCTACCGAAACAGAGTGGTGACAAGAGACGGACAAGTGATAAACGCGGGTGGTTCATTCACCGGTGGTTCGGTGTCGCGTACGGTAGGCCTTTTCAGTCGTAAGCAAGAAATAGAAGAGCTTGCGGCAAAGCTGGTACAGCTACAAGGGAAAAAAGATGCTGCAATGGAGCAGACAGACAAAATAAAGGCTGAAGTAGACGCTATATCGGCAGAACTGGTGGCGACAAACAGCGAAGCTGTGGTAGCGGGTGGAGACAAAATCAGATGCGAGACCGAGCTGGTTAAAATAGAGCAGAGCCTGGCAGAGCTGAAAAATAGGGAAAAAATGATAGCGCAAGACGAAGAAGCGCTGAAAGAACAAATAGCAAAAGCAAGCGCAGAACATAAGCTATCCACAGCAGAGCAAGAAAGCCTTACTCGAAAAATCGACGCAATGACAAAAGAACTTTTGAGCATTGCCGGCGAAGATGATGGATTTTTAGCTACTCGTGAGCGGCTGAACCAAGAGTTGGGAAGTTTGCGTCTTGCGGCGCTTGGGCATAAAAACGACGCCCAGCTACATCGTCAGCGTATTGAAACACTAAAAAGCCAAACAGGGGAAAACTTGGCCAGAACAGAGGTGCTAAAGGCTAATATAAGCCGTTTGCTTTCTGAAAACCAGAGCAATGAAAACGACATCATCGCCCTGCAAGAAGGCAAAGAAAAGCTGAAAGAAGAAGTGGCAAAAGCTCAAGCAGACATAGAAAGCTTGCGAGCTGCGCGTATGGAAAAAGAAAGCAGTATCAAAGATCAAACAACGCGTGAGCGCACTATTCGTGATGAAAGGGAAGCGCTGGGCCGTGAAATAGGTACATTGACAGAGCAGAAAAATACCATTGAAAGCCGATATGACACCACAATGAGCCAGCTGTGGGAAGAGTATGAGCTGACATTGCCCGAGGCTGAGGCTATTTGCATTGAGTTCACCACAGCGGCAGATTTGAACCGCCGTGTTAGAGAGCTGCGTGGGAAGATAAGAGCACTTGGTAATGTGAACGTGGGCGCCATCGAAGAGTATGCCGAGGTGAGCGAGAGATATACATTCTTGACAGCGCAAGTAGGGGATGTGGAGGCCAGCAAGCTGTCACTTGAAAAGATGATAGCGGAACTTTCGGCGGAAATGACGGCCATGTTCAGCCAAAGCTTTATAGAAATCAACCGAAACTTTGCACGTATTTTCACAGAGCTTTTTGGTGGCGGCACGGCAAACTTGTCGCTTGCAAATCCTGAAGATGTGCTGGAAAGCGGCATAGACATAGAAGTGGCGCCGCCGGGAAAAATTATAAAAAATCTTGCGGCACTTTCAGGTGGCGAGCGTGCACTGGTGGCCATTTGCATATATTTTGCTATATTAGGCGTGAATCCGGCTCCGTTTTGTGTGCTTGATGAAATAGAGGCAGCACTGGACGACAGCAACGTGGTTCGTTTTGCGCAGTATCTGCGCAGGGTAAGTGATAACACTCAGTTCATCGTTATAACACATAGAAGAGGTAGTATGGAAGAAGCTGATGTGCTGTATGGTGTGACAATGCAAGAAGACGGCGTATCAAAACTGCTTCGTTTGCAGGTGGGGGATGTAGACCCAAGTCTTGTACAGTAAGATAAAAAATGCAGAAAGTACGAATTATAGATGTGAAAGTCTTTTTATTATGATATACTGATAGGAAGAGAAGTTTTTTTCAAAATATTTGTAAAAGTAATAGGGTTCAAAGGAGTATATGGATGGGTTTTTTTGAAAAACTGGGCGCGGGCCTAAAAAAAACAAGGGATTCGATTTTTGGCTCGATTAGTCAAATTATGGGCACAAGTGAAATTGACGATGAGCTGTATGAAGATTTAGAAGATCAGCTTATCATGGCGGACGTGGGTGCAGATGTTGCAGACGGCCTGGTATCGGCCTTGAAAAAACAGGTGCGCGAGAGAGGCCTCACCACAGGCGAAGAAGCCCTTGGTGCGCTGAAAGAGATAGTGGAAGAGCGCTTGAAAGCCGAGACCGAGATGCAGTTTGACAAAAAGCCTACTGTTGTTTTAGTCATTGGTGTAAATGGAGTGGGGAAAACCACATCTATTGCAAAGCTGGCAAACTATTATAAGTCTCAGGGCAAGAAAGTGATGCTGGCGGCGGGCGATACATTCCGTGCAGCGGCGGTGGAGCAGCTGGGCGTTTGGGCGCAAAGGGTGGATGTGCCGATGGTGCGCCACCAAGACGGGGCAGATCCCGCAGCAGTAATATTTGATGCAGTGCAAAGTGCCGCGGCAAAAGGGTATGATATTGTATTGTGTGACACAGCAGGGCGCCTACATAATAAAAAGAATCTTATGGATGAGCTGTCAAAAATCAGCCGTGTGGTTCAAAAAGCCGAAGCGGGTGCCGGGATAGAAACATTGCTGGTACTGGATGCTGTGACCGGGCAAAACGCTATTTCCCAAGCAAAAGAGTTTATTGACGCAGCAGGTGCTACAGGTATTGTGCTGACAAAGCTGGATGGTACCGCAAAGGGTGGCGCTGTCATCAGCATAAAAGAAAAGCTGGGCCTGCCTGTGCGGTTTGTAGGCGTGGGCGAAGGTATGGATGATTTGTTGTTATTCGATGCACAAGCTTTTGTGGAAGCTTTATTTTTACAGGAGGATGACTAATATGGCGCAAAGATTAGTATTGGCGACAAATAACAGAAAAAAACTAGCAGAGATGAAACGCTTGTTTGAAGGAAAAGGGTATGAAGTTGTCAGTATGGGCGAGGTAGGCGTGGACAAACTTCCGCCTGAAAATGGAGAGACATTTGCCGAGAATGCAAAAATTAAAGCTGTTGCCGCCGCCAGAGTATCGGGAGAAATCACTGTGGGTGACGATTCCGGGCTTTGTGTAGATGCGCTGAATGGTGCACCCGGCATTTTCAGTGCACGGTTTGCGGGCGAGCCCACGGATGACGACGCCAATAATGAAAAGCTGGTGAAGATGCTTTCACGTGTGCCGTATGCAAAACGTGGCGCACAGATGGTGTGTTCTTTGGTGGTGGCCGCGCCAAACGGTGATTGTGTGGAAGTAAGTGGCGAGTGTGAGGGAATGATAGGTTTTTCCATAGACGGCGATAACGGTTTTGGGTATGATCCTTTGTTTTATGTAAACCAAAGAAGTTTTGCTGTGCTGGAAGACGAAGAAAAAGACGTGATAAGCCATAGAGGTAAAGCGGTAGCCGAACTATTGAAAATATTGCCGAAATTTTTTGAAAGGCATAATAGCTCGGTGCAAGATGGTCAGTAGATGTAACTTTAGATGTGAAAGGATAATATGAAACTAACAAGTAAACAACGCGCAGCTTTGCGCAAAGAGGCAAACGGTATTGTGCCGGTATTTCAAATAGGAAAAGGTGGCATAGATGCCCCTTTGGTGCAAGCCAGCATAGATTGCTTGGCAAAACGTGAGCTGATCAAAATAAAATTGCTAGAGACTTGTCCGGTAGACGCACGCACAGCGGCAGGTATTTTAGCCGGGGAGTGCAAAGCTGAGGTAGTTCAGGTAATAGGCAGAGTATTTGTTTTATTTCTTGGAAAGAAGAAAGATTCTGAATTTCGTGAGATTTTAAAAAATGCAAGATCAAAATAAAAAAATGTTGATATTTGGCGGAAGCTTTGATCCACCGCATATAGGACACATAAACCTGTTGAAAAGTGCGGTGGAGATTGTAAAGCCGGATGAAGTGATGGTGATACCATCGGGAATGTCTCCACACAAAAAAAACAGCGAGACTGATTGGCATATTCGCAGTGAAATGTGTGAGAGTTTTTACGATGTTTTCTCAAATATGAATATCAGCGATATTGAAAACAAGCGCAGTGGAAAAAGCTATACGTACGATACAATATGCGCACTGAAAGAAATATATCCTGAGAATGAATGGTATTTGTGTATAGGCGAGGACATGCTGGAAAGTTTTGTCACATGGCATCGCTGGCAAGAGGTGCTTTCAATGGCTACTTTGGTGGTTATGCGACGCACAGAGGGCGATAAAGATTTAACAGATGTTTTAGAAACACTTGAAAAAGCAGGCGGTAAGGTGAAACTTGCACAAGGTGCAGCGGTGCCGGCATCGTCTAGCAGCATCAGAAACATGGTGGCAAACGGCGAAGATATAAGTAGTTTGGTTGTACCGAAAGTGAAGGCAGTTATCCGTAAACATTGTTTATATCTGTAGTGATCTGCAGGAGGGATGCGCCCATGACGATGTATGAAGCACAGCAATGCGCAAGAAAAAATTTATCGCAAAAACGATATCTACACACACAAAATGTGGCGGATTGTGCTCGGAAATTAGCACTGCGATGGGGTGCAGACCCGGAAAAAACAGAGATGGCGGCGTGGCTGCATGACATAATGAAAGAAATGAGCCGGGAAGACTTGTTGCGAATTTTACATCAAGATGATATAATGGCTGGGTCAACTAAGGCGCGACCGCTACCTGTGTGGCACGGCACGTGTGCAGCTATTTATGCAAAGCATACGCTGGGCATATGTGATGAGGAAATGCTTTCTGCTGTTTCTTGCCACACCACGGGAAAAGCCAATATGACAACAATGGAAAAAGTGGTTTTTTTAGCAGATGCAATCAGCGCAGAGCGAGATTATAACGGCGTGGAAGAACTTAGAGAACTGTCGATGAAGAACCTTGATATGGCGGTGATGGAAATTATGAAGGAAAATATCCGCCATTTGCAAAGAAAAGGAAAAGAACTGGACGATGACACCATAGAGGCACTTTCTTATTTAGAAAAAGAGCTGAAATTGTAGTAATGTATTATTAATCCGGAGGAAGTTATTTTGAAGCAGGTAAACCAGGATAATTCCATGGAAGAGCAAATGGATTTATTACAAGATACCATGGAAGAAAACCCCGATAAAAGAAAAGCAAAGCCCAGTATTCCGGGCTATAAAAGGCAGGCTATGCCGCTTAATCGTAATGCACATAAAATAGAAAGCCCTGCACCCAGTGTGCAAGGTGATTATGCGAGTAAGCCACAGCCTGAAAATAAAGAAGAAAATATAATAAAAGAAGATACTATGCAAAAAGCAAAAACAGAAGGAAACACACAGGGTGATTTTTCACCACCGCCGCCACCACCCAAAAAGAAAAGGCGTGGCCTAAAAATAGCGCTAATATCCATACTTGTGGTGATAGCTATTTTGGTAGGCACTGTTTTATTTATTGTGCAGTGGGCCAGCAGTGAACTGTTTGAAAGTGATGATGTGTGGTCGGGCAGTGTGATAGAAGAGATCCAAACAGAGGCTTTGCCGGAATATACAGGCAAAGGAATAGTGGCAGGGCTTGTGTGTGGCATAGCATATGATAACGAGGATGCCGACGGCTATACAACAGATGAAAAAGTTGGCAACACCGACATGATTATGTATGTGATGTTTGACACGGTGAATAATACCATCAATATCTTGCAGATACCACGTGACACTTATATCGGCGAAGATATAGAGTCTGGCCCATATCAAAAAATAAACGGGGTATATGTCTCGGCAGAAGACCCCGCAAAGCGGATGGAAGCACTGGCAACCACTATTTATGAACAGCTGAAACTACCGGTAGACTTTTATGTGAAGCTTGATCTTGATTCCATGAAAGCATTGGTAGATCATATGGGTAGGCTGGATGTGTTCTTGACCCAAGATGTAGTTGATCCTGAAAACCCTGAAAATGTGCTTAGTGCCGGCTGGCAAAGCCTCACAGGTACGGATGTGGAGTTTGTGGTAAGAAACCGCAACTATCCAAACAGCGATATCACCAGAATGCAAATGCAGATGAGCATTTACTCGGCGTTGTTCCGTGAGTTTAAAGAACTTACGCCCACAGACCTTATGATGTGGATGAGAATATTGCTTTACTATGTAGATGTAGGTGGCTTTGATGATGACATCATGCAAGTAGCGGCGCTGGCCATTGACCTACTAGAAGTGGAAAGCTCGGATGTTGCAATCATAAGGCCGGCATACGGCGGTAGCCAAGACCCACGTGGCGATGGCCAAGATTATATCTATTTACTACCACAAGAAACAGCAGACGTACTAAACGAATATTTCCGTCCTGATGGTCACGTTGTGCCGGCAGAAGAGCTGGATATTCACACATTCCCAACAGCAGAATATGGCACAGCTCCCAGCAGCATAACCACCATAGGCGATATGCAAAGTGTAGAAGGTGAGGCGCCACCAGATCCTACGCCACCTTCAGAGGTGCAATAGGTGTAGTATGAAAAAGGAGTATCATTCTTATCAGTCCGGTCGCATTCGGCGTAAAAATACAAATGAAGAACATGATACTGCCTCTGTTATACAAAATCGTAATAATAACGGCAGCGTGTTCGATTATGACAGCGAGTACAATCAGGCACACAAGAGCAAAATAGACAATGTCTTTGATTATGACAGCGAGTATAATAAGACTGCAAAAAGCATGCCGGACAGTGTGTTTGACTATGATGATATGCCAAAAGCACAAACTATACGTAATAATGTATTTGATTATGACAATGAGTATAACTTTCCGCACACACGTAAGAGAAATATTAATGCAGTAGAGTATGAAATACCTATAAAGTCAAAGACGCAAACCGTGCACAATAACGTGTTTGACTATGACGATGTGCCTGGGCAAGGGCAAAGAAATTGGCAAGAAGAATTTTTTGAGCCACCGGTAAAGCAGAAAAGAAGGCGTCGTCGTTGGCCCAAGGTATTGCTTGCAGTGGTGCTATGTGTTGCAGTGCTGGGTGCACTGGGTGTGAATTACTTTAATGATATTTTCAATACCGGTATTTTAGGGACTATCTTGCCCACAAGTATTCCAAAAGAGTATAACAAAAATGATGTAGTGCATTTACTTGTGGTAGGTATAGACAACGAAGAAGGTCGAGACTACGGCGCAGGCATGGGCCTGACCGACATGATTTTATATTGCAGGTATGACCTTAAAAATAACAGCTTAAACATGCTTCAAGTTCCCAGGGATAGTTTTGTGGGAGATGAATATGACACAAATGGCACAGGTAAAATCAACGCATTGCTTATTTCAGGTGATGACGAAAATGCGCCGATAAATAACTTGGCCGGCCCGTTTCAGGAATTGTTTCAGCTGCCGGTAGATCATTATGTTGCCATGGATATGGATGCACTCACCGCTATTGTGGATGCGCTGGGTGGCATTAACGTATATGTGCCACAGGCCATGAGCTATGCCGGAAGTAGCCTTGAGCAAGGCTGGCAGTGGATGGATGGCGATGCGGCAGAGTTTTTTGTAAGAAATCGCCAAGGTGATGGCTTCGAGCGTGGCGACATTGATCGTCTTGATAACCAAAGACACTTTTATTCGGCGGTATTTCGTCGTTTGTTAGACATGACGCCCACAGATATCATGAATCTTTTGCCGGTGTTTGAAAGCTATTGCAACACCGATATTCCACTTAGCGACATGATGAGCTTGGCGGTGTCTGCGCTAAATTTACAGCCGGAAAATGTGATGTTTTGCAAGGCGCCCGGTGCCACAGCAGATCTTGATGGTAGCGGACGAAGCATGTATTACATTGATTTATATGGCAGAGGAACACCGGAAGATCCGGGACTTGAAAGTTTGCTGAATCAATATTTCCGTGATGCCGAGCACCCTGTACCTGCAGAGGAACTGGGGTTGCCGCAAATACAAATACCGTCAAACATAGCACTTTATTCGCCGAATGTACAAGGAATGTCCGAGGTACAAGAACCCGAGGGTGGCGCAGATGTGAATGTGGAATGGCAACCGGGATAAAAATAGAAAGCCGTCGTGTAGTGTGGTATAATATAAAGATACTATCTTTTATTCAAAGCCACGTAAACGGCAAGACATAGCTGATAATATACATTGTAGCGATATTATTCAGCATAAAGACAGGGGATTATTAATGCAACCATTTGAACTGGCAAAAACAATCAAACATGTACTAGACGAGAAAAAAGCAACAGATATTAAAGTGTTGAAAGTGGAAGATCTCACCGTTTTGGCAGACTACTTTGTGATAGCCACAGGTACGTCTTCTACGCAGGTGGGTGCGCTTAGCGATGAAGTAGACTACAAGCTGGGCGAGATGGGTGTGCAGCCCTTGCGCATTGAAGGCAAAAAAACAGGCGGCTGGATTCTTTTGGATTACGGCAGTGTTATTGTGCATGTATTTTACCCACAGGCAAGGGAATATTATGACCTTGAAAGACTGTGGGCGGATGCGCAACCAATAGAGATATAAGAATTGAAGAACGATATAGTTATATATAAATGAGCTTTTAGTGAAAGTTTTTTTGTGCTGAAATGAAATAATGCTCATATATGTATTGCTGTACATAAAATTAGGTGCCGCATGGATGGCAGTAGGAGTTGGATGTTATGGTAAAATATGATCCAAAAACATTGGAGCCTAAATGGCAAGATCATTGGCTGGAAAATAAAACATTTGCAGCTAAAACGGGCGAAGATAAGAAAAAGTTTTTTGTGCTGGTAGAGTTTCCGTATCCTAGCGGACAGGGCCTGCACGTGGGGCATCCGCGCCCATATACAGCTATGGATGTGGTGGCACGCAAGCGCCGCATGCAAGGCGAGAATGTTTTGTATCCCATGGGTTGGGACGCTTTTGGCCTGCCAACAGAAAACTTTGCGATAAAGAATCATATTCATCCGGCTATTGTTACAAAAAACAATATAGATCGTTTTCGTAAGCAAATTCGTTCGCTGGG
Organism: uncultured Oscillospiraceae bacterium; assembly: GCA_964367945.1. Classification (GTDB taxonomy): domain Bacteria; phylum Bacillota; class Clostridia; order Oscillospirales; family Ruminococcaceae; genus JAAYCI01. Next base: position 3,577 of record CAYIZZ010000011.1, on the reverse strand, counting down.
CATGAGTTTTGATTGGGACAGAGAGGTGGACACCACCGATCCCAATTATTATAAGTGGACACAGTGGATTTTCTTGCAACTGTATAAAAAAGGCCTTGCATACAAAAAGGAAATGAGCGTGAACTGGTGCACCAGCTGTAAGGTTGTGCTGGCAAACGAAGAAGTGGTAAGCGGAAGTTGCGAGCGTTGCCATGGCGAAGTTATCCGCAAGGTGAAAAGCCAGTGGATGCTGAAAATCACCGAGTACGCAGGACGTCTGATAGATGACTTGGTAGGCCTTGATTACATCGAACGTGTGTCTACTTCTCAAGTGAACTGGATAGGCCGCAGCCACGGTGCCGAGATGGTGTTTGCCACCAGTGCAAAAGACGATCTTGTGGTATACACCACCCGTCCTGATACGGTGTTTGGTGCTACATACATGGTAATGAGTCCTGAGCATCCTTTCCTCAAAAAGTGGGAAGGCCAGCTTCAAAACGTAGAGGAAATTGCCGCATATCAAGCTGAAGCTTCTAAAAAGAGCGACTTTGAGCGCACAGAGCTTGCAGCAGACAAGGAAAAAACCGGTGTGTGTCTGAAAGGCGTACATGCGATAAACCCTGCCAGTGGCGAGACAATACCCATTTATATTTCAGACTATGTTTTGGCAAGCTATGGCACAGGCGCCATTATGGCGGTGCCCGGACATGACGAGCGCGACTATGCGTTTGCCAAAAAGTTCGATCTGCCTATCATAGAGGTGGTAGCAGGCGGCGACCTTGAAAAACAGGCGTATACAGACATAGCTAATGGAACCATGGTGAATAGTGGGTTCTTGAACAAAATGGATGTGGAAACAGCCAAAAAAGAGATTGTATCTTGGCTGATACGCAACAATAAAGGCGAGGCAAAAACAAACTACAAACTGCGTGACTGGGTGTTTAGCCGTCAAAGATATTGGGGCGAGCCCATACCGATGGTTTGGTGTGAAAAATGTGGATGGCAGCCAATTCCAGAGAGTGAGCTTCCGCTGGAGCTGCCGTATATAGAAGAGTTTGAGCCCACAGCAGAGGGCGATAGTCCTTTGGCAAGGCACGAGGAATGGGTGCAGACCACTTGTCCTGCCTGTAAAGGTCCGGGACGCAGAGAAACCGATACTATGCCACAATGGGCAGGATCGTCTTGGTATTTCTTACGTTATTGCGACCCACACAACAGCGAAGAGCTTGCCTCGAAAGAGGCGCTGGAATACTGGATGCCGGTAGACTGGTACAACGGTGGCATGGAGCACACCACCCTACATTTACTATATAGCCGTTTTTGGCACAAATTCTTGTATGATATCGGTGTTGTGGGCGGCAAAGAGCCATACATGAAACGTACATCTCATGGCATGATTTTGGGCGAAGATGGCCAAAAAATGTCCAAAAGCCGTGGAAACGTGGTAAATCCTGAAGATGTAATAGACGAGTTTGGCGCAGACACCATGCGTATATACGAGATGTTTATTGGTGACTTTGAAAAAACTGCGCCTTGGAACATGGCATCTATTAAAGGTAGTCGTAGGTTCTTGGACCGCGTATGGGCGCTGCAAGGCAGTGTGATTGACGCAGATGGTATACGGCCCGACCTTGAGGCAAATGTACATCGTACCATTCAAAAAGTAACAAACGACGTAGAAAACCTAAAGCACAACACAGCTATTGCCGCTATGATGAGCCTGCTGAATGATTTCACAGCATCAGGTGGTGTGACAAAAGAAGAGTATAAAATACTGCTAAAGCTGTTAAATCCGTTTGCGCCGCATATGACAGAAGAAGTGTGGCAAAACATGGAGTTTGGCGAGGAAATTGCCCTACAAGCATGGCCGGTGTGGGATGAAAACAAACTGCAAGAAAACAGCATTGAGATTGTAGTGCAGGTGAACGGCAAGCCACGTGGACACATAACTGTTGCAGTGGACACAGCAAAAGACGAGGCGTTGGCAATGGCGAAAGCAGAGCCTTCTATCCAAAAACAACTGGATGGTAAAGAAGTAGTCAAAGAAATTTGGGTACCTAATAAATTGATAAATTTCGCTGTAAAAGGATAAAAAATCATCTTTTTTCGACAAGATTTTGCATGTAAATACGATATACTCCATATAAAAGAATTTTTTATAATAGGAGACTTTGCATGGAAGATAAATCATATGCACTTATGTTTAACGGCATCACAGATACCATTCAGCAATTGGAAAAAATGACAGCGAAGCTGTGTCGTTTGCAACAAAAAGTGGAGGAAATATATATATCTTGTGAAGAGTCCGGTATAGTGGATTGTGATGAAAACACCGGTTGTTTGAAGGAAGATTCTGAAGTTACATCAGATGCTGAAGACGAAAAAGAAACTTTTTGACAAATTGCATTGCGAAATGTATTGACACTATGGAAAAAAGTGTGTATAATTTAACTGTTATATAGGCACGGAATAGATGATTGTCTACAGATGCCGCAGTGGGAAGAAGCTGTGGGAAGAATAGCATCTTCTCAAAAACTCCTGCTTATAAGCGCAAGGGGGGACAAAGATGTCGGAAGTACGCGTAAAAGAAAACGAATCATTGGACAGCGCATTGCGTAGGTTCAAGCGTTCGTGTGCAAAATCAGGCGTTCTGGCCGAAGTGCGTAAGCGTGAAGCTTATGAGAAGCCTTCGGTAAAACGTAAGAAAAAATCCGAAGCAGCGCGCAAGCGTAAAGTGAAATAAGTGTTTCGGCAAATGCATCATCAGACGGATCCTTACAGGGTCCGTTTTTTATATGCAAAAAGCAGGAACAAAACTTTTATAATGTGATATAATCAATAATATATATGACATGTGAAATGCTAGTAGGTGCTAGTGTGTGGATAAAATAAGGAGGCTTAAAAATGTTTGTGCCACAGGTGATGTTCAGGGATGTGACAAAAATCACGCTGGAATACTTGCAAGAGAATGGGATTTCGGCATTGGTGCTGGATGTGGATAATACATTGACAGCCCATGATAGCCAAGAAGTGAAGAAAGATATAGAAGTTTGGCTGAATAAAATGCAGGAAAATGGAATAAAGTTGATGCTTGGTAGCAACAACACAAAAAAAAGAGTGGAGCCATTTGCCGAAAAGCTGGGCTTGCCATTTGCCAGTTTTTGCTGTAAGCCATCACCAAAATGGTTGTGGGAAGCGCAGAAACGCTGGGGACTACCTAAAAAAAGCATTGCGTTGGTGGGAGATCAGCTTTTCACTGACCTTTTAGGCGGCACACTGTATGGGGCAAGAGTTTTGGTGGTGAAGCCACTGTATGAAGACATAAAGCCGACAGTGCGCTTTAAGCGTCATTTGGAAAAGCCGTTTCTTCTGCGCTATTATAAAAACGGGGGCAAGCTACTTTGAAGATGAAAATGCCTTTGTTTGGTCCGGCAGGTAGGGGCGATTCCTTTGCTACATGTGGGTTTAAACACATGAAGGACGTGCCGGATTATTTGGCGAAGTTTCAGCTGACGGCATATGAATATCAGTGCGGGCACGGGATACGTGTGAACAAAGACACCATGGCGATAATAAAAGAAAAATCAAACGCCATGAA
>CAYIZZ010000010.1:0-36185 GCA_964367945.1 uncultured Oscillospiraceae bacterium | reverse complement strand
CAAATGTATCTATTTCATGGTGCATATATTTCACAGATACACCGTGCTCTGTCATGTACCCCGTCAAGTCTTCCGCCATCTTTTTTGTAAGTGTTGTCACCAGTGTTCGCTGCTTTTTCGCCACTCGCATATTGATTTCACTAAGCAAATCTTCCATTTGCCCCTGCACCGGTTTCACTATAACAGGTGGATCCACAAGGCCGGTGGGCCTTATTATCTGCTCCACTATTTTTTTGCTATGCTCTTTTTCATACTCGCCGGGCGTTGCGCTGACATACACCACTTGGTTTACTTTATCCATAAACTCTTCGGCTTTCAAAGGACGGTTATCAAAAGCGCTGGGTAGCCTAAACCCGAAATCCACCAGGTTTTTTTTGCGTGCATAATCACCACCATACATGGCTCGCAGCTGTGGTAACATCACATGACTTTCGTCTACAAATAATAGCCAATCATCCGGAAAATAATCAAGCAGTGTGAATGGAATAGAGCCTGCAGGGCGCCCACTTAGCACTCGTGAATAGTTTTCTATCCCTTTGCATGTGCCTATTTCAGCCAGCATTTCCATGTCGTAGCGTGTGCGCTGTGCAATCCGCTGAGCCTCTATCAGCTTTTCCTCGGCAGTGAAATATTTCACCTGAGATTGCATCTCTTCTTCCAGTTCTTCAATACCCTTTTGCAAGGTTTCCTGCGGCACAATATAGTGACTTGCCGGGAAAATCGCCACATGCTGTAAGTCTCGAAGTCGCTCACCGCTCACCGGTCGTGTTTCGCTGATACGCTCTATTTCATCACCAAAAAACTCTACTCTAAATGCCAACTCTTCTGTGTATGCCGGGTGTATTTCCACCACATCACCTTTTACACGAAACTTATTTCTCACAAACTGTATGTCGTTTCGTTCATACTGTAGTGATACCAGCTTTTTCAGCAAATCATTTCGCCCTATTTTCATTCCCGGGCGCAGGCTTATCACACTTTTACGATAGTCAATCGGATTACCCAGTGAATATATACACGACACCGACGCCACAATAATAACGTCTCTACGCTCGGACAATGCCGATGTGGCCGAGTGTCTTAGGCGGTCTATCTCATCATTTATGTCCGAGTCTTTTTCGATATAAGTATCGGTAGAGGGTATATACGCCTCAGGCTGATAATAATCATAATACGACACAAAATACTCTACAGCATTATTGGGGAAAAATTCCCGAAACTCATTGCAAAGCTGTGCCGCCAAAATTTTGTTATGTGCCAGTACCAACGTGGGCCGGTTCACCCTTGCGATAACATTGGCCATAGTATATGTTTTTCCGCTACCTGTCACGCCCAGCAGTGTCTGCTCTGCACAGCCTTCGCTCAACCCATCTACCAGCTTGTCTATAGCAGCTGGTTGATCTCCTGTGGGCTGATATGACGATACTAGCTCAAATATTTCTTTCATCTCTTCTGCCATAGTTCACCTCAAAATCATGTTTAGACTTTTTATTTATATATACTTATTATACCACACTTGTCACCTAGCTACAGTAAAATTTCTGTGTAAACAAATCACAAAAACCGACATTCTTTTAAAAAAGAATGTCGGTTTTAAGGTCATATCTAAATCAAATTTTACGTCTTTTCACTATTTATCAATGTGATAAACTCGCTTGCAGGCATGGGCCTGAAAAATTTATACCCCGAGATACAATCAACATTTAACACTTTGAATGTTTTTTCTTGAATGGGTGTTTCTATTCTTTCACAAACAACTTTAATACCCATTAAGTGTATTAATTTAACTATATAACTTACCAATACTGCTCCATCTTTTGTCGAGGCTGTGTCCAAATATACAGGATCCAGCTTCACGTAATTCGCCTTATACTCTGCAAGCAAAGGAAAACTTGCATTTTCAGTTCCAAACCGAGTGATAACAATATTAATATTTCTTTCTTTCAAGAAATCTATGTTATCAGCCACAGTTTTTGTCATTTGTGCGGAAAGACCGGACGTTATTTCAATACCCAGTACGCCGTGTGGAATATCATATTCTTTCATATATGTACTGATTTTATTGCTGAAATCAGAATCTTCCAAGTTAGCCATTGACATATTGCAAGTGATGCATTTATCCTTGATTTTCTCTGCATCCAACTCGCCGAAGTATTTGCAAATCAATTCAAAAACACGATAATTAAGCTCTTTTACCTTACCGGATGACTCAAATTGCTCCAAAAATGCACTGGGTTGTAACAAACCTTTTGTTTTGTGCTCCCATCTAACAAGAGCATGTGCGCCTGAAATTCCACCTGTTTTCGTATCTATTGTCGGCAGTAAATGCACCACAAAATCAGAAAAAGCATCTTCTTGAATTAAGTCTCTGCCGAGTGAAGTCATCTCCAAAAGGCTCTTTATCATTTGTGCGTCGGCAAACACCAAACTTTTATTATTTTCTTTTGCTGTGACAAGCGAATACCGTAAAGTTTGCAGTAATGCTTGGAACCCACCTTCGATATCACTCAACTGACAAGCTCCGGCATACACATGCATGTTTACCGCACTATCAAGGCTTACAAGTTCTTCGTTTAGTTTTTCAATAATCTCTTCCAATATTATATTTGCTGCATTTTCACCACCAGCCGGGAAGGTAAGCAAGAATGTATTTTCTGACTCACGCGCTAAAATAACTTCTGCATTTATTAATTCTTTAATCAATTCATGTGTATTAACCATGGCATTTTTTCCGGCTTCATCACCAAAAAACCATTGTGTAGATGTGTTATCAATCTCTATAAGACACGCATAATACAGATGATATGCTTTTGTTTTTCTCAAGTTATCTAATACTTTTTCAAAATAAGCCGTATTCTTAACACCTTGAACAACTGTACTTTCACGAATTTCCTTTTGGGTAGATTCAAGTTTTTTATGTGTTACAGACATAAATATTTGTAGCATAACAACTATTATTAACCCTATAACCAACACCAGCATAATCCAGTCAGGTATACGCTCGCTATATACACCCGCGGCAACTTTCAGCGAAATTTCCACTTTATCAAACGCTGTCATATCGCTGACAACAAGATTAATAGCATCTATCCCCTCTTGTGTTGCAAGAGTCGTGTATCCAATATGATAATCTAGCCCCTCATATTGAAACAACGCCTCGCTTACAGCAACATCATAATGTTCTGCTAGGTTTTCACCTTCTTGCGTTGTTACTGCACCAATAATCTCGGCTTGCTCATTCGATATCATAGACTCCCATCCATCAGAAGAGTCTATATATTGAAACTCCATTCCTGTTTGCTGTTCAATATACTTATATGTCTCAGGAAGCATTCCTATCCAGCGTCCGTCAATTTTAGCCTCTATCGGAAAGTTATCGGCATCACCTATAACATAAATGTCTCCCTCCAAAAGAGGATCATCATCATTAAAATAATTAATTGCAAATAGCATAACAAAAGAAGCTACTGTACAAATAACCGCTGTAATAATAGTAAACAACATTATTTGATTTTTTTTCATGTTTTCACCCGATATCCCTGTGTCAAGTTAATCAATCATATAAATCCACTTTTTGTCTACGTACTTTATTCCACCTAAGTCTAAGTTTTTTATATCCCGTAAACGCTGTAAGGCGTGCAAAGGAAAGTATTAAGCGCATAAATGTATTTTCAAGCAAGCAGTATAAAAACGAACGAATAACATCACCAGCAGTGATACCGGTATTTGTAGTATTGATACGAGAGAAAAATGCCACCAGTGTAAGTATCCACCCAAACAATATGTAAACAAACAAAAACAACAACATGAATGGCAGGTTTATTAGTCCAAGTAATACGGCACCTATCATTGTCAACACGCCAATGATTTCTATTACAGGTGAAAACAGCTCATACACAGTGTAGTAAATGAATGAAATCCACAGCCGTCCACCTATGGCTCTGCGAAATAAAAGCCAACGATAATTCATAAGTGTCTGGAACAGGCCAATATGCCACCTGCGCCGCTGATTTACATAGTCTGTTATATGCTTTGGAACCTGTGTCCAGCATATAGCATCGGAAGCGTATGATATTTTATATGGTAAGTTTAGTGTTTTGCAATATGAGTGAAGCTTTACAACCAGCTCCATATCCTCGCCTATGGTATCTTGATGATATCCACCAATAGCTATCATTTCTTTCTTGCGATACATTCCAAACGCACCCGAGATTATTAAGGTGGCGTTCATTTTATCAAAAAGCAATCTGGAAGACAAAAAAGATCGATCATATTCAAATGCCTGCATGCACGCAAATACATTTTTGGGCATACTGGGTTTTACCACTTTACCTTTGGCGATTTTCAAATCATTCGCCGGCCGAACAATACCACCCACTGCAATAACATCGTCATCTTCCATGGCAGGTGACATAATATTTCGCACCGCCAACGAATCCAGCATTGTGTCTGCGTCAATTGTGATAATATACGGATATTTAGACGCATTAATTCCCAGGTTCAGTGCGTCTGCTTTTCCGCCATTTTCTTTGTTTATCAGAGTAACTTCTCTACCATTTATAGTTGCTTCATATATTGAAGTGGCATTTTTTGATGAAACCTGCATTCTGATAGGACGCTTAACTTCAAGCATGTTAAACTGATTTATCATCACTTCGCTTGTGTTATCAGAAGACCCATCATTCACAACAATTATCTCAAATATATTATAGTCAAGATCGAGTAATGAATACACTGTGCCTAGTATACCCGCAGCCTCGTTATAAGAGGGAACTATAAGAGACACCGGAATGAAATGCTCGTTCGGAAGGTTGTTTTTCAGCTCGTTCATTTGCCATTTATCATAAAGAGATATGCTGCCTATTACGCAAGACGCAAAAAGAGCAGTCGAATACCCAATAAGATATACAACAAATAAAACATTAATTACTTCTATAACACTCCTGAGTATTTCAATAGTAGTAGCTGACATAGGCTTTACTTACCTCTCAATACGATTTCTTGGTTTTGCCGTTGCCTGTATTGTTCCAAACGATAATATGCAATTTCCCTGGCATATCTATCATCGCCACTCAAAACATCGGCCATCTGCTGATAGTCAAACCCTAAACGCTCCAAGCTAATAGAGGCATTCAGCCTTACATACCAGTCGCTGCTGCTAAGTGAACTTTTCAATATATCAAAAGTTTCGCCTCCTGGGTATGTAGCAAGTGACAATGCGCTTACCGCGGCTGCATCAGGGTTTAATTCAATTTGCTCGGGTGTCAAATAGCTTTCCAAAATCGTACGTGCTCTTTCATCTTGATATTTACCAAAATACCTAATTGCAGAAATAATATGCTCATTATTTGAGTCTTTATCAGTCAATATGCTTAGCATCATATCATTATGTCCACCCTGTGTGAAACGAATAAAGTTCAGCACAGACAGCTGCAAATACGGCTTGAAGTCTGCATAGCTTTCAATCAAAGCATCTGCAAGACCTTTTTTATCCCCTTCAAACTCCACCAATCCGTCACTTATGAGTCTGGCGCTATAGTCATTATACGTGCGATTGAAAATCCTCATAAGTCTAGCCACCTGATCAACATCTCCAAAGCTATAGCAAGTGGCCAAAACATTCTGCCTGCAATAAACAGAGTTCGTACGAATATTAATTATCAAAAAATCATTGATTTTTTTCGATACTTTACCGGCATCTTTGTATATCATTCCAAGTGAATAGATGAAATATGTCCGATAAAGCACAGTTTTTTTCATTTGCTTGTCTGATAAAGCATCAAACACCGACATCAAATTCATGCAATAGCGGTTTACATCTTCTGCCGAATACTCCTGCCTCAAACTTTCAATAGAACGTGTAAAAGCAATCAATTCGCTCAATGACGACAGTCTTTTTTCTGACATCTCTGCAATAATCTGATCTTGCGAAATTTCATTGCCATCTTTTAACGCAATAACTCTTTGCTCCACAAGACGCAATATTTTGTTATTCCTTTTTGTAAGCGCCAAATTGCTGAAATGTCTCATAGGTATAAGAACAGCCGTAGATATCAAAAGAGCTATGCAAATTGCCGTGTATGAAAATACTGCTATTTCAACGTTCATTTTCGCGCTCCTTTAACCAAGCTGCCTGTATTATATCGTATGATTTTTTCAAGCGTTCTTCATATGTCACGCTGTTTCCCCACCCAGTAAGTTCAACCGGCGCCATGTTTATCCTTTCGTCTGAATCCGCTGTAGAAACCCCGATATTTATACTGTCCATCGATATTCCTTCCACACCGTAAACCGGATAATAATCATCATGCACCTTCATAACAGATGGATCATAAAAATTGATAAGCTGCCATGGTACTCTGATTTCCATCACATCATCGCCAAAATAGTAATCCGCCAACGAATTATAGTCATATGCATTCGGGTTTGCATTACCATACTTGAGATGTCCTGTCTCTTGGGTATTTAATAAATGTAGTTCTGCATCAATGGTATTTGCGGCATCAATGCTTGGATCAAGCGCCTTTTCAGAAACCACACGTATAGGAACAAAAAGGTTACCTGTGGGGCTTGGTGGATAAACATATGGGTTCACCGTGGAAATCAGTTCTTCATACCCTGCACGAGCGGCATCGTACCTTTCCTGCACCAAAATTTCCGAGCCCTCTGTTCCATTTATAAAAATAATAAAGTCGCTCTCTTCAGTCATCTTAATATCACTATATCGAACCGACAAACTGCCTGTTTTTGGGGTAATGTCCATAGGTATTACCAAATTTTGGTTCTGTACATCAACACCCTGCACCATCAAGTATAAATAAGCCTCATCATATCTTACAGAAAGATTATACCCACCTTGACTTACAACAACATCCGATGCCTGCCACTCTGAAATATCACCATCCACATAACAAACCTCACCGCCATCACTGGTATCGAAAGCTAAGATACCATTTGACTGGTCTTTACTTTGAACATCGTGCCAGTACATCTGACGATTTTCATCAGTTGCAAAGTTTGTGTTCCATGTAGTGCGGCTCCAGTTATCTTGCCAGCTAGCAATAACAGCACCCTGGCAACCGGCTTGTATAAACTCATAGTAACTTGTGACAACTTCCTCGCCCTGCTCTTCTTCAGTCAAAGAATCATCTTCTTCATCTGCGTGTGTAATAGAATCTATCACCCTAGCAGTGCTGTTTCCATAGCTCGTCACAACAACAGGAACATCATGCATCATGTTTAAAAACTCTACATATCCGCCATAAATACTTTCAGGATTAACAAGTGGCACAATATCAGCATATTCCACGATATCGTTATCGCTAAGGCTGCTTAAAAATTCTTCCATGCCGGCTCTCATTATATAGCCTGCAAAAACCCCTGACTCGGTTTTTTCACCCGGCACAATATGATCGATATTCATCTTTGCAATTTTTTCCAGCTGAATCTGAACAGTAGCTGAATACTCCAGCGGGTCTGTGTCGTAACTACTATTGAACGTCATAAGCCGCTGAGTTTTATAGCGTTTAGACTCATATTGCATCATCGAATCCATTACATTAGCTATGAAAACTTCTGTGTTTGAAGCATCAGGTGTTGTATAAAAATACTCACCTTGATAATCTGTAGGTAAATCCAGCTTGTTATCACTGTAGGCCACTGTATACGGAATCCACTCGTTTCCGAGAATGTAGCCTATTGTCCACTTCGAGACATCGGTAGCATAAGTACCGCCTGCCTCCATACGTCCAAGCGCAAACATATCTGTGCCATGAATCACATCCACTGTACGATGTACATCTGCCATCAGCTCATCATAGTTGCCATAAACATCATTTGCATTGTTCATATCATAGCTTTCAATCCGCACACCTTGAATAAGATAAAGAGGTGTTTGCGAGCTTAGGTTATACTTTTCAAGCGCGTCATAAAACTCGCTGTCCATTATACCGTCTACTGTAATGGTATTTGCGCCCATATCGGCTATTTGAACAAGCCACGCATCATATTCTTCTGCAGTCACGCTATAGTCTGTTGTGTAATGACCGGGTTTCACACTATCCAGTATGACACCTCTGATACTAATCTTTTTTTGTTCTGCACCTGTATTATCATAAATATACTCTTCATCAGCAGAATACTGTGCATCAACCGGCGCGTTAGGCGAAAAATCAATATAAATGTTTTCATACAACACCAAGTGCCGCCCTACTAATACTGCTACCAGTATAACGCAAAAAGCAATAACAAATTTTCTCATTGTAAACTAGTCCTTTAATTAGTAGAGTTAGTTAATAGTCTTCAAACTGCTTCATCTTAGAGTGTGCACAATATTGTCTTAAGCCTTCGATATTTTCGTCTAGCCAGCTCCCACGTGCAATTATAAACTGTTTCAAATCATCAACAGCTTCTATATAGCTTGTCGGGTTCTTATCCTCATCCAGCAGTTTGTTGTCACCATCCAGCCTTGAAGGGTCAAACGAATATCCCCAAACTTCATAATTTCGCTCTATCTCATCTTCTAAAAACATCATAGTATCATCAATCATCGAGAGGATATACTCTTCATTCAATATGCCCACACTACGAAGTTCTTTGTATCGTGATATGACTTTTTCGACAAAATACTCATCTTTCAGCAGCATGGAAAACCATACACGGTCCACATACAAGTATCCTTTTGCGTCAATTCCCGGAACCTCTCCAAAATACAACGCCGCCGCATTATTAAAGTCCCAAACCGGGCCAATGGTAAGTTTTCCACCCATATCTTTATATAGATACGTCGAGAAGTTACCAAAATCATTTATTACTGCAAATTCATTGAAGATATAGTAATCCACAAACGAGTCCACATCAATATAAGCGCGATATCCCTTTTCAGGGTCGGCAAAATCATATGAGTAAATCGCTTTTTCAAATTCGTTCAAGTCTTGCTCGATAAAATCCAAAAACTCTTCTGTTTGGTTTGTTCTGCCCGGATATACCACATTTATCGCCGATGATTCGTTCAAATTCAGTGTGTAATCTGAAAATGCATTTAATATGCTGTGGGGGTCTTGTGTTTTCAATCTATCCGCCCTAATTATATAGCTGGTAACGTCACTTCTTGTGGTATAAGAAGTAAGCTCCACCCTGTCATTATCAGCGGCTATAGTCTCCATCATCACATAAAGACCTCTGTATTCACCGTCTATAAACACCTCACAATATCTCATGTCAGGTGCCGTATTATCTATTTCACCATATAGGTTCAAATAAATATAATTTCGCATCAAGGTTTTGTCTAAGAAAGGTCCATAAAGTGCCCATTCGTCGTACGCACCCATGCCCATGACATCCACATTGCTTTCAAGACCGGCTTCATCAACAAACTCAATCTTGTAGCTGTTTTTATCAAAGTGGCGTGAAGAGTTTCCACGCACACGGATATTTATTGTACTTTCAATGGTAGGCTGATCACTTAACCGGTTATATTCATCCGGTGTATCATATATTTTCATATCACTTACTATAGTGTCTTCACCATCAGCACTTAAACTGTAAAAAAGCAAACCACCATCGGAACCCTCTATCGGAAGGCCCGGTATCTCCTGCTGGTAGGTATTAATAGACACTATAGGGAGTTTTGAGTTATATTCGCCTTCAACATATGTTGATTCATCTGGAGATACCTCTAGATGCTGATAATAACGACCGAGAGTTTCACGGTCCACAACATATTCAAGACTGTCCGCAAAACCGGCACCTATAACACAGGCGGCCGATATCAATAGAACGCATAAAACAATTCGCAGTCGTTTTATCATTGCCTGAATCTATCCTTTCATCAAAATATGCTGTACTTAATGTGAAATTTAAATTAGCTACCGATATCATCGTTTTGAGTAACTAAATTCAGATACTGAATACCCTCAAGCTCGAAAATCTTATCAGTAATAGTCATCTGTTTATCTTCTGCACGTTTCAAAGAAGAGCTGGAGATTTCATAAATCACCTCAACATGATCTTCCGTCATGTTTTTAACTCTAAGTTTTGCTTTTTTATGCAATGAAGAATATACAACAGCCTCAACTTTGGAGGAAGCCTCACGAGTAGAGCGAACAATAAGCAACATTCTGTCGTCGTTTTTGATAGCACCAAAGATAAGTAGAATGATGAACACTGCCGCTGTGCCTATACCGGCAATAGTAAAGTCACCTGCACCACAGCAGATACCCACTATTATCGTCCAGAATATATACGCTGTATCACGAGAATCCTTGATAGCTGTACGGAAACGCACGATAGACAAAGCACCAACCATACCAAGAGAAAGCGCAAGGTTGTTACCGATAACCATCATAACTGTTCCTGTAAGAACTGTCAGCGCCAGCAATGTCACGTTAAACTTTTTGCTGTACACGGCGCCCGCATGTGCTATGGCATAAGAAAAACAAATCACTATACCAAGAGCCACACAAACTGATACACGTAATAAAATCTCGGTCATCGACAAACTTCCGATCTCCTGAAATACTGCTTCCAATAACTGTTGCATAATAAATATCCTTTCTTTATAAACGGTCTTCCATATGAAAATAATTTATATTTTAAAATCTTCCTGCGCTGTACTTACCTGCCGATAGCGGGCTAGCATTGGCTGCCGTTATTATGTCTTTAATATAGCTCAAAATAAAACCATCGTACTTTACTTCCATAATAACGGTAAACGGGTCAATCGCCGGTTTCAGCGGCAAATTTGCCGAGAAAAAGTTGTTTACACTTTGCGAGCTTCTTATTTCCCTATCAAACGTAATCCTGATGTTATTTTCCTTTGCCACATATGCTTTTCGATGATACTCAATAATAGCTTTCGGCCTGTAAAACTGCCTGCTCATCAGCCCAAAACACTCAGTCAAAAACTGTGAGTCATGCGTAAGTAACGAGCTAAAGTCACCGTTAATACATTGCTCTACTTCACTTCGGCCCAGCTTATGTGAGCGCTTTCGCTGTTGCACACCTTGTTTTTGTTTCATTTCAAGCAGTGCAAAATCAGAGTCAGGACTGTAACACCTAAACCTTATTTTACGCCTTGGGTCTGTGCCATCTTCCTTTTCGTAATAATCAACATCATTCAAAGTATCAAAATACAACGAACGTATCATATAGCCATTATCGCCATTGTGAGAGTCTTCGTGAAGCAGCTTTGAAAACGTGTGCGCCAACTGATAATACTGCACCGCTGTAAGCTGATACTTTATCTCTCTTCTTAAAACTTGTTGCATTGGCATATTCTCCCGGTTTTATCGTGTGTCGGTTTCATCACTCTTCTATTTCATCTAAATATCCATAATGATGATAAGAAAAGGAAATATCTGTTAGGCCTATTTCTTCTTCCAGCTCATCGGCAAGCTCTTCCCATGCATTTTCCATTGCGCCCAACCCAAAGTTATAATATGTGTTAGCATCGCTCAAGCCATGATCTTCAGGTGGCTGAATTTCCGAGGCATTTATCAGTTTTTTACCGTAAAGCTTAGCATACTCTGCCTCACTTAAGATGGTTTCAAACTCTGCGTCGACATAATAATTCATCACGCAAACTGTATCGCAAGCATCTTTTATCATGTCCCTTAGTTCTGAATATTCGTCCCAGTGTGCCGAAATACAAATAATCACTTCGAAATCCGGCATCTGCTCTTTGGCGTACTCGTAAGAAGAAATAAGTACCTCTGTAAATTCTTCCATTACAGCTTGCGGGTCTTCATTATACTCATCCAGCTGGCCCGGCTCTATATCAATGACAACACCTTTCACATTTCCTATTGCAATGGCTCTGTCGATGATTTTCTGCATTTTCTTTACGCCTACATCTTCTTTCGCCCAGCTTGCATCTCCGGTAAGAACATAAGTACTTAGGCCCTCGTCGTGCAATGTCTGCGCAAACTCCGATATATCCGCATCATCAACATCACTGCTAAACCACTGATACACCGAGTCTATTCCATGTTCATTCATGCTGTTTATCATATCTTCGCGAGCCTGCGGCGTAAAAACATCATCATGCCAAGAAAAAACCGAGTACGTTGGCACACTATCTTGCTGGGCAGCTATTGCAGACTCATCCCCTGCCACTAGCTCCACATCGCTCTCAGATTCAGCATCTACAGCTTGAAAAAGAGTGCACGCAGAAAGCATCATCAAAACTATAAGCAAAAAGCAAATACAAAATATCTTCCTTGACATAACTGCTCCTATTTTGTGAGTGTAAACTCATCTATCACTTCACCGTTTAAAGTAGTTACTGTAGTGATTTTTGCAGTATTACCATCAAAATCAATCCTGCTTATCATCGGGGTATATCCGTTGAAACTAAAAGCTGTGTGAGATTGCGCTATTGGATTTTCGTCAAAATACTCCTCAGTTGAAGCAGTTCCAAGACTGATATAAAGTGTTTCACCATCAGTTTTTTGAACAGTATCAGAACCTTGCGGATAAGCGCTTACTGTTTGTCCATTCATCAAGTGGCTACGTGTATACATATGTTCGTTTGCCGAAACAACAATGTCAATGTTGTTCGCCGAAATAACAGGAGCTAATTCCAGTCTCAGCTGATCCAAATACTCAGCGTCGGTAAATATACCGTTGTTTCCTTGCGAGTACAAAGAATGATTAAGATAAAGTACTATAAACTCAGGCTCGCCCACTGTTGCTTTGTAGTTTTCCACTGTATTGTCTATATATAATGCATGTTGAGCATCTGCATGATTAGAGTTTAATACTATAAACAATACATCGCCATAGCTATAGTAGTAATTATTAGACATAACTCCCGAGTCGGATACCATTTCACTGGTTGAAACATTAGGTGCAGAGAACCCGTCTGATAAAAGGGTTTCATTCATATCTTTACTGCCAAACACTATACTATTGAGCTTATGAGATTCAGCAAGCGCACCAAATGCACTTTTATATGCCGAAAAGTCACTTGCACTCATTGAAACATCACCAACTACTGTCACCATATCGGCATCGCCACCGTAGGTGATGATATCATCCCGTACAGTAGATCCCTGCTCAAAAAGATCCATCTCGTCCCCATTAAACTGAATATCGCCCATCATCATCACGCTGACACCATCGTCCACAGAACCTGTTTCAAACATGCCTGTCTTTTCCATACTGCCAATATTAATTTTATATGTGTATTGCCTGTTTGGCTCAAGGTCTGTCATCTCGATTCTATACGAAAAACCAAACTCACTCTCTTCATATTCACTTACATTGTAAATCATCGGCTCTGCGCTGGTAGACACTGCATCAAGCACTTCCACCTGAGCATTTAGATACGGCACACCGCCCACTGTATAGGTAAGTGTTGCGCTGGTTTCATCGCTCCCCACGCTCACGTTTGTACTTTGAATCTCGCTATATGTGGGAACAAGGGATGTAAACTCAAAATACACATCCGAGCTATATTCATCGGCTTGTCTCAGCTCAACTGCCAGAATATTTTCCTCTAATTCCATGGCCCTCATGGGAATTTCAAACTGTGCCGATATCGGCTCGCCGGTAGTATTACTTGCACCATATGAGTTGGCAGTAAGATATCCGCCTGCCGGCACATTGCCTTCAAACACTACTTCACCATTCAAATAAACAATAACTGCATCATCGTAAACTATGTTAGCTACCAAAGTTCCGATATGTTCTACATCCATAATATTAAATTCCGACCTCAACAGATAAACAGGATAGTTGTCGTTGCCGCTGTTATGCTGTGCTAAAAGTGTCGATGGATAATATCCACCCGATAGCTCGCCCTGCAGACCGTCTTTTGCGCCAAAGCTTCCAACACCGCGCGCCCAGGTAGAATCGTCATATGTAACATCTGTCCACGAATTTTCCTCTGTGGAATTTTCTATGGCCGCAATAGCGTCATATCCTTCTATAAAGCTCCACACGCCGGTATCCAATGTTAAAATCGGCTCGATTGGAGGAAACACCACTTCTTCCACTTCTTCCGTCTGCACAGACGGCGCCGAGTTAACCTCAGAAATTTCCTGCGCAAGCTCTTCAAGCCCTGCACAAGAAGAAAGAGTAAAAACAAATATAAGCAATATTATTGTGAGTGAAAAAAAACGCTTTCTTCTCAAATCACATAATCGGTTACGAGACATAAATATATTCCCCTTTTAAATTATAATTAAATAGCTGTCAATATTTTCGCACAAAAAACTTGCATATTATATTTAATGAACGTGATACCGTTCAGCGCTTCTGACACACTCCACCAAAAAAGTATGCAAATTTCCACAAGATTATTCGCCAAGTGATAGTTTATTTCAGAGCCCACAAGCATGAATAAAAATTCAATTTGTTTAATTTTTTTACATATATAATGATTTAATTATCAACATGCCACTTTAAAAGCATTTGATAATAATAATACACAATTTTATCACAAAATTTATCAAATAGTCAACATTTCTCCAATATAAATAAATTTATTTACAATTAAAAAACCACATCTTGCCACCTGCTACATATTTCTCAGGCTTTAATATTGGTTTTATATACACGAAATATTATATTATATCTATTTTACCACTTTGCTTTATCATTGTACATAAATGTTGTGTTGCAATTCTGACACATTTCAAACAAATCTCATGGATTGTATTCCATCATAGCATTCACAAAATGTAAATATTGAATAAAGCTAGCTTTTATTTTAATGTAATTACGAAAAACATGATTATTGTCTTGAATTTTTCAAAAAATAACATACAATTATATATAAGGAATTTTAAAAGATTCACAAATAATATTTGATAGGAGATATAGTTATGATACTAAAAAGTTTACCTACAGAGCAACGTAACGCAAATACTATGGATATTGATGAAGTATCTACCCTTGAAATGATTCGTAAAATAAACAACGAAGATAAACAGGTTGCACAAGCGATGGAAAAACACTTGGGCTCGATTGCAGCCGCGGTGGACGCCATGAGCGAAGTGTTTGCAAGCGGTGGCCGTATTGTTTACTGTGGCGCCGGCACTTCAGGCCGACTTGGTGTAATTGATGCCTCAGAGTGCTTGCCCACATACGGTGTAGTTCCGGGACGTGTGATAGGCCTTATTGCCGGCGGTGAAAAAGCAATGTACCAGCCAGTGGAAGGTGCCGAAGACTCAGACGAGCAATGTATTATCGATCTCAAGGCTATAAATTTCACAAAAGATGATGTACTGGTAGGTATTGCGGCAAGTGGACGCACCCCTTATCCCATTGGCGGTCTAAAATATGCAAACGATCTTGGTGCTGTAACAGTTTCCATCACATGCAATGAAGATCCAAACAGTCCAATGAGCCAACTGGCAAAGTATCCTATCGGAATATTTGCAGGCCCCGAGGTTATCACCGGCTCCACCCGCATGAAAGCTGGTACCATCCAAAAAATGGTGCTAAACATGCTTTCCACCGGCGTGATGGTGAAAAACGGCAAGGTTTACGGCAACATGATGGTGAATGTTCAAATATCAAACGAAAAGCTACAAGATAGAGCCGAGCGCATCATTGCACAGGTAACGGAAAAAGATAGCGATAAAATCAAAACCGCACTTACCGATACCAAAAACGATGTTTGCCTCAGCATTTTTATGTTGCTAACAGATTTACCAAAAGACAAGGCTGAAGAATATCTGCAAAATAACAACGGGCATATCAAACAAGCTTTAAAAGCAGTAGAGCAAGACAGATCATAGTCTTAAATAAAAGGATAAAAGATGGCAGAAGAAATAAGCAATGCAAAAGCAATAGATACCTCTAAAACAAAAGAATTAATTTTACAGCATTATCAAATGTATCCCGGTATGCAGGTGGAGGATTGCATCAAGCTTTTATATCAAAACGAGTTTGGTGCAGAGCATCTGATGGAAAGCACAACATACTTTGAAGATAGATTGCAAAAAGAAATATCTCTTGTCGCCACTGAAAAGCCTTTGCCACATGTTGATATAGGCGACGGACTTTTCAGGGTGAATCTATCTGGAATGTGTGACGACATATCTGTGCAAACACTTGCAAAACTATGTGTGCTTTCAGCTCAAAACCATACAGGCGATAAAAATCACTATCTGCAGAAACTAGCTATTTTACAAGAGATGATAGAAAGTGCTAGTTTGCCGTATACACAAAAGGATATAAATACTATAAAAAATCACATCAGCGAAGGCTGTCCGGCTGTGCATCATAGCGAGCGATTCAGAGAACTATACCAGCCACATTACCGTCTTTTAGATTTAGCCTCGGTACTGTATTTACCGGTTTTTATGAAACTGGATAAGGCTTTGTGCCAAAAAAGCCATGTGTTTGCAGGAATAGACGGCATGTGTGCCTCAGGCAAAAGCAGCCTTGCCACATTTCTACAATATATATATGGATGCAGTGTGATACATGCGGATGATTTTTTCCTACAGCCACACCAGCGCACTCCAGAAAGGCTGGTCGAAGTCGGAGGCAACATCGACTATGAGAGATTATCCGAAGTAGTGGATAAAGCAGCAAAGGGTATAGAATTTTCCTACTCTCGGTTTTGCTGTATGAAGCAAGCGCTGGATGAAGAAAAAACAGTGATGCCCACTTCACTCACAGTATTAGAAGGCGCATATTGTCTACATCCTAAAGTAAACGCTGCATGCGATGTAAGAGTGTTTTTAAGCACTTACAACGAGGTACAAAAAGCACGAATATCAAATCGTGAAACCAAAGAAATGGCCGAAAGGTTTAAAGACGAATGGATTCCAAAAGAACATGCATATTTTGCGGCATACGCCATTCGTGAAAGTTGTGATGTAATAGTGGACACCAGTTCACTATAAATAAAAGGGAGGAACTATAGTGGAAATTCAACAAGTTAAAAAAATAATGAAGTGGGCCATACCTACTTTATGCATGGTATTTTTGTTCGTTTTGGTAATGCCCATGCAGGTTGCGGCATCTGAGGGCGAGGCAGTAAGTAATCTGTATGGCAGTTTTTGGAGCCTTGTGCCACCAATCATCGCCATTGCCCTAGCACTGATAACAAAGGAAGTTTATCTTTCGTTGTTTGTAGGCATTATGGCCGGCAGTTTATTTGCGGCAAATTTCAGTCCCGGCACAGCCATTGTGCAGATCATCGACACCATGATGGCGCAAATCGGTGGCAACGCTGGCATCTTAATATTCCTAGTGGCACTTGGAATAATGGTAGAGCTAATGAATCGTGCCGGCGGCAGTGCAGCATACGGCAAATGGGCTTCTTCACGCATTAAAACTAAGCGCGGCTCTCTTTTAGCCACATTCGGTTTAGGCCTAATGATTTTCGTGGATGATTATTTCAACTGCTTGACAGTGGGCGGCGTTATGTCACCCGTAACCGACAAGTACAAAGTATCCCGTGCAAAGCTTGCATACATCATTGATGCAACTGCTGCACCAATTTGTATTATTGCCCCGGTTTCCAGCTGGGCGGCGGCAGTCACTTCTTATGTTGACACTGATGCAATAGATGGTTTTTCACTATTTTTACAATCCATTCCATACAACTTATACGCACTACTTACCATAATCATGGTGGTGGCTATTTCAGCCATGCAGTTCGACTTTGGTCCGATGAAGGCACAGGAGAAAATTGCTGAATCCGGCGATTTGTTTGGTGGAACAGGCAACGAATACCTAGCCGACCAAAAAGTAAAAGCTTCATCCAAAGGCAAGGTTATCGATCTTGTATTGCCTGTGCTGGTCCTGATAATTTCTTGCATCGGCGGTATGCTTTACACCGGCGGATTCTTCAGCGGCACCGACTTCATCACAGCATTCGGAAACGCCAGTGCTTCTGTTGGCCTTTCCATCGGCTCTTTACTTGCACTAATGTTCACCTTTATCCTTTACATCTCTCGCAAAGTTATCAGCTTCCGTGACTTTGCCGATAGCCTTCCAGGTGGATTCAGACAAATGGTTCCCGCCATTTTCATCTTATGTTTCGCATGGACACTAAGCGGATTTTGTCGTGATGCCCTTGGCGCCGGCGATTTCGTCAGCAGTGTTGTGTCGGCAAATGCAGCTGCCAGCTTCTTGCTACCTGCTGTATTGTTCTTAATAGGCGTTGGTATTGCATTCTCCACCGGAACATCTTGGGGTACATTCGGTATTTTAATCCCCATCGTTACAGCTATCTTCCCGGGCGGCGGCGAACTGATGGTAATTTGTGTGTCGGCATGCTTGGCCGGTGCTGTATGCGGCGATCACATCTCCCCCATTTCAGATACCACCATCATGGCCTCTACCGGCGCGCAAAGCAACCATATCACTCACGTGTCTACCCAGATTCCATACGCATTGGTGGTTGCAGGCGTATCCTTCCTTGGATATATTCTAGCAGGCCTTTTACAAAATGCATTAATCACATTAGCAGTTTGTGTTGTGGTTTTACTGGTGGTCTTGACATTCATTCGCAAAAAAACCATGAAATCGGCATAAATATGTAAACTGATCCAATAAACAAAACACCGTTTTTCTTGTGTGAAGAAAAACGGTGTTTTTATATTTACTTTAGATTTAGTCGGAAGCAAGCAAAACAATAGAGTCGCCTTCGGTAAATGTAATAGAATCAGATTTGGTTGGGTTAACTATAATTTCATAAGAGTTACCAACACGTTTTTTATAACCTACAGCAATTTCATTACGACGTGCAACAATTTCTGTCACATCAAAAAAGTCAAGTTTTTCATTCAGTTTCACATAGTTTTCGGCATTCCTGATATAAATCTCCGAGCCGTCCACATGAAGAAGCTCTTGGAAAACTTTTGCCAAATCTCGGTTTTCAGCAATTTGAGCCATCATCAAGTTGATAATATTAGAGCCCACTACCAAATCATTCACCTGTGCCACTTGTGCTAGTTTCTGGTTTGTAGTGTTTTCCATTTCGCTGGTGATATTGAAGTTACGGTTTGTCTTTTGTGCAATATCGCGCAAATGAATCAGCTTCAGCAAAGTTTTAGCGTCGGTGGTCTCTGTGTCCAGCGAGTCGTTGCTAAGCAGTAGCACATGGCTAATATCCTGAGATGTAAGAGCCTCTAAAGCTTTTCTGTTTCCAATATCACAAACTATCGTTTTCAGCTCAATGTTTTCAAGTTTGATATCTGCTTTCAAGTATTCATCTGTATCGTTTGCCACGATAATGCGGGAGCCTTTAACATAGTAATTGTCCAGCTCATGCAAAATGGTGGACAGCATACTATTTGCACCCAAAATCAAAACATTTTCAAGTTGCTTTTCAGCGCCCTGCTGGCAAATAAGGTTTTCAACCTGCGCATTATCATAAGCATTTGGAAGGAATTTTGCCATACCATCATCTTCAACCAAAATAAGAACCTTGTCGTTTTGCTCCATCACAGTATCTTTTGGTGGGTTTAGGAAAATGTCTTTGCCACGCTTGTATCCAAACACAATGCTGTGATTAAACCTAGTGAGAACATCTTGGAATGTTTTACCTTGCAATTCAGCAAAGTTTTCAAAATAAAGCTCACTACCACTAAAGTCAAACAAATCAATAAGCACATTAGAAAGGCCTGGCTGTCTGCATGTTTGAGCAATAATTCGTGCAACAGAATCATGCACCAGTATCAATTCAGCAAGATTTTCACCGGCAATTTGAATAGCTTCATAGTTTGCAGTGTCGCTTACCATCGCCACAATATGTGTCTTTATATCAGACGGTGCATCCAGGCTTCTGATATAGTTGTTTATAGCCAAAATGGCCTTTGTGGTAATAAAGTCTGTACGCTCGTTAATGATAACAGCACGAGAAGTTTCGATAGCACATTGTTTAAGCATGTGCAAATCAGTGATACTGCCTGTACGGCAGATAAGACGTGTGGTTTTTAGGTCCTCCACCAAGTTTCCAATAGCTTCCTCTACTTCTTCCTTGTCGCCTTCAGCCAACACCACAATGCAGTTATCTTTTTGGTTTTCGCCCGCCGCAACAAGCTCAGAAATAATAGTGCCTATATTGTCGTTGAATCCTAAAATAACCACATGATTTTTCTCTATAACGCGAGAATTACCTTTTTTCAAAGTATTCAGTTTTTCCTCAAAACCGGTGGTGATAATACCGATTAAAATACTGGTAATGAATATACCACCCAAGGTAACAATACACATCAAAACAAGAAACACCGGCCTTGATGTATCCGTGCCCACAATGGTACCTGCATCAATAGTATGCATAATACTTTGCCAGATATTCTCTCCAATCGGGCCTTCACCAAGCACGAAAGCCAACAGACCCGCCATAACAATTACAATCACCGTGGCTAAAAACAAAATACCTATCAGTGCAATAGTACCTTTTGACATTATGTTGTCAAACTTATACCGCAATTTTTCCCCAAATCCTACATTCTTCATATAAACCCCTTTTAAATTAAAATATTTTAAATATTATGTTGTCATGCAACTTCTGTTTATTAAAATAGCACATATTGCCCCATTTCGTCAATAAAAAAAACAACTGACAACTTAACGTTGCCAGTTGAATTTGTCGCATTATTATTTTCAAGATCACAATTACTTCAACAGTTCTACTGCTCTTGGGCAAGCAACAAAATGCTCAGGCTCAATTTCTAAAAGCTCAGGATTTTTTGCCGTGCAAACATCTGTTGCATATTCACAACGTGGGGCAAATCTACACCCGGGCTTTGGCTCAATCGGTGATGTAATTTCGCCTTTAAGTGTGATTCTTTCCCTTTTCGTCTCACTGTAAACAGCTTCAGGAATTGCTGAAAGCAAAGCTTTTGAGTATGGGTGCATAGGCTTTTTGAAAAAGTCCTTTGTCGGCGCAGTTTCCACCACATTACCAAGATACATTACAACTATTCTGTCTGAAATATGCTTTACTACAGAAAAGTCATGTGTGATAAAAATATACGTCAGTCCGCGTTCTTTTTGCAGGTCGCGAAGCAAGTTTATAACCTGTGCTTGTATTGAAACATCAAGCGCAGAAACTGGCTCGTCACACACAATGAACTTAGGATTAAGCGCAATCGCCCTTGCAATGCCTATCCTTTGGCGGCGTCCACCATCTAGCTCATGCGGATAGTTATTTGCAAGCCTACGAGCAAGACCAACAGTGTCCATAAGCTCCAATACCCTGTTGTTTATCTCGTCTTTTGTCTTAAATATTTTATAAATTTTAAGCGGCTCTGCAATAATATCACTAACTGACATTCTGGGGTTCAGCGAAGAAAACGGGTCCTGAAAAATTATTTGCATATCTTTGCGCAAATTTTTCAATTCTTTTGATTTCTTCACACCTGTGATATCATTTCCTTCAAAAAACACTTTGCCATTTGTTATGTCGGTCAAGTGCAATATTGTTCTTCCCAGTGTGCTTTTTCCACAGCCGGACTCACCTACAACACCCAAAGTTTCACCTTTATTAATATAAAAGCTAACTTCATCCACAGCATGTAGAATGCCCCGCGGAGTTTTGAAATATTTACATAGTTTTTCTACTTCTAAAATTTTCTCGCTCATTTCGAACCTCCGTCAGCATAAAGATGACATGCCACTTTATGGCCGTTTTCATATTCAACAGTTTTCGGAGACTGCGATTTACATATTTCCATACACTGTTTACACCTTGGGCTAAAGTTGCAGCCATCAGGTAAATTTGCAGGATCCGGCATAAGTCCATCAATAGGAATCAAGCGATCAGAATCATCATGAAGTTTCGGAATCGAGCCAAAAAGACCAACTGTGTACGGATGTTTTGGCTCAGTGAAAATTTGCTTTGTTGTGCCACATTCAACTATTTCACCTGCATACATGATAGCAACATTGTCGCAAGTTTCAGCCACCACGCCTAAATCGTGTGTGATCAAAAGCATTGAGGTGTTAAACTCTTCTTTCAAATTCGCTATCAGCTCCAACACCTGCGCTTGAATTGTCACATCCAGTGCAGTAGTCGGCTCGTCAGCAAGCAGTAGTTCAGGCTCACATGCAAGCGCCATCGCAATAACAATACGCTGTTTCATGCCACCGGAAAACTGATGTGGATATTCAATATGCCTATCGCCCGAAATGCCCACCATCTCCATAAGGCTCTTTGCCTTTTCGGTGGCTTCTTCTTTTGAAATTTCATTGTGCAATAGCACAACTTCCTGAATTTGATCGCCAACTGTTAGCACAGGATTCAAAGATGTCATCGGGTCTTGGAAAATCATGCTAATTTTAGCGCCACGAACTTCACGCATATCATTCTGTGATAAATCAAGTAGATTTTCACCTTTAAACATGATTTTTCCTGAATATATCTCACCCGGTGGGTCCGGTACCAAGTTTAATATACCAAGTGCCGTAGTGGTTTTACCTGCACCGGTCTCGCCAACAAGACCAAGTGTTTTGCCTTTTTCAATTTCCAAAGAAATATTTGTAACTGCGGCAACTGTATTTTCTTCAGTCACATATCGAATACTTAAATTCTCTATACTTAATATTTTATCGCTCACTCTGTATCTCCTTTCTAACTATCGTTTAAGTTTTGGGTCAAGCGCATCACGCAAACCATCACCAAAGAGATTGAGTGCGAAAATCGTCAACATAATTGATAAGCCCGGGAACATAACCATGTGTGGATGCTGTGTGAAATACGAGCGTGCTTCTGAAAGCATTGCGCCCCATTCAGGCTCCGGCGGTTGCAGCCCCAGTCCGATAAAACTTAGTCCGGCAGCAGATAAGATTGCACCTGCAACACCTAATGTAGCTTGTACAATTAGCGGCGAAAGAGAGTTTGGCAAAATATGGGTGAATATTATTCTGAAATCCGACGCACCCGTTGCCCTTGCCGCTTCAATAAACTCTTGCTCTTTTACCGATAAAATTGTAGCTCTTACAATACGCACATACGACGGCACTGAAGAGATACCAACAGCTATCATAACATTTGTCAGCCCGCCACCAAAAGCAGCCGTGATTGCTATAGCAAGAAGGATACTCGGTATAGCAAGCAAAACATCCACTATTCGCATGATAATGCTATCAACAGCCTTACCATAGTAGCCTGCAAGTGATCCTAAAAACACACCTACTATTGCAGCAATACCTACTGCCACAAAACCAACTTGCAAAGAAATCCTTGCGCCGTAAACAATACGACTAAAAATATCTCTACCAAAGTTATCTGTACCAAATAGGTTTTCCAGCGATGGACGTGCAAACTCATTGTCCAGATTAATTTCATCATAAGGATAAGGAGCGATAAAATCGGCAAATATTGCACAGATTACTATTACACAGATAATTGCAAGACCTAACATTGCAGATTTATTTCTTCTTAGTATCTTCCACGTTTCGCCAAGTTTGCTATAACGTCTTGACTTGATTTTATTGTTATTCTCTGTGTTTTCTACTTTTTGTTTAGCCATTTTAACGGACCTCCTAACTTAGCTTGAGAATAAGTTGCCTTAATTCTGGGATCCGCATATGCATACAGAATATCAACAAAAAGATTAACAAACGTAAATATAACAGCTATAAGCAAAACGCCGCCCTGAATAACAGGATAGTCACGGTTTTTGATTGCCTCAACCATGTATCTTCCAATTCCGGGAACAGCGAAAATTGTCTCGGTTAAAACTGCACCACCAAGCAAAGCACCAAATTGCAAACCAACAACTGTTATAACAGGTATCAATGCATTTTTCAGCTGATGCCTCAGTATAACAACAGATTCTTTTTGTCCCTTTGCTCTTGCAGTTCTGATATAATCCTGCCTATTTACTTCAAGCATACTTGAGCGTGTCATTCTGGCGATAATAGCCGCAGTTGACGTACCTATCGTCACTGCCGGCAAAATCCAGTGTGCAGGGGTTGTAAACCCTGAAACCGGCAAAATGCCCAACCATACAGCAAACACAAGTATCAAAACCATTCCCTGCCAGAAGTTTGGCATAGAAACGCCTAATAATGCAAAAACCATGGAAATATTGTCAAACCACGAATATTGCTTTGTTGCCGAAATAATACCCACAGGTACCCCTATGGCAACAGCAATAACTATTGATAATAATGCCAAGTTCAGCGTTGTCGGCAAGCGACTGAACAACTCTTCCGACACCGGCCTATCTGTTCTGTAAGATGTACCCATGTCGCCTTGTAAAAGGCCTAAAAGATAATCGCCATACCTAACTAAAAACGGGTCATTCAAACCCAGTTCTTCCTCAAGTGCCGCTAAAGCTTCAGGATCTGCCACTTCACCCAACATTGCTTTTGCAGGGTTGCCCGGTGTAAAATACAATAATGTAAATATTACAAGTGTTACAGCCAGCAACACGGGTATAACTAGCAACAGTCTTTTAATTATATAATTTAACAAAAACATACCTCCTAAGGAAAATATTTTTTGCCTAAGGTACCTAATTTATAACTATACCACCTTAAACATTTATAGGAGACTGCCCCCGGCAGTCTCCCTATATTATCAAAAAATTCAAGTGGCAATTAAGCACTTACTTTAAACAAAAACAGCTTAAAGGCAAGTATTTTTGCATATAATAGAGCAAGCTTTTCCGACCAACACAAAAGGAGCTTAATTGACAACCTAAGGAGACTGCTATAGCAGTCTCCTTTTCATTGTAACTACTAAATATTAGTTTTTAACTACATTTTTAAGAACGTGGTGACCTGCAGGGTTGTTCACAAAACCTTCAATGTTTGTGCGTACGCCTGTAAGGTCTTCGCCTTCCCATGTGAATATCCAAGGTGCTTCTTCAGCAACAATTTCTTGTACTTCTTTGTAGTTAGCTTCACGAACAGCAGCATCGTTTGAAGTTCTTGCTTCGTCGAGAAGTGCATCTACTTCAGGTGTTGACCAGAATGTTCTGTTACCGGCTGCACCAAATGTTGATGAGTGGAACAAGGGATATAGGCCGTAATCAGGATCGCCTGTAACAGTAACCCAGCCTAGGATGAACATGTCATGCTCGCCGTTTTCTGTTGCTTCCAGGTATTTTGTCCATTCAAGAGTTTGAATTTCAACTTCGATACCGATTTCTTTCAAAGCACTTTGAACAATGATGGCAACGTCAGCACGTTGTTGGTTGCCTTCGTTTGTCATGATGGTAGTTGTGAAACCATCAGCATAGCCGGCTTCTGCCAAAAGCTCTTTAGCTTTTTCTACGTCATACTCATAACCGGAAAGCTCATCATTGTATGCCCAAACCATTTGGCCGATAGGACCTTTAGCTTGTGAGCCTGCACCGTAGTATACGTTTTCAACAATTGCGCTCATGTCGATTGCATGGTTGATAGCTTGACGTACAAGTGGGTCATCAAAAGGCTCTTTGCCAGCGTTAAAGCCAATGTAAGTTGTAGAGAAGTTCGGGCTTCTTACAAGCATTGTTTCTTCGCTGTCTTCAAAACGTGCAATGTTTGATGCTGCGATATCATAAACGATATCTACGCCGCCTGATTCAAGCTCAAGCATTGCGGTTTCAGGCTCAGGAATATTTCTGATAATGATGTTCTCTGTTTTTGCAGGCTCGCCCCAGTAATCAGCGTTTGCTTTCAAAACAATGTTGTCGCCAATGTTCCACTCTTCCAGAGCATAAGGACCTGTACCAACAGGGTTTGAACCATAAGAATCGCCAGCTTCTTCAACAGTCTCTTTATCAACGATGGATGATGCTGTGTGAGCAAGGTGAGACAGGATAGGAGCAAATGGATACATCATACCTACTGTCATGTTGTAGTCATCAACAATCTCGATTTTTGCAGGATCGATAGCTGAGAAAATGTGAGCAACATCAGGTGATTCAATACCTCTTTCAAGTGTGAACTTAACGTCATCTGCTGTGAAAGGGTTGCCATTATGGAAAGTAACGCCTTCACGAAGTTTCAGGCTTAGTGTCATGCCGTCATCAAGAATTTCATAACTTTCAGCAAGACCTTCTGATACGTTCATTTCTTCATCTTGAATGAACAGTGTATCATAAATTTGTTTTGCTACCCTTGAGCCGGGTTGCTCGTTTGCACCTTGTGGGTCAAGTGATGCAGGATCTGCGCCTTGGGACACTATAAGGGTGTCACTTCCGCTGTCTGAACATCCCGCCAGAAGGCCGAGTGCCATTACAGCTACAAGTAGCAGCGCTAGTATTTTTTTCATTTTTTCTTTCCTCCAATATATTCTTACATTTTCGTTAATTCTATAACATTTGAAATTGCACATAACTACAATTAACATCGTCAAAAGAATAACTATTTGGTATTTTACAATATTTTCACATTTGTGTCAATATTATCACACAGCACCATATAATAATCGCCGTATCTTTCACAAATTCGTATTTATTATTCGTATTTATTAAATGCTACTTTTTACGATTTGTGTCAAGACCACGCAAGTAATAATTGCTAGTAAGTGAACCGGAGGAAAAAATCAGTTTTCTCAATAATTCAACAAATAATCATCAACTTCTGCTGCACATTTAATACCATCGGCTATTGCCCAAACAACCAGCGACTGACCTCGTTTCATATCACCGCATGAAAAAACATTATCCACGCTTGTTTTATATGATATTTGCGCCTTCCCCGGAATATCCACTTTAGGCGCAGTATATTCTTCATAGCCGGTAAATCCTGCTGCTATCAAAAGCATATCTGCTTTTAATGTATGTTCACTATTTTCAATTTCACACAGCTTTCCATCTTTAAATTCAACTCCAACTGTTAACACTCCTGTTATTTTGCCATCTTTTTCATATATTTCTTTGATTGTAGTCTCAAAAACCCTGGGGTCACTACCAAAAACTTCGCTTGCCTCTTCTTGGCCGTAGTCTGTTTGCATCACTTTTGGCCATTCAGGCCAAGGGTTTTCTTGGCTTCGCTCTTTTGGTGGCTGTGGCATCATCTCTAATTGCACCACACTTTTTGCGCCATGACGAACACATGTACCCACACAGTCATTTCCGGTATCGCCGCCACCAAGCACAATTACATTTTTCCCTTTTGCACTAATATAATCACCTGTCAAATTATTTTCCAGCAGACTATTTGTTGTGCTTTTCAAGAAATCAATCGCAAAATAAACTTCTTTGGCATCCCGTCCCTGCACGCTTATATCTCTTGCTTTTTTTGCACCACAACACAACACTACTGCATCATATTTTTTTTGCAATTCTTCAAGTTTAACATTTTTCCCTATGTCTTTATTATTTTTGAAAACAACACCTTCTTGTTTCATCAGCTCAATTCTTCGCTCAATAACTTTCTTATCAAGTTTCATATTGGGTATGCCATACATTAATAAACCGCCAAATTTATCATCACGTTCAAAAACTGTTACGTTGTGACCTCTTTTATTAAGCTTTTCGCTTACTGCAAGACCGGCAGGACCCGAGCCTATTACTGCCACTTTTTTACCACTTCGTACAAGTGGCGGTTTTGGCACCATATATCCCTTTTCAAATCCATTTTCAATTAAAAATAGTTCATTATCATGTATTGTAACAGCATCTGAATACAAAGCATTAATGCAAGCTTTTTCACATAGAGCTGGACAAACTCTGCCTGTAAACTCCGGAAAACAGTTTGTTTTCAAAAGCCTCATCAAGCCATGCTCAAAGTTTTCATTATAAATTTCATCGTTGAATTCATGTATTAAATTGTGCAAAGGACATCCCGTCACCATTCCTTTCAGCTCAATGGCGCTAGAGCAAAATGGCACACCGCAGTTCATACATCTGGCAGCTTGGTTTATTCTTTCTTGCTTTTCATTAACACTATAAAATTCATCAAAATTCAATATGCGTTCTTTGACAGGGATTTTTTCATTAGATTTTCTATTGTAATCCATAAAACCCGTAATTTTACCCATTGTTTACACCTGATTTCTTTTTATTACTTTTGTAAAAGCTTCAAATTGTGCATCTTCTACACCGAAACCTTTTTCTATGAACTCGTGTATTGTTTTAAACATTTTTTGATAATCATTGGGCACTATTTTCTTGAAGTGTGGCAAAACATTCTCAAAATTATCTAAAATTTCCTTTGCTTTTTGAGAGTTTGTGTTTTCATAATGTTTCTCAATAAGAGTTTTAAGCTCATCAACGTCACACTCGTTTGAAATTTCATACATCGAGACAAATTCTTTGTTTAGCTTCAAATACAAATCATGCTTAATATCCAGCACATAAGCTATGCCACCGCTCATACCTGCCGCAAAGTTTTTGCCTGTATTACCAAGAATAACGGCTCTACCACCGGTCATATACTCCAGGCCATGATCTCCACATCCCTCAACCACCGCCGTAACACCGGAGTTTCGCACCATAAAACGTTCTCCGGCAAGACCATTAATATAGCACTCGCCCGAGGTTGCGCCATATAGAGCAACATTACCTATAATCACGTTTTCTTCAGCCTTAAAAGTGCTCTGGTGTGGTTTTGTCACAATTATTTTGCCACCAGATAGACCTTTACCCACATAATCATTTGCATCGCCCTGCAATTTCAGTGTCAGCCCCTTTGGCATAAACGCTCCAAAAGATTGGCCTGCACCGCCAACACATTCAACCACAAAAGTATCATCATCAAGTGTGTCTTTATGCGCCTTGCTTATTTCCGAGCCCAAAATTGTCCCCAGTGTTCTATCAGTACTGCACACATCAATTTTTTCAGTGTGACTCGTTTTATTTTTTATAGCCTTTTCAAATTTTTTGAGCAGTATTTTTTCATCAATAGTATCACTTAATTTAAAATCATATAAATGGTTTTTATCAAATGTTTTTTCACTGCAATGCGCATATAAATCAGATATTATAAGGCTCATATCAACAAGTTCTGCACGTTTTGTCACTTTTTTATCTTTAACTTTAATAAGGTCTGTTCTGCCTGTTAATTCTTTTAAAGTTTTAACGCCAAGTTTTGCCATTATTTCGCGCAATTCTTCCGCTATAAACATCATAAAATTCATAACATATTCAGGTTTGCCCATAAAACGTTTACGCAAGCATTCATTTTGTGTGGCTATACCCACAGGACAAGTATCCAAGTTACACACACGCATCATCATACAGCCCATTGTAACAAGAGGTGCTGTTGCAAACCCAAATTCCTCTGCGCCAAGTATTGCAGCTATCGCAACATCACGACCGCTCATCAGCTTGCCATCCGTCTCTAAAACAACGCTATTTCGCAAATTGTTTTGAATAAGTGTTTGATGCGCCTCTGCAAGACCAAGCTCCCACGGCAATCCTGCATCCAAAATAGAGCTTGTGGGTGCAGCGCCTGTTCCGCCATCATAGCCTGAAATCAAAATAACTGCGGCACCTGCTTTTGCCACACCTGCTGCTATTGTGCCCACTCCACATTCCGACACAAGCTTGACTGAAATTCTCGCCTGTCTATTTGCATTTTTCAAGTCATATATTAGCTGCGCTAAATCTTCTATTGAATAGATATCATGGTGTGGTGGTGGCGAAATAAGGGCAACACCGGGAGTTGAGTGTCTTGTTTTTGCTATCCATGGGTAAACTTTGCCACCCGGCAAATGTCCTCCCTCACCGGGTTTTGCACCTTGCGCCATTTTTATTTGTATTTCGTTTGCACTTAGCAAGTACTGGCTGGTAACACCAAAACGTCCGGAGGCAACTTGTTTTATTGCACTGTTTTTTATTGTTCCAAGCCTGCTTGGGTCTTCGCCACCTTCACCGGAGTTAGATTTTCCGCCCAGTGTATTCATAGCAATCGCCATGCACTCATGCGCTTCTTTTGATATGGAACCATACGACATCGCACCTGTTTTAAATTGTTTTACAATTTCACTTGCCGGCTCAACTTCATTCAAAGGTATGCCCTCGCCAAAATTGAACGCAAGCAGCCCTCTTAATGTATGTGGTTTATTGACATCATCTACCATTGCGGTATACTGCTTAAACCTTTTATAGTCTCCGCTTTGCGTTGCCTGTTGCAGAGCAATTATAATTTCAGGATTGTAAAGATGATCTTCTTTGTCTTCACCGTTGATTAGCTTAGAGTATCCCATGCTGTCAAGAGTGCTATCCACACCAAGACCCAGCGGGTCAAATGCTTTAGAATGCCTGAACTCAATACCTTCTTCTATCTCTTCAAGGCCTATTCCTTCAACTCTGCTAACTGTGTTTGTAAAGTATTTATCTATCACCTGTTTGTTAATACCAACCGCCTCAAAAATTTGTGCCGATTGATAGCTTTGAATTGCAGAAATACCCATTTTTGCCGAAATTTTCACAATGCCGTGTAAAACCGCATGATTGTAGTCATTAATTGCGGTAAAAAGATCTTTGTCCAGTATTTTTTTAGTTATCAGTTCCTCAATACATTCATGGGCCAAATACGGGTTGATAGCCCTTGCGCCATATCCAAGTAATGTTGCAAACTGATGCACATCACGCACTTCGCCGCTTTCTAAAATTATAGAAACAGCTGTACGTTTTTTTGTTTTAATCAAATACTGCTCCATTGCACTCACTGCAAGCAAGCTGGGAATAGCCACATGATTTTCATCAACGCCTCTGTCAGACAAAACAATAATATTAGCACCATCACTATATGCTTTATCACACTTGACAAAAAGTTGTTCCAACGCTCTTTCAAGCGATGTGTTTTTATAATAAAGTAGGGATACCGTTTTAACATTAAATCCACTTTTGTTCATGGCTTTAATTTTCGCTAAATCTATTGCTGTTAAAATAGGGTTGTTCACTTCCAAAACAGTGCAGTTTTGTGCGCTGTCTTTTAGTAGATTTCCGTCTTTGCCAATATACACAGTAGTATCTGTAACAATTTCTTCGCGAAGTGAGTCTATGGGCGGATTTGTAACCTGTGCAAAAAGTTGTTTGAAATACCTAAATAGCGGCTGATGCTTGTCGCTCAACACTGCAAGTGGAATATCTGTACCCATTGCCGAGGTAGGCTCCAGCCCATTTTTCGCCATAGGTAAAATATTATTTTTAACATCTTCATATGAATACGCAAACGCTTTATACAGCTTATCTCTTGTTTCTTGAGAGTATGTTTGTGTTTTTTTGTTTGGTATACTCAAATCTTTCAAACGCACAAGGTTTGTATCAAGCCATTCACCATAAGGCTTTTTATTGGCGTAATAATTCTTACATTCATCATCTGATATTATTTTTTTATTAACTGTATCAACTAAAAGCATTTTGCCCGGCTCAAGCCGCAATTTTCTTACAATTTTTTCAGGACTAATATCTAAAACGCCAACTTCAGACGACAAAACAAGTGTATTATCATCAAGAATATAGTATCTGGAGGGACGAAGGCCGTTTCTGTCTAAAACAGCACCCATTATATCGCCATCAGAAAAAAGTATAGCGGCAGGGCCATCCCACGGCTCCATCATGGTGGCATAATAACGATAAAAATCCTTTTTATTTTTCTGCATGTATTTGTTGTTTTTCCATGGCTCGGGTATCGCCATCATAACAGCAAGTGGTAAATCAACGCCGTTCATGTATAAAAATTCAAGGGTATTATCAAGCATAGCAGAGTCAGAGCCTTCGCCGTTTATAACCGGCAAAACTTTACTGATATCATCTCCCAAAACATCACTATGCATCGTTTCTTCTCTGGCGTGCATTCTATCAGCGTTGCCCCTTATTGTATTGATTTCGCCGTTGTGCAAAATCACCCTGTTGGGATGCGCGCGCTCCCAGCTGGGATTTGTGTTTGTAGAAAATCTCGAGTGCACCATAGCAATGGCACTTTTGTAATTTTTGCTTTGTAAATCTACATAAAACTGACGTAGCTGCCCAACTAAGAACATACCTTTATACACAATAGTACGTGAAGATAAACTTACAACATAAGTGTTTGCAGCGCTGTGTTCAAACTCGCGCCTAACAATATATAATTTCCTGTCAAAATCAATTCCGGCGGCCACATTTTGAGGACGTTTCAAAAAACATTGCTCAATATGCGGCATCTTTTCTATTGCTTTTTTCCCAAGTGCGGCCGAATTTGTACATACCTCTCTCCAGCCTAAGACCTCTATGCCGGACTTTGCCGCAATCAGCTCAAACAGCTTTTTCGCCTGCATTCTTTTTGGATTTTCGCAAGGCAAAAAGAACATACCTATACCATAATCTTTCTCTTCACCTATTTCAAAATCAAGCTTTAAGCTTTTGAAAAACTCATGAGAAATTTGCACAAGTATTCCAACACCGTCACCGGTCTCGCCACTCGCATCTTTACCGGCTCTGTGCTCAAGCTTTTCTACTATTTCTAAAGCGTTTGAAACAACCGAATATGTTTTCTTACCATCGATTGATACAACCGCGCCTATTCCACAAGCATCATGTTCATATTTTTCGCTATACAATATATTTTTTTGCATTTGGTACCCTCCTAAAAATTAAAAAGAGGTCGCATATAAAGCGCAATATAGCGCAATATACACGACCTCTTTGTCGCAAATATAAAGTTTGATATATTATATCATATTACTTTTATTAATGCAATAAAAAAAATCGCTTTTTAATAATATTAAAAAGCGATTTCACAAGCGCATATATTAAATTTAAAATACCGGGTTAATTAATCATCTTGTAAAGCATCATATCCTTCTTCACCCGTTCTTACTTTTATTACATTTTCAACATCATAAATAAATATTTTACCATCACCGATGTTGCCTGTGTAAAGAGCTTTTTTAACCGCTTTGACAACAGTATCAACAGGTATTTTGCAAACGACAATTTCAACTTTCACTTTCGGTAAAAGTGTCGCTTCAACTTCAACACCACGATAATATTGTTGCATACCTTTTTGCATTCCACATCCCATAACTTTTGTCACCGTCATGCCTGTGATGCCAATTGCCTCTAAAGCTCGTTTCAGCTTTTCAAAGCGGCTTTCTTTTGTAACTATCGAGAATTTTGTCATTTTCGCATTCGGACTTGAGCTATCCACAACCGGAATTGCCTTTTCGCTCGGTGTTGCCACAAGTGGTTTTTCATCCACCATCATGTCAACGGGCATAAAGTCTGCATAACTGCTTTCAAGACCGTGCTCTGTTGTATCAAGGCCCAAAACCTCTTCTTCTTCTGAAACCCTTAAGCCATGTACTTTTTTAATAATCGCAAATGTAATTGTCATTGCAACAGCAGTCCACGCAATAATTGCTGTAATACCGATAGCTTGTACGCCAAGTAGTTTTGCGCCACCACCGTAGAACAAACCACCCTCAACAGCGAATAGACCAACTGCCAGTGTGCCCCATATACCGTTCACACCATGAACTGCAACCGCACCCACCGGATCATCCAGTTTCAACTTTATATCTATGAACTCGACCGAGATAACAACTAAGAAACCTGAAACAATACCTACAACTGCAGAACCCACAGCGTCCATTGTAGCACATCCTGCTGTAATACCAACAAGTCCTGCAAGTGCCGCATTGAGTGTCATGGATACATCAGGCTTACCGTTTTTAATCCATGTATAAAACATAGTGGTAACAGCAGCAAGTGCCGGTGCTATTGTTGTTGTCACAAAGATTGATGCAAGTCCACCAATGCCGTTTAAAGTTGTGGCGGCGGCGCCGTTGAATCCATACCAGCCAAACCATAAGATGAACACACCAAGTGCACCTGTGGTCAAGTTGTGGCCGGGTATCGCCTTTACTACTGTTTTGCCTGTTTTTTCATTTTTCTCATATTTGCCAATGCGTGGGCCCAAAAACATTATACCGATAATTGCACTCACACCACCAACGGTATGTATTGCTGCAGATCCTGCAAAGTCGATAAAGCCCATTTCAAATAGCCATCCTTTAGCATTCCAAACCCAGCCTGCCTCTATAGGATACACTATTGCGCTAAGCACAGCACTGTAAATCAAATAAGCACTAAACTTTGTGCGTTCTGCCATTGCGCCTGAAACTATTGTGGCGGCTGTTGCACAAAACACCAAGTTGAATATAAACACTGACCACGGAAAGTTTGCATAGTCTGTGAAAATATCAAAGTTAGGCATTCCAAAAAGCCCTAAAATGTAATCTTCACTCATCATGACGGCAAACCCTATTAATATAAACATCACAGTGCCAAAGCTAAAATCCATAAGGTTTTTCATTATGATGTTTCCTGCATTTTTCGCTCTTGTGAAACCCGTTTCCACCATTGCGAAACCCGCTTGCATAAAAAACACCAAAGCGGCGCCAATTAAAAACCATACGCCATATAATTCTGATAACACTGCCTCCATTGTCAAATCCTCCTGTTGTATAAATTAAAAGGGCACATTCAGCCGTTTTTCAACGATTGAACGCACCCCTTTGTGCATTTTATTATTTTATTAGTTTACACTGTACAAAATCTCACCATAAGTTGGCATCTTCCAGTGTTTCTTAGGTACTATCGTCTCAAGCTCATCAACCATCACCCTAATTTCAGTCATTAGTGCGAATACTCGATCTCTATAAAAATCAGCAAGCTCTTTTACGCCTTCAATATTTTTCGCTTCAATCAACGCACT
The DNA here is from genome assembly GCA_964367945.1 of uncultured Oscillospiraceae bacterium. GTDB lineage: Bacteria > Bacillota > Clostridia > Oscillospirales > Ruminococcaceae > JAAYCI01. The sequence continues at coordinate 1,622 of CAYIZZ010000010.1, read as the reverse complement.
GTCTAGCTTTTGAAGCAAATCATATATGCTTTTGGTTAACGAAGAACATTTGTCGATAAGCTCATCTTCCAATGCTACATCTTTACTAAACTGACTTTTCTTCGAGATAATATCTAAAAGCTCGTTTTGGAAATTGAACGAATAGCCTAAAATATCTTTTGATACAATTTCTATAAACGTTAGAGCTTCAATATGAATTGCTTTTTGATAATTTTCACTTAAGATTTCATACCTTGCATGCACTTCGTTTTCGCTGAAAACATTATGCTTTTTAAACAGTTCAATATTTTTTGGTTTTATAAACTCAGGCAAGGCGTCTTTAGTTGTTTTCAAGTTCAAAAGACCTCTTTTTTCAGCCTCTTTCACCCATTCATCTGAGTAGTTATTACCATTAAATATAATTCTTTTATGTTGCTTAATTGTGTTTCTCACAAGTTCTGTAAGCGATGAATTGAAGTCGTCGGCTTTTTCAAGTACGTCTGCAAATCCACTTAAAACTTCTGCAACTATAGTATTTAAGATTATATTAGGACCTGAAATTGAAAACGTCGATCCAAGCATCCTAAATTCAAACTTGTTGCCTGTAAATGCAAATGGAGAGGTTCTGTTTCTATCAGTTGTATCTTTTGGGAAATGTGGTAAAACAGCTGCTCCCAGTTGCATATTAGCTTTTTCTACACCTTTATACTCTTCTTCGTTTTCAAGCGATTCCAATATAGCTGTCAGCTCATCGCCCAAGAACATAGAAACTATAGCAGGTGGTGCCTCGTTTGCGCCAAGACGATGATCATTGCCGGCATTTGCAACCGAAACCCTAAGCAAATCCTGATAATCGTCAACCGCTTTAATAACGGCGACCAAAAACAAAATAAACTGAGCATTTTCATACGGCGTATCGCCGGGTTCTAGAAGATTCAATCCTGTATCGGTAGAAATCGCCCAGTTGTTATGTTTACCACTACCATTCACACCTGCAAATGGTTTTTCATGTAGCAAGCATGTAAGGCCATGCTTATCAGCAATACTTTTCATAAGCTCCATTGTAAGCTGATTATGATCTGTTGCAATATTTGAAGTGGTAAATATTGGCGCAAGCTCGTGCTGGGCAGGTGCAACCTCATTATGTTTTGTTTTCGCCATTACGCCAAGCTTCCAAAGCTCTTCATCCAGCTCTTTCATAAAGGCGGCAACCCTTGGTTTAATTATACCAAAATAATGATCATCCAGCTCTTGACCTTTGGGTGGTTTTGCTCCAAAAAGTGTTCTTCCGCAGTACATCAAATCTGCACGTTTCAAAAACATATCTTTGTCGATCAAAAAATATTCCTGCTCGGGGCCAACAGTAGAAACAACTCTTTTTACAGCTTTGTTTCCAAATAGCTTTAATACTCTCAGTGCTTGAGTATTAATAGCCTCCATGCTGCGAATTAATGGTGTTTTTTTGTCTAGTGCCTCACCTGAATATGAACAAAACGCTGTTGGTATGCAAAGAGTATCTTCTTTAATAAAGGCATAAGATGTAGTATCCCAAACTGTGTAGCCTCTTGCTTCAAACGTACTTCTTATACCACCACTTGGAAAAGATGATGCATCCGGCTCGCCTCTGACAAGCTCTTTTCCCG
>CAYIZZ010000009.1:0-36506 GCA_964367945.1 uncultured Oscillospiraceae bacterium | reverse complement strand
TTAATAAGATTAAAGCAGATTTGGAAAATGCAAAAAAATTAGCATTACTATAGTGAGATTCAGGATTGAAATTTCGAAATAAAACAATATGACACCTTAGACCAAAGCACTTGATTTCTGAATAGTCAAGAATGATAACGCCATTAACGTCTCAAATGCTTTAAGGTTGTTAATTTGCTTCATTTTAACCGTTCCTTTCATGAATTTGGGCATAAGAAAAACGCCTACCAAATTGGTAAGCATTTAACCTTGTTTTTCTATTCATTTGTTGAAAATTTAGCAATTTTTTCTGTTTTTCTTATTTCCAACATTGCTTATTAGCTGTAAAACTGCATAATATCCGCATTTTCTCATGCCCCTTATGGTTATTTGTCGAAGCAGCGTGATAGCATGTCCCCTTGGGTACGCTGCACCCAATCAGGCACCGGATACACTCCGGTGTCTTTTTATGTGTGTGCGTTTTTTATGCCACTTATAAGGGTGCGCACCGGCAGGCTGAGGCTACACCCAATCAGGCACCAAGTAAAGCTCGGTGTCTTTTTTTATGCCCCAAACAGCAAAACCGCACGCTATCGTTTGTGATAGGTGCGGCTTTTAGCATTAACTTAGTATTTAGTTGTAAACCCCTGTTTGTGGACTGATTGCGGGGTTATATATGGTGGTTGTGGTGGTGGTCGACGACGTCGGTGCATCCACCACATTAATAGTTGTTGTTGCTGTGCCGTTTACGCTCTCGATTGAAAGGGTGTTTGCGCCAAGTGGCATGGTGCTTGTGTATGCGCTGCTTAGCGTTACTATGATACTACCGGGTCTTTTGGTGTAGTAAATAAACGGTATCTCTCTGTCGCCACAAAGCACCCTTATAGGCGATGTTTCGTTTTGTATACTTTTTAATGTTTTTTTATTTTTGAATAATCTTTTCTATTCAACTAATAACCACTAATATGTTTAGCCATCCTAAAATAGACAAACAATGCAAAAAAAATGATATAATACATAAATTTCGAAAAAAATTATCAAAATAAGTATAGTAAGACACTATATTGGTGAGAGCGAAAATAGTTTTATGGATATGAAAGCATTGCTACTGGATAAAATCGAAAGAAAAGATATTGACAGGGCTGACAAGCAAGGATTTTTGGCGCCGGATTCATCGTGGTTCAAAAACGAGTGCAGAGAAATGGTAGACAGCGTGATACAAAACAAAAACGCACGCATCTGGGAGATTTTAGACCCCAAAACAGTGCAAGGCCTTGTGGCAGAGCATATGGACGGCAGCCAAAACCGCAGACTGCTTATTTGGAGTTTGCTAAACTTCAATGAGCTGCTTAATACATGGTTTTAAAAGAATGCAAACAAAGCATTAAAATATGGGTATAAGTAATCGAGGCAAAGCCAAGATTATTTATACCCATTCTTTTTATTTAGGACATTAACTAACCACGCCTATTTCATCTGAAAGCTCACTATATAAACTCAGTGATTTTTCCTCTTTATTGGCTCAGCTGTACTCTTTTTTAACTGCCTTTCGACCATTTTCACCCATCTATTTTGCATCACCTTAACAAAACCGATATAATACAAATCCGTTTTGGCTACGTCAATATACTTTTATTGATCTCATCAAAAAACTCCCCCACTGCGTCAAGAGAATGATATTTTTCAACGAATTTTCTTGATTGTTTTCCTATATTTATCAAATTTTCTTTATTGTCTAAAAGCTTTCGCAACTCATCTGTTATCGTGCTTGGACTTGCATTTATCATGGGAAATTCGCCCACATCCACACAGCCGGTATTTTCAAACAAAGAAACCAGGTCTTGCCTCATGGCACAAATCACGGGTTTACCCAGCGACATTGCCTCCATGGAAAACATAGCATACCACCCCATAATAAGCTGGTCCACCACTATGTCTGCGTCTTTAACCACATTTAAAAATTCTTTGTTTGAAACACCTTGCTTAAAAATAAGCTCAACGTTATATCCTTCTTTTTTCAAAGTGTCAATAGCGCCAACTACAAAGCTCGAGCCTTTAATCGCTTTATGGTTAGGCGCATGCAAAATTTTGATGGTGTCGCCTATTTCATTATAGTGTGGGAGTAAAGCATCGGTGTCGATGGTATAGTGACAATGCCTTATTCTGTTCCAAAACGGCAAATAATCCACTGAATCCATGGAGCCCACCACAATATCAGCATGCCTACACCATGCGTTTATTTGTCTGTGGATTCTGCCCTGCTGTTTCCTGAAAAACTCGGGATAATCATTGCAGATTGCATTCACCATCAGCTTGTTTCTGGTGAATAGTAGCTGCTGAGAGTCCGAGCCGTAAGGCATTACCACTGTTTTTACGCCCGCAAGTCGAAGCAGCTGTGCCTCTAAAAGCCTCAAGCCGGGTATCGGCTGTAGTGCCCCACCGTTGAAATATACATACACTATTTTATAGCGAAAAATTGTGCGTATAAAAAGCAGTGCCGGAACATAAAAAAATATTTTGCCGAAACCTTCATTAAACTTATAGTCAAATTCATCTGTGATAAAATAACAATCCGTGACAAAAGTTTCAACAGTATAGCCTTTTTTGCGCAAAGCTTTTGCCCAATATACATTGTTTATCAAAGGCAGTGGCCCCATGCCGATATCTATTTTCTTCGGCATGATTCTAGCTATTAAACACATTGGTAATAATAAGGGAGAGCATATGATATGCGCCATCTTGCTTATTATTATGAAAAGCTTTTTGATTAGTTTCATGTTTTACACCCTAAAATAAGATTATTGTTTTCACATAGCAGACTTACTAGAAAATCATACATTTTTAAAATCAAATCTTTTCCACTGTGAAATGATAATTATCATTATCCATTGAAGAAACACCCAGCGAAAGGTACGACTAAATACAAATCCACGGTACCATCCCTGATAAAATATACGACACAAAAAACAGCGGCATATTTTCTGTAAAACCTATGTTACTTTTAAACACACCACCAAATAAAAAAATATAAAGAAACATAAGAACAAGTGGATGCACAAAACGACCATATCGCCCCTAAAGGTTGGCCTTTATATTTATCTGTCACTTCTCTTTTTGATAACTCTAAAATTCATTCTCTGTTTTTTATTATGCGTAAAAAGAGCCTTAGCATAGAACACTCCTTTTAATTTAACAAAATAAACTTTAAGCATTAGTGATTATTTCTTTTTTAGTCCTACGTTATATTTAATTTTACATAGTATTTCAAAATCTATTTTTTCCCTTACTTATCCTCATCTAAACTTTTAAGTTTTTTATCTATTTTACGTGATTTTTCCAAGCCATAAACTTGTAAAATTTATAAAAAAAAGATTTAGCGCAATTATATGTTAGTATATCGTTGTATCCACTGATTGTCAAATCACTGTATACTGTTGCAGCACCTTGCAAAACAAGGCCTCGGCGCATTTATACTATAATTCAGCATGGTGCAAAAATATTGTTTTATTTCACATCAAAATCGACACCATCTGATTTTTATGCCGTTTGATTTTTATACTTTTTAATGCCCGCAATTGCATACAACACAAAATGACGGATGGCTTTCACTGCACCCATTTTTTCTTGTTTGATATATGTTTCGGGCAAGGTTTTTGCTGTATTATATGTTGGATTTATGACAGAAAAAACGGTTCCATATAACACTCTTTTCATGCATTTATCTGTATTATCAAATGTTTTCTCAAAAAGTACCGTTGAAGCCCAAAATGATCTTGTGTTCCTTTTTAAGACATGGGCGATAACCTTCTGCTTACAAATTATTTTAAGAAATCGGTGCTTGATTTTAATATATATGTTATTTTTCACACAAGTAAACCCCCGGCATAACCGAGGGTAACACGCTTGGGCAATCCCATGATTAATCCTTGTTTAATCCTATATAAACAAGAGCGTCATGGATATCCACTGGTTTTGCAAAAAAGTATCCTTGAATATAATCACAGTTACAAGAAACACATAAATCTTTTTGATCTAACTCTTCAATTCCTTCAACAATGATTTTTTTATTAGTAGATTTAATCCCCAATACCAGATGTTCAAAAAACCTTCTGTTCTCTTGAGATTTAGTAGCAGAAAGTAAAAGACTTCTGTCAATTTTAATTATGTCCAGTGGCAAATCTAAAAACACGCTCATATTTGAATACTCAACACCAAAATCATCAAGCTCAAACACAAATCCTTTTTCCTGCATTTCTTTCATAACAATTTTCATGTTAAAGCTATCTGAAATAAGAACTCTTTCAGTGATTTCAATTTTAATCATAGAAGGTGGTATATTGTATTTAGATAATATCGCTAAAACTTCTTCAACCATATCAGGTAAAGTAAATTGATAATACGGGAAGTTGACTGAAACAGATTCAAACTGTGGGTCTAATTGATTATTATCTATTAAACTTTTCAAATCCCTACATACAATCTCTAGAACTTTATAGGTGATTTTTGTTATAAGGCCGGTTTTCTCAGCTATCCCAATAAAGCTGTTCGGATATAATAAATTATCATTATCAAGCATTCTCACTAATGCTTCTGCTTGAGAGAATGTGTTTTTATTGACAGCAAAAATCGGCTGATAGTGAACCACAAAATCATCGTTGATAATAGCTTCTTTGATTTTTTGTGTCATTAAATTTTTTTCAGACATATTATGCATAATAGATATATCATATAAATATCTACCACCGTCGGATTTTTCCTTCAAAGTACGTACTGAGTAGTCAACGGCCGAAATCAAATCTTTAACATTTTTAGAAAATGTAGGATAATCAACCCTAACGAAAATCAAATCTAAAACCACATAAAACCCATCAATGGAAATCGGATTATTTAATGAGTCTACAACATTAGTTACTTTGGCAAAGTATTCCTCGCTTAAATCTTTTGAAATAATAGCAAACTCGTCACCACTATATCTATATGTGTTATATACAGAAAATGTCTTTAGTAGATTTTCGGAAACCAATCTTAATAATTTATCGCCAGTTTCAAGTCCATATCTTTCATTCACACTTTTAAAGTTACGCAAACTTATTATGTATAATGAAAAATCGTCATTTTTCTTGATTCTCTCATTTATTCTATGTGTCAAGGCAATCCTATTATTAACGCCCGTTAAATGGTCTGCAGATTTTCGCACATTTTGAATATATAAATGAACAATCAAAATACTTGAAGTGTAAACTGTGCCGGTAAGAATAATATCATCTATGAACAATTGTACTAAAATTATGCTTGAAGAAAATATAACAGCAAAGCTTAATACTTGCATTATTTCTTTATAAACAGTTTTCGAGTTTTTAATCGTAATATACAATAGCACCAGTATATAAAACCCATTCACAACAAAAGGCGCTTGATACCAATCGCCTCTAATATAATGCAGATTTTCGTCGATTGCAAAGATTTTATCTGTAAATACATTACATACTATAACCACCACATATATTATGTATGGAACACAATAAGGAAATAGCTTTTTATAATGATCTTTTTCGTTTGAATTAAGATCGGTTAATGTAACTGAATAAAGTATAAACATCATCGGCGCGCAAGGTAAAAACACAAAATATAACAGCATTAACATATATGACAAAAAGTAGTTCGAATAATTCACAAAGGTGGTTGTGGCTAGAACAGATGTCAATGTTAATGTAGTACTAATAAAGGTTGTGTAATACATGGCCTTTAAAAATTTATATCTTAGATTTCTCGCCTCGTAATCTCGCCTAAAGCTGACTATTATAGCCGTTAAAATAAACAGCGCAGTATATTCTGATAATAAATTGTATTCTAACATCTATGAACACCTTTAATGGATTTATAAATAATCCCTATTGGAATTATTTATATCATAGTTTTAAATGCCTTGCTCTCACCCATTATCGTAGCCTCGAGCAAATGGCACCTTTATATTGTATTCACTCCTTATGCAACATAAATAATCTTATTATTTCTACAACTTATACCTATCATATTGCAACAATATTTCCTCTATTATACATCTAGCTTTATTAAGGTGTCAACAAAGCATATAAGTCCTATATGTTAAATAAAAACTACGGCCCAACATTTTTCTTTATCACAATTTCGTAACAATTATCCATTTCTGCTGGTTTTATGTTAAAATAGAACCAATAAAACCATTTAGTACTAATTAAGCCAGCTATATCTACTTAATAGTTTTAAATTTTTGTAGCCTAAAAATAATGGAGGTGGTAGCTTTGTCTGTTTTCTTTGCTGCTTTGCTACTGGTGTTAGTTATAGCTTTGATATGTTTACTATTATGTCGTAAACGCACATCAACACATCAAGCAAAACACATTTTAATTATAGTCATTTTGTGTTTACTGGCTCTTGCATTAATGTTTTGGCTGATGCTTAATATAATATTCATCAGCGCTATTTGAACTAATTTATTGGCAAGCCCACATCTTAATTTCATCTAATAGATCTATTTATTTGCAGCAGCAAAAATCATATATACTACTATTAAAGTAAGGTGATAATATTATGAAAACAAAATTATTTGTTACGTTTCTGATTATGGCTCTACTTGCGGTATTTATAACAGGGTGCAACATCAGCCAAAGCATTAGCGACTATGCCGGTTGGTGGTCATATGAATGGCGCCTGTCCGGGGTTGTTGTAAACCCGCCTTTTTTCTATGCAGAGATTAAGGAAGATGGTAGCGTGAATTATTACGGTGAATACGGTGATGAACAAGGCGAGGGTATCGTTGGATACAACGATGAAAAAGGTCTGTTTTTTATCACAATCCATGGTGGCGAGCGAACGATTTATCTAGGTGAAGAAGATGGGGTTGCCTACATAGAGCTAGACTCTACCGACCGATACACATACTCATCAGAAAAACCTGAAATTATTGGCTCTGATGTTGAACCGTACGATCCATTTGATGGCTCAGACGGACTGTGGCAGGCTCCTGAAGGTGTAGATCCCCCTCCACCCTATGCTTATTTAAAAGTTGAAGATCATTATGTTATAACATATGACGAAAATGGCACAGTTATTGACGAGGAGTATCTTGATTATAACGAACAACGTGGCCTAAACGGCAACTACGCCATGCACTATTCCATTTTTGCGGCATTCTTCGGCGAGTATGATGGCGAAAAATATTTCGACCTAATGGAGCCGCAGAAATGGCAAGAAGGCTTTGATTGGCGATACAGCTCTATCGAATCATTGCCATTTGAAGAAAATGATATCTCGCAGACAAGCACCTCCCCTATTGGTGTTTGGAATATCGATGACGTCTCAGATCTGCCTTTCAGTTTCATCGAAGTACTTTCTGAAGATCCCAGTAACGATGATAATGTCACTTGTATGGACGCTGACGGTGTCATAATGGATGTCGGCACTTTTGATTATAATGGTACACAAGGAAGTGTTATGCACAACCCTGTAATTGTCTCTTTCCCAAGCATTGGTATATATGCAGTACATTTCAGCGAAGATTATAATATCATGTTTGTTGCAGTTGCAAGCGACTGGGCAACAAATGCAGAAGATGCCCTGCTTACAAGCTTCATACGACAAGAAGACGACATGGCAACCGATCAACTTTCATTTGCCCGCACCGAAGGCACATGGTACAGAGAAGACGGAAGCTATTTTGAAATGGATGGTTTGGGTTATTTCTCTTTCCATGCAGCCGACGGCACACTACATAACGATGGTTTTCTTGAGTTTGTGCCTGATTCAAACTTAAACAATGGTGACGGCCGATACGACATGTATTATTCCTCCGGTGAGTTTTCAGATGCATTTTTCTTTGACGGAGAAGATGAATTTTACACCACCCACGGCGGAAGCTCATATACCAAATAATACCGAATCATCATACATCGAATCAAGAGGGCACAGATCATGTTTCTGTGCTCTTTTTATGTGCATTTCATTCAAAATAATATTGTTAGTATCCACAAACTATACCATCCATACTAATTTTATTCCTACTAAAACACTTTACTTCCAAAGCTCAACATGATATTATTATTAAATATATAATAAATTTCACTCCACTTTTATCATGCAATATGATAAAAATATTTTATAAAAAAGTTGATGCGATTTCCAAGGAGAAATCATGAAAAATGATAAGGTTAAAAACACTATAGCGTTATGTATTTTTTCATCTATAATTATCTTTTTATCTATCATCAGTTTTGTGGAAACTATTTCTTTAGAGCTAACTGATTCTGAAAAACAATCTTTAGAAGAACTAACTAACCAGCAACAACTTGCAATTAATCGTCAGCTAAGCAGTATGATTTATAACTTGATAAGTACTGCAGAAACCATATCTATTCTTCATGATACTGTCGAGGAAAATATTGATGACAGTGTGCTTGAATATGTATATAGCAAACAAGCGATTTTAGGTTTTGATGTTGCTATTATTGCGGATGAGTCTGGCGATGCATTTATTACATCGAATGAATATGCAAACATTTCTGAATTTGATTATTTCAACATAGCTTTAAGTGGCGATACTTACGCCACAGAAGCATACATATCACAGGCCACAGGCAAAGAAGTGATAACAGTATCTGCACCCATTATTGTAGATAATGAAGTTATCGGAGTGTTTGCACTGCAATACACCACCGAATATTTAAGCGCGCTTTTGTCTGAACTAACAGAAGAATCAGGACACAATTATATTTTAAACAGTGATGGCGAGATAATCGTGTCTACCGATCCTTCTTTTGACAATCCCGACCAGTTGAAAAATGCAACTTTTGAAAGCGGGTCATCTTTCGACGCGCTTGTTGAAAATTTAAAAAACAAAGTTTCTGCAGATGTATCCTATAATGTAAACGGCAACAGTATGTTTGGTGAATACCGGCCTATAGTTATAAACGACTGGGTTTTACTTTTTGAAGTGTCACAGGATAATTTAACTGAAAGCGTTTTCAGAATTCGGCTAATCATGTCTATTGTGTGTTTCATCATCATCGGCCTAGGCGCCACTGTTATATCGTATATTGTAATTACTAAAAACAAATATTCTAATTCCCTTGAAAAAATTGCATATTATGACGAGCTGACCGGTAGTCCAAATTTGGAAAAGCTGAAGCTTCACATGCGCGATCGCCTGAAAAATCATCCAAGTGATAAGTATGGCATCGTCAAGCTTGATATAGCCAACTTTAAAGTCATAAATGAAATATATGGGTTTGATATCGGCAATAAAGTACTTTGTGCAATCGCCGACACCGGAACATCTATCAAAGATAATAGTTTTTTACAAGCAAGAGCCGGTGTTGATGAGTTCATTTTTTTCGGTGAAGGCGATCTTGTTTACAATTTACATAATGACAAAGATAATTTTCAAGCTTATTTTAAAACATTAGTATCTGAACTTGAAGAGCATAATTTTTTCTTTAGATACGGTCGCTACTATATATCTAAAGGTGAAACAGACGTAAATGATATTATCAGCAAGGTGAATATTGCACACTCTACAGCTAAGGCAACGGGCGAGCGTGATGTATGCGACTACGACGAGAAATACACAAAAAAAGCTTTAAAAGACGCTGAAATAACTAATAAAATGCATAAAGCTCTTAAAAATGAAGAGTTTGAAATGTATTTACAACCAAAAGTTGAAGTCAACTCTAATAAAGTAGTGGGCGCCGAAGCTCTGGTGAGATGGATTGAACCCAGTGGAAACATGGTTTATCCCGGTGATTTTATACCTTTATTTGAACAAAATGGATTTATCCTTGATTTAGATAAATACATGTTCAAATCTGCTTGCCAGCAAATAAAGTCATGGCTGGAATCAGGCAGAAAAGTCATACATATTTCTGTGAATTTTTCTCGCCTTCATTTACACAACTTAAGCTTCGTGGAAGAGTTATCCGAGATTGTTGCTTCATATGATATAAAGCCCAAATATCTTGAAATCGAGCTTACTGAAACCATAGTCTCAGACAACGAAGAAGATCTGAAAGAAATACTTAAAAAGCTAAAAAATGCCGGTTTCTTGGTTTCAATTGATGATTTTGGATCAGGGTATTCTTCTTTAGGTATGCTTAAAAACTTTGATGTGGATACCGTAAAGCTGGATCGTAGTTTCTTTATCGAGGTTGATGATGAAAATGAATACAGAAAAGCTAATCTTGTGGTGGAGAGTATCGTTGATCTTGCAGGTAATTTAGGTATGTATACCGTTGCAGAAGGTATTGAAACTGAAAACCAAATAAATCTTTTGAAAAATATCAACTGTAATGCTGTTCAAGGATATTACTATTCAAAACCGCTACCTGTAGATGAGTTTGATGATTTCTGCGAAAAGTCTAATAATTGAACATTTTGATTTTCATACATCTAAAAATACCCCTTTGATGATTGATAAGTTTACTATCTTTCACCAAAGGGGTTTAATTCTATGTAAAAATATTATGATACGTTAGAATTTCAAAGTATTTTAAATTAAGTCTTGAAATAGGACATTAGCTTTTGTAGTGTGTTCGCTTGAGCAAACAATTCTTCACTGGTGGAGGCACCTTGCTCACCGGCAATGCTATTAGACTGAACCACCGTTGCAATCTTGTCCATATTTTGAGAAATATCTTGTATCAGCTCAGCTTGTAGCTTTGATGTATTTGTAATCTCATCAATGCAGACCAAAACAGCTCTGGACGACTCCTCTACCCTACCAAAAGCTTCATATGCTTCGTTTGTGATAGCCGTGCCATGATCCATTGTATCAAGCGTGTTTTGTATTAACTGGGTGGTGTCACGGGCTGCCTCGGTAGACTTTTGTGCCAGATTCCTAACTTCATCCGCCACCACTGCAAAGCCTTTACCTGCTTCACCTGCACGCGCTGCCTCAACTGCAGCATTTAGGGCTAGAATATTTGTTTGGAATGCAATACTGTCAATTGTTTCAATGATTTTCTGTATACCTGTGGCCGATTGCTGAATATCTGTCATGGCTTTTTGCATTTGTTGCATCTTATCGGTACTTTCCACAATCACAACATTAACCTGCTCGCCAAGCTCATTTGCTTCCACGGCATTTTCAGTAGTTTGAATAACTTGTTTTTCCATTGATTGAATAGAATTTGCCAGCATGTCTGATATCTGTGACTGTTCAAAAGAGCCTTGTGCCATTTGCTGAGATGTAGATGCAACTTGCTCGGCACCTGATGTTACCACATCTGATGATTTGCGTATATCATCCATAGTCCCGCTGATAGCCCTTACAAGCTCGGCCATAGACTGCTCGATAGATGCAAAATCACCTTTATAATCCATATTCATTTGTATTGAAAAGTCTCTTTGCGCCAATAAATCCATTTTCGCATTCAAGTCTTCAATAATACGCTGAAGCTCGTCTGTAGAGCGGCTCATTGAAAGTGAGAACTCTCTCATTTCTTTTGTCTTGCTGTCGCTGGAAAAATCAAGTGAAGTTTGGCCTTCTGCCAAGCGAGCACTTTCATGTGTGAAATGTATCATCGGTTTGATGATTTCTTTACGTAGGAACTGCAAAATAGTTGTGCAAATTATCACGATAAGTAATAGTGCCACAAGACAGGTAACCAATGCCACAACCACAGCGGAATCAAGCTCGGCTTCAAGCGCTACAATCTCTTCATTTTTCAATGCAATCTGCTCGTTCATTATGTCATGGATGATATCCAAACTCGGCTGAACTTCTGCAGTATAAATTTCCATCATTTGGACTTGGTCTGAAACACCTAATATTTTCTCTGCTGCTTCGTGCAAGTTTTTATGTGGAGTTTCAATGGATTGTACAAATTCTGCATAGCCGGGATTATCTTGCATATTGGAGCTATATAGAATCTTTCCAAAATCACACTGCGTTTCATCCAGTTGACCTTGAAAATTTTCATTACTGCTGATGGCAAAAAGCAGTTGCTCTACCCAGCTGTAATGATCCACCGTAACTTGATACAGCATGCTCTTTTCTTCGTTTGCAATCGCAACTTCATCTTTTGTTTTTGTCACGCTTTCAATCACCCAAAGCATCGTGGCTAAAAGCAACATCACCGATGCTATAATAAGAACAAACCTTATCACAACTGCTTTTGTCAATGTCAGCTTTCCGTTAGTAGACACTTTTTTCATAACATAATACCCTTTCTTATATTCCATGTGTTGTACTTTTCAACATCTTGTACACATCATATAACATATATATTCCTACTGTACGTGCTATATACAGCCTAATGGTACTATTTAATAATAACACATAACTATTCATAGATTACTATATGTAAAAGAAAGTTATCAATTTAACAAAAGAATATTAATAATTTAGGGCGTTGCAGCTTAGTTTGTCGACTATTTTACTGTTTTGAGCTACCTATTACTTTTTCAGAAAACATATTTTTGGACGCATTCAAGTATAATACAACCACTAAAATAAACGACAATATATCTGCAACAGGCTGTGCAAATATCAGTCCAAGCTCGCCAAAAATGCTACCTAGTATAAACACAGCTGGAATGAAAATGATACCTTGCCTGCTGATATTCACAGTAAGCGATGCTTTAGCTGCACCCGCAGCTTGAAGTGCATTCAAAAGCACAAAATACATGCCAAAAAGAACAGATGTAGTAAGCCTGATTTCAGCAAAGCTATATGCATAATCAAACGCCTGTGGATGTGTCAAAAAAGCACCCACAATTCCTTCAAGCCCAATATAACAAGAAAGTGTCAAAAAAGCACTTAAACTAAACGCAAATATCAACGAGAATTTTATAATAGCTTTATATCTTTGTTCATTTTTTGATCCTATACAATATCCGAGCAACGGCTGAACGCCCTGTCCTAGTCCGATGAAAACCATACTTGTCATCATCGAAACCTTCGTAGCTATACCAATTCCCGCAACTGCCATGTCACCATATTGTGTCATTTGGCTATTTAGCACAATTTGCGAAATACTCATCAGCATACTAGCCATCGACGCCGGTATCCCTATGGTCAGCACATTTTTTACCATGGTTTTTTCAAGTGAGTAATTTTTAATTTTAGCGTTTAGCATAGATTTGCCTTTTATAATGTATAAAATGTAATATATCCCGGCCGATATATTGCCTATCATGGTGGCAACCGCCGCACCGACAACCCCCATTTCAAGCACTAAAATAAATATTGGGTCTAAAATTATATTCACAATATTTCCAAGCATCATTCCCATCATTGCCTCTTTAGCGCGGCCTTCCGAACGAAGCAAGTGAGACATACATCCTGAAATCATAATTAGCGGGCCACTGACTGAAATGATTTGGATATAGCTATATACCATTTCTGAAACTTCACCGCTTGCACCAAGCATCTGCACCACAATATCACCGTTAAAGAATACTAAAACTGATACTATGATACCCATTCCGGCGCTTGACAAAATGCAAAAAGCTGATGTTTTTTTCACCACATTCATGTTTTTGCTGCCAAAACTTCTTGAACATACGGAAGTGCCACCAATGCCAAAAACATTGCCAAATGCCATGAAAAACAAAAATATCGGCGTAGCAAGTGACACCGCCGCCACCTGCAAAGGATCTCCTGTTTGTCCCACAAAAAACAAATCTGCAATATTGTAAACAAGCATCATTATCATTGCTATCATCGACGGTATGGAATTTGTCAACACAGCTTTCCATACCGGTAAGGAATACAGCTTTTCCAATTTTTCACTCATGTTTTTTTCCATACTAGTCCTCTTTTCCTACATCTTTAAAGTAATTATTGATTTTATCTAAAATACGTATTAATTCCTTTGTATCTTCATCGCCTAGACTGCAAGATAGATCACTTAACATCTCCATAAAATGTTCATGATTAATCTTGAGAGCATTTTTCCCTTTATCCGTCAGACTCATCACTTTCGAGCGTTTATCTTTGCTATTTATTTCTTTTGACAACAACTCTTTTTTTATAAGTCTGTCTGCTACAGCACTTATTGTCGCCTGTGATACACCTACCCTATCGCTAACAACACTCGGTGTTGGGCTTTTATCAAACTCACTTTCATAATATGCAATAAATTTCATCAGTGTCAGCTCGCCCGAATGCAAAAACTCTTCCTTTTCCATCGTCATCTTTTTGATATTCCGCATACTTTTTTGCAGCTCTTCAATATGCTGGTTCAAAATATTTACATTATCCATTACAACCTCACTTCGATATAAATACACTGATATATCTTCATTTTAAAACTTAATTAGCAAAATTTAATTAGTAGTGCTAAATAAATTTATATTACTCTTCACTTTTTCAAATGTCAAGTTTTCATATTTTTGATGTATACAAATGCACATGCCTCACAATTCGTATATAAGACATGATAAACCACATATTATCTACATTTATGCTTTTTTCAAGAAAGAATATCGACAACAACATTTATATATGATATTATAAATCATGTATATTTATAAATTGTAATAGGATGTGGGTAATGTCGGAATCATATTTGCAAATCATGGGTGCACGAGGCACAATGCCTGTGCCCGGGCAGCGTTTTAAAAAGTACGGTGGTAATACTTCTTGTGTGTTTTTATCCATCGGGGGCCAGCATATTTTACTGGATGCCGGAAGTGGATTATTAAATATAGACTCCAGCTTTTTAGGTGATAACAATAAAGTTCATATGTTGATTTCACACACACATATTGATCATATCATTGGTCTGCCTTCTGCCAGAATAATGTACGATAATTCACTTGAAATAAACATTTATGGCATAAAACGTGATAACATTGATATAAAAGAGCAGATATCTTGTTTGATGAAGCCTCCCTTGTGGCCTGTAGGCTTTGAAAGCTTTTTGGCTAAAGTCTCTTGCCATTCAATTCAAAATGAGTTTTGGCTTGGAGATGTACACATACGTACTATGGAGACAAACCATCCGGGTGGATGCACTGTATATCGCCTAGATTATAACGATATCAGTGTGGTGTATGCCACAGATATAGAAATAATATCTCCTCACAAAGAAAAATTTATAGAGTTTGCAAAAAATTGCACAGTTCTGATATGCGATGGGCAGTACTCAAAAGACGAATATCCCCATAAAGTTGGATTTGGACACAGCGCTCGTGATATTGTCATAGAATATGCGTTAGAAAGTAACTGCAAGCAATTTTTACTTTTCCATCATGATCCATGTAGCACTGACGACATATTAGACGCTGTACAAAAAGAACTTTCAGCCATCACACCAAAAGGTCTCCTTGCAAAAGAAGAAATGAGAGTGAAACTATGACACAAGAATATGTAGAGCAATTACTTGAAATCAGCATAGCGCTTGCCTCTGAAAAAAACAGAGAAGCTTTACTGGAACGCATTCTAACAGTGGCTATGGATTTAACAAATTGCGATGGTGGCACACTTTATATCAAAGATGGCGATTCTTTGGTGTTTAAAGTGATGATCACAAAATCAAAAAATATTCTACAAGGCGGTAGACACGGAAAGATTTCTTTGCCACCGGTTTCTCTTGATAGAAGTAATGTATGTGCATATTCTGTGCTGGAAGGCAAACTTATCAACATACCTGATGTATACGACAGTGATCTTTTCGATTTTGCCGGACCTTTGCGCTACGATGCACTCACCGGCTATAAAACCACGTCTATGATGGTAATTCCCATGGAAAACGACCTTGGTGAAACCATCGGTGTTATGCAGCTTATTAATGCGCAAAACAGCGAGGGTGAAATCACCTCTTTTGGCGCCACCACAAAAGTGATTGTGAAGGCCTTAGCCTCCCAAGCGGCAATTTGCCTTACAAACATGAATTATATTTTGCAAGTGGAAGAGCTGATGGAGTCCATTGTGCGAACTATTTCTGCCGCAATTCATCTGCGCTCGCCATATAATGTAACACACACGCACAACATGGTACTGTATGCTCATAACTTTATTACATGGTTAAACAATAACCAGCAAGTTGAATGGAACATCCCAGAGCTTGACGAAAGATTGTTTATTTTAAGCATTTGGCTACACGATATCGGCAAGCTTATCACTCCGCTGGAAATCATGAATAAAGCCACACGTTTAGGCGATCAGTATGACACACTTATGGCAAAGCTTGACTATATTTCTTTATCTGAAGAAGTGATTGCTTTAAGAAACGGAAAAGACCCTACCCCAATGCTGAATGAAGTGGAAGAAGTGCGTGCGTTTATTCAGTACGTAAACAATGCACCCTTCCTTGACGATGACACACTTGACAAAGTGAAGCAATTAGCCCGCAAAACTTACTCCAACAGGCACGAAAAAAACTATTTATGGTTCACTAAAAGTGAGATAGATTGTTTATCCATACGCAAAGGTACGCTTACAAATGAAGAGCGCACTATAATGCAAGATCATGTGGTGCTGACAGAAAAAATCTTGAGTAAGATGAGCTTTTGGGGCGAATATACCAAAATACCAAGATGGGCCGCAGTACATCACGAGCTGATGGACGGCTCCGGCTATCCCAATAAGCTCACATCAAATGAAATTGACAAAGAGGCCAGACTACTTACTGTTTTAGATATATTTGACGGCCTCACATCACATGACAGACCATATAAAGAGCCTTTCTCACTGGATAAAACTTTTTCTATAATGCAAGACATGGTGAATTCAAAGCAAATTGATAAGTATGTCTTTGACTTGTTTGTTCAAAGTAAGGCATGGGAAATAAGCGATACAGCAAAATCCGTAAAGATTTTAGAAGGCATTTTTTAGCCTTAGCACTGTAATGACCACAACTACTTCACGATAATCAATTGCAGTAAATTCTTCACTTCATTAAAGGACGTGCTCAAACTTGCAAAAACAAAAACATCATATCCTGAAGGTTTTGCCGGCTATTTTGCTTGGTGCTGTTTTAATGATGCTACTTAGCACCTCGCAACTATTTTTAAATATTTCAAATATCATGTCAGATCTTTTATACCAACGACCGCAATCATCACACCCCGATATTATCATAATCGGCATGGACGAGGCTGCGGTAGATGCTTATGGCTCGATGCCATGGTCACGCAATATTCTTGCCTCGGCTGTGGATTATTTGAATTCCGATCCTGAAAATCGCCCTGCTGTAATCGGGCTTGATACCTTGTTTGTTGGCGAAAGTGATTCCAAAGACGCCGATGCTTATCTTGCCGAAGCAGCAGCAGAGTATGACAATGTGGTTGTTGCCACTTCAGTCACATTTGGCACACAGCTCATCACCGATTCCGGTGGTGGGTTTTATACTGATGATTATTCGGCACTTGTGTATGAAGAGCCTTATGATGAGCTATTGGCCGCAACAGAGCAAGGCCATGTGAACGCAATGATAGACGAAGACGGAATTTTGCGCCACGCTATTTGGCAAATAGATCTACCCGATGGTAGATCCATCCCATCTTTTAACCAAGTAATTTATGAAAAATATATGGAATATAACGGGCTTGCAGATATACAGGAGCCTCCAATGGATCCTCTTTATCGTTGGTATGTACCTTTCCAGTCATTACCTTTTGGTTTTGACGATGGATTTTCAGTAACACAGCTGGTAAACGGCGAGCTTGATCCCAACATATTTGCAGATAAAATTGTACTTATCGGGCCATATGCTCAAGGCATGTATGACGAATATACCACTGCCATTGATCACGCTGTGAAGATGTTTGGTGTGGAGTATCAGGCAAATACCATTGCCGCCATGTTGCGCGGTGAACTTAAAACGGAGGTTTTGCAGTTTCCACAATCTATCTTCATTTTCATTGTAATGCTATTTTGTCTTTTGTGGTTTTACGACCGTAAGCTTACCTCTGCCACTATCATGTGGCTGGCCATATCACTTGGCTGGATTGCACTGTGCATTGTCATGTGGGAAATCGGCTATGTTTTGCAAGTGATTACAGTTCCTATAGTGGCTACTGTTTGCTACATTTTTTCCGTCGCCACAAACTACGCCCGTGCAGCATTTGAAAAGCGTCGTGTTATCAACACTTTCCGTCGATATGTTGCCCCACAAGTGGTTTCAGAGCTATTAAAAGACGACCCAAAAGCACTTGAACTTGGCGGAAAAACAGTAGACATCGCAGTGCTATTTGTTGATATTCGTGGCTTCACTGCTATGTCTGAAAAGCTTCCGCCGGCAGATGTTGTAGATATTGTAAATAGATACTTGAATTTAACCAGCCGCTGTGTTTTCAACAACGAAGGTACGCTTGATAAATATGTTGGGGACTGCACCATGGCCTTTTGGGGTGCACCCGTCAAACAAGAAGATAGCACTTTCAAGGCTGTTGTAGCCGCGATTGATATGGTAAACGGAGCATATGAGCTGGGTAAGCAGCTGCAAAATAAATACGGTCATTTCGTACAGTTTGGAGTCGGTATACATTACGGGTCTGCGGTTGTGGGAAACATCGGTTCCACCATGCGCATGGATTATACCGCCATTGGTGATACTGTCAACACGGCTGCAAGACTGGAAAGCGTTGCCCCACCGGGATGTATTTATGTCAGTGCCGACGTTGCAAACAATCTGAAAGGTCGTGTGAACTTCACCTCAGTGGGCAGCGAAATAAAGCTAAAAGGCAAAAGCGAAAATTTCGAGATATTCAAAGTGGAAAATATTATTAAATAACTTTATATGTTATTTTTTTAAAGTATTTGCCGATATATTTTATAAGGTGTATTTCCTTAAATATGGTAAAGAATTTTTTTCTTTACTTTTATCTTTCAATATGGCATAATATTGTGTGCAAATTTACGATGTTATATATTTTCATATTTTATTTTCACAATTTCACCACTATATTTTCATAATTCATCATTTTAGGGAGAGGCTTCATGAATAGCACGATTTCTCAATATCCTTTTTTAAAAAAATTACTTACAAAGCGTGTGTTTATTATTACTATTGTATTAATACTGGCTTTGATATTTCTTTTTGTCGTCAGTGCACCAACGGTAAAGGCTATCACTATGCGCCTTGTTGAAACCAACGGTACTGTTGACTTGACAAACGGCGATAACAAAGACTTGACAATAGCACACGGTATGCGTCTATTCAGCGGTTACTCTCTGGGCACAGCTAATGACAGCTATGCCTATATCAGCCTTGACGAGGCAAAGTCCGTGAAACTTGATGATAACTCTGCTTGTACACTGATAGAAAACGGTGAGCATCTGGTAGTGGATTTAACAGATGGAAAGCTGTTTTTTGAAGTTTCTTCTCCACTGCGCGACGAAGAGCTATTTAACATTCGCACTTCCAATGCTGTTACCAGTATCCGTGGTACTGCAGGCTATGTAGAAGAGCTTGGCTCCTTTATTTCACGCTTCACCCTACTTACCGGTCTTGCTGACATTACCTATACCGACCCTAGTACCGGCAATGAAGAAACTATCTCCATCAACGCCGGCGAAACTATTACCATCAACACTTCACCCACTGCTTTTAATGAAAAAACTGTAACATCAGTGCCTGTGTCCCCTGATCAAATTCCTGATTTTGCCTTGACATATTTGCAGGATGACACCGATCTCACTCAAAAAGTCCAAACTCAAACAAGTATGAATTTGTCTCCGGTAATTAATAATTTGGCGTCTGATGACGATGATGATAGCAATACCAACATACCATCAGGTACTACCGGCGGAAATAATACCTCAGCAGGTAATGCCACCAATAATGGCAACAGCGCTGATGACGACGATGACGATGACGACGATAATAATAACAAAGATGATGGCAACAGCAATACACCATCAGGCACTACCGGTGGAAACAACACCCCATCAGGCGGCACCACCAATAATAACAATAGCAATGATGACGATGATGACGGCGATGACGGCGATGATGACGATGATGACAACATAAATTTTAATAACAACACCAACAACGTTGTCAACACTGCCCCACCTCAAACAGCACCGGCACCGGCACCAGCACCGACTCCGGAAACTACGCCTGAACCCACTCCACCTTCGAATGATGACGATGACGACAATGATGATGACGACGATTAATACTAAATTTTAGTTTTATTTATGGCAGCAATGTATCAATTTTGATATGTTGCTGCTTTTTTATTACACCCAAAACAATAAAGAACCGATATATCTCCCTTGCCTCGCAATGTGGTGAAAAGTGATACTTTTACAGCAAACAAACTTGTTGCTTTTTCCGAAAGAGTGAAAAAACATTGCCAATGCACGCTGAAATACGGTATTATAGGTGTATTATATGTTGAGAGGGAGGTTTGAGTTTGGCGTCTTTTAATAAGCTATTTTCAAACATATACTCTGCACTCACTACAATACAAATTGTTTATGTTTTTGTGGAATAATTAGCCGTGTTACACTGTTTTGGTGTGATACGGTTTTTGTTTGGAACTATTACAGTACATTCAACTGATTATTAGGAGGAAAACAAATGGAACAAAAAAAAGTTGCCATATTAATGGGATCAGACAGTGATTGGCCTGTCGTTAAAGGTGCAGCACAACAGCTGAAGGCATGGTCTATTCCGTTTGATGTGCATGTGATGAGTGCACACCGTACCCCTGAAGCTGCTTCCACTTTCACAAAAAGCGCCGCCGATAACGGTTTTGGTGTTATTATTGCCGCTGCTGGTATGGCTGCACACTTAGCGGGCGCTGTAGCAGCTAACACAGTTCTTCCTGTAATAGGTATACCTTGCAAAGGCGGCCCTGCTGATGGGCTTGACGCATTGCTCTCTACTGTACAAATGCCCAGCGGCATCCCTGTGGCTACTGTGGCTATAGGTGGCGCAAAAAACGCAGCTGTCTTAGCTGCGCAAATTTTAGGTATACATGATGCACGCATATCTGCTTTACTCCTACAAGCAAGAGAAGATATGGCCACACAAATTGCCGCAAAAGATGCCGCTTTACAGAAAGAACTTGCTGATTTGTAAAGAAATTATTATAAGTATAAATACAAATTGCGCATCAAGTGTATTATAACCATATAAATTGTATAATAATATTAACCATGTAAAATAGCTTATCAAAGTTATCGTTTCAAAAAAAGGAGAATAATACAAAATGGAAAAACTCGAAATGTTGTATGAAGGTAAAGCAAAAAAAGTATATGCCACCGATGATAAAGATATTGTTTTGGTAGATTATAAAGACGATGCCACCGCAGGCAATGGTGCAAAAAAAGGAACCATTCGTGGCAAGGGTGTTGTAAACAACCGTGTGACAAACCGCATGATGCAAATGCTGAGCGAAAAAGGTATCCCTACCCACTATGTGAAAGAGCTAAGCGATCGTGAAACACTTGTTAAAAAAGTGGATATTGTGCCGCTGGAAGTAATAGTACGTAATGTGGCCGCAGGAAGTCTTGCAAAGCGTTTAGGCCTTGAAGAAGGCACTGTTTTAAACAAGACTGTGCTTGAGTACTGCTATAAGGACGACGACTTGGGCGATCCGATGATAAACGAATATCACATCGCTACCCTTGATTTGGCTACACCGACCGAGCTAGAGTTGATTGCTGATTATTCTCTACGTATAAATGACTACATGAGCGAATTTTTGAAAGATGCAGGCATAGAGCTTATAGACTTCAAGCTTGAGTATGGTCGTTTGGCTGATGGTACTATTGTATTAGCCGATGAAATCAGCCCAGACACATGCCGTTTTTGGGACAGCAAAACAAAAGCCCATCTTGATAAAGATCTTTTCCGTCGTGATCTTGGCGGTGCAGAAGAAGCCTATGCCGAGGTGCTGAAACGTCTTTTAGGCGAATAAATCATCATCTTAGCTGCCATTAAAATAAACTTATAACACTAAAAAAAGGACTCTCATGAAAAATACATCAGATAAACTGCACGAAGAGTGTGGTGTGCTAGGTATTTATAATAAAAGTGGTGACATAGATGATATCTTGGCCTCAACTTATTATGGCCTTTACGCACTTCAGCATCGCGGCCAAGAAAGCTGTGGCATAGCCTTGAATGATGATGGAGTTATCACAAACCATCGTGATTCCGGGCTTGTCAATGAAGTGTTTACAAAAGATGTTATGGCTACTTTGCCAAAGGGACAAATCAGTGTAGGCCACTGTCGTTATGCAACCACTGGCTCTCGTACACGCGCAAATGCTCAGCCACTTTTGATTCGCCATATCAAAGGTAGCATGGCCTTGGCACACAATGGCAACCTTACCAATGCTGCCGAGCTACGTAACGAAGTGGAGCTTGGTGGAGGTATTTTCCACACCTCCAGCGATACTGAAGCCATAGCCTACACCATCACAAAGCATCGCTTGACACAACCCAGCATTGAAAGCGCTGTTGTGTCTGCAATGAACGACTTAAAAGGTTCTTACTGCCTTGTTTTGATGTCACCTAAAAAGCTTGTTGCTGCGCGCGATCCTTATGGGTTCCGTCCGCTATGTATGGGAAAACATGGCGATAGTATAGTGTTTTCAAGCGAAAGCTGTGCCCTTGATGCCATGGGTGCAGAATTTATACGTGATATACTACCCGGTGAAGTAGTGGTTGTAAGTGATGAAGGTGTAAAAAGTATCGACACTCACTGTGGTAAAGTACCCGAGAGTTTTTGTGTGTTTGAATACATCTACTTTGCAAGGCCTGACTCCGTCATAAATGGCGCTTGCGTTCACACTGCCCGTCAGCGTGCAGGTGCTTTTTTAGCGCTTGAGCATCCTGTGCAAGCAGATGTTGTCATTGGTGTTCCTGATTCCGGTCTTGATGCCGCACTTGGTTTTTCAAAGCAAAGCGGTATCCCCTATGGTATAGGCTTTTTGAAAAACAAATATATAGGCCGTACATTTATCGCTCCAAATCAGGCCCAACGTGAAAATGATGTACGAATAAAGCTTAATCCTATTTCAAGTACAGTAAGCGGCAAGCGTGTTGTGCTTATAGACGACTCTATTGTTCGCGGAACCACCAGCCGAAAAATCATAAAGTTATTGCGTGAGGCCGGTGCAACCGAGGTTCATATGCGTCTATCAAGTCCGCCATTTTTATACCCATGTTATTTTGGCACCGACATAGACTCTAGTGAAAACTTGATAGCATATAAACATACCATCGAAGAAATAACAAATATTTTAAATCTTGATAGCCTTGCATTTTTAAACGTAGAAGATTTACCCAAGCTTGCTGTTGGTGCCGGTGGTGGCATTTGCAACGGTTGTTTCACCGGCAAATATCCTGTGGATCCACCCAAAAACCACCAAAAAGATAAGTTCGAAACAAAAGTAAGCTTAAAAAAATAATATTGATAAATCGCTATTTAGCATTGTGTACTAACCAAAATGCCGTCTTTATGGGCGGCGTTTTATAACTTTAAATTTTCGTAAAATTGGTTTTGTTTTAGCGTAAGCTACCGCATTACAAGGAGAAGGTATGGAAAAAAGCTATTCTGAAAGTTATAAAAACGCAGGGGTTGATATCACTGCAGGATATGAAGCAGTAGAGCTGATGAAGCAGCACGTTGCACGCACCATGACAAAAGGAGTGCTGGGTGGTATCGGCGGTTTTGGCGGCATGTTCGAGCTTGATATGAGCGGTCTTACACATCCTGTGCTGGTAAGTGGCACCGACGGTGTAGGAACAAAGCTGAAACTGGCATTTTTGCTTGATAAGCACGACACTGTTGGTATTGATTGTGTTGCGATGTGCGTAAACGACGTGCTTGCTTGTGGCGCAAAACCGCTGGTGTTTTTAGACTATATCGCTTGTGGTAAAAACCATCCCGAAAAAATTGCCGACATTGTAAAAGGCGTGGCAGAAGGTTGTGTTCAGGCTGGCGCCGCTCTAGTGGGTGGTGAAACTGCTGAAATGCCTGGATTTTACCCCGAAGATGAGTATGACTTAGCCGGCTTTACCGTTGGCGTGGTGGAAAAAAGCCGTATAATAGACAACACCTCCATGACCGAGGGTGATGTTATTATTGCTTTGCCTTCAAGTGGTGTACATTCCAATGGTTTTTCGCTAATACGTAAAATATTCGATGTCGAAAAAGCCGATTTAAACAAAACATATGAACTGCTTGGCGAAAAAAGCCTTGGCGATACTTTGCTAACTCCCACTAAAATTTACATAAAACCTGTGCAGGCACTACTATGTGAAAACAGCGGTGTTTCTGTGCGTGCCGTGTGTCATATCACCGGTGGAGGGTTTTACGAAAATATCCCACGTTCATTAAAAGATGGTTGTACTGCGAAAATTCGCAAAAGCGATGTCCGTGTGCTTCCGATATTTGAACTCATCCAAAAGGAAGGCAGCATCCCCGAGCGTGACATGTACAACACCTTTAACATGGGTGTAGGCATGACTGTCATCACCTCGGCCGAAACTGCTCAAAAAGCCTTGTCTATCTTACGGGAAAACGGCGAAGATGGCGCATATATCCTTGGTGAAATCGTTAATGGTCAAGGGTCTGAAAAGAAGGTGGACCTATGGTAAAAACAGCCGTGCTTGTCAGCGGTGGTGGCACAAACTTGCAGGCATTAATAGACGCAAAGGCACATGGCGAGATTCCATTCGCCGACATTTGTCTTGTTGTCTCCAGTAAAAAAGATGTATATGCCCTTCAGCGTGCAAAAGATGCCGGTATAAAGACCGAAACTGTGCCTCGAAAAGACTATGATAGTAGTGCTGCATTTGATAAAGAATTGTTATCTATTTTAAAAAAACATGACATTAACATCGTGGTCTTGGCCGGGTTTATGACAATTTTAGGCCAAAACATTATCGATGCATTTCCAGATCGTATACTAAATGTTCACCCCAGCCTTATTCCCAGCTTTTGTGGAAAAGGATACTACGGACTTAAAGTGCATGAATCCGCACTTGAAAAAGGTGTAAAAATAACCGGCGCTACTGTACACTTTGTAAATGAAATCCCGGATGGTGGGCAAATCATCTTACAAAAAGCAGTAGAAATAAACGATAATGACACACCAAGCACTTTACAAGAACGTGTTATGAAAGAAGCTGAATGGATAATACTTCCAAAGGCTTTACACATGGTAAGTGCTACATATACTACTGAAAAAAATAGTGACTAGCACACGATAAAAGGAGACCTGAAAATGGCAAACTATAGCCTAGCTGAAAAACTTAGTAATAACACATATCCCGGTCGTGGAATTGTTGCGGGACTTACCCCAAACGGTACAAATGCTGTGGCGGCATATTTTATCATGGGTCGTAGCGAAAACAGTCGTAATCGCATTTTTGCACCATCAAATGGCGGTATAGTCACCGAAGCGGCCGATCCTGCAAAGCTATCAGACCCTTCGCTGATTATTTATGCACCTGTTCGTGTATATAACGACATTCACATTGTGACAAACGGCGATCAAACCGACACTATTTATGACGGTTTCACAAACGGAGAAGACTTTGTGCAAAGTCTTCGCACACGCACATTTGAGCCGGATGCACCAAACTATACCCCACGTATCTCGGCAGCGCTAAATCTTTGCAGCGACGATTATTCTATTGATATGTCAATTTTAAAAACTGACAGCGGCAATCCTGATTGTGGCGTGCGTATATTTTTCGAATATGCCCAGCCTTTAGCCGGTAGGGGTTATTTTATTCATACATACGATAAAGACGGCGATCCTATCCCCAGCTTTTCAGGTGAGCCCGTGTCTGTTGATACACTTGATGATATTGACGAGTTCACAAATCTATTATGGGAAAACCTTGACAGCGAAAACAAAGTCAGTCTTTTTGTGCGTTATATAGACATTAAAACAAAAAAAGTAAACGACCGAATCATTAATAAATATGTGAAAACACTCAGCAAATAACGGAGGTTTTATCGTGGCAAATAAATCATTAGAACTAAAATACGGTACAAATCCAAACCAGGCCCCTGCCTGCATTTTTATGCAATCAGATGCTTCGCAGGATACATTGCCTGTGCGTGTTTTAAACGGAAAACCCGGATATATCAACTTTTTAGATGCGCTGAATGCCTGGCAGCTGGTAAAAGAACTGAAAGAAAGCACAGGTATTGCAGCAGCAGCCTCATTTAAGCACGTTAGCCCTGCCGGTGCAGCTTTGGGTCTACCTCTCAGCGATACACTTAAAAAAATATACTTTGTTGAAGATATAACTGACATAAACGCTTCCTCTTTAGCGTGCGCATATGCAAGAGCGCGCGGTGCTGACCGTATGAGCAGCTTTGGTGATTTCATTGCGTTGTCTGATATATGTGATGAGACAACCGCAAAAATCATTTCTCCCGAAGTGTCTGATGGTGTCATAGCTCCCGGATACACCAAAGAAGCCTTGGAAATATTATCAAAAAAACGTAAAGGCGGATATAATGTTGTGGAAATAGACGCAAATTATACGCCTGCTGAGATGGAGAAAAAAGACGTGTTTGGCATAACATTTATGCAAAAACGTAACGAGTTTACCGTTTCGGACGAAACATTTTCAAATATTGTAACAAAAAACAAATCTCTTTCAGAAGATCAAAAACGTGATTTAACTTTGGCTCTCATTACCCTAAAATATACCCAAAGCAACAGCGTATGCTATGTGCAAGATGGTCAAGTAATAGGTGTGGGCGCCGGCCAACAAAGCCGTATCCACTGCACCAGGCTTGCAGGTGGTAAGGCCGATATCTGGCAACTCCGCCAACATCCGAAGGTGCTAAGCTTGCCATTCAAGGCCGGTATTGCACGTGCAAACCGTGACAATGCCATTGATGTTTA
Organism: uncultured Oscillospiraceae bacterium; assembly: GCA_964367945.1. Taxonomy (GTDB): domain Bacteria; phylum Bacillota; class Clostridia; order Oscillospirales; family Ruminococcaceae; genus JAAYCI01. The sequence continues at coordinate 9,709 of CAYIZZ010000009.1, read as the reverse complement.
CATCAGTAATGAATACGAAGATGTTATCGGAGATACCGTGTGGCAAGAATCTTTTACGCAGCAGCCAAAGCCACTTACATCTGACGAAAAATCCGAATGGCTAGCAAAAGTAAGCGGAGTATGCCTTGGCAGTGATGCCTTCTTCCCGTTTGGTGACAACATCGAGCGTGCAAGGCGCAGTGGTGTTTCAGCCATTGTTCAGCCTGGCGGTTCCATCCGTGATGATCAAGTAATAGCCACTTGTGACAAATATGATATTGTTATGGCTTGCAATGGATTACGCTTGTTCCACCATTAACATGCAAAAATATCCCAAAACAAAAACAAAGGAGTATTACCTTTATGAAAGTTCTTGTTGTTGGCAGTGGCGGCCGTGAACATGCTATCATTCGCCAATTACTTAAAAGTCCGCAAAAGCCTGTTATTTTTTGTGCACCTGGAAATGGCGGTATTGCATTTGATGCCACTTGTGTGCCAATTTCCGCCACCGATGTAAGCGGCATGGTGGCCTTTGCACGTGAAAATAATATTGATTATGTGGTAGTCACCCCGGATGATCCTTTGGTTTTGGGAATGGTCGATGCTTTACAAGACGCAGGAATTCCGGCTTTTGGCCCAAACAAAGCTGCTGCTGTGATAGAAGGTAGCAAAGTATTTAGCAAGAACTTGATGCAAAAATATAACATTCCCACAGCACAATACCACACATTCAGCGATATAAACAAAGCACTGGAATTTTTAAGTTCTCACACTGTTTTTCCGCTTGTGATAAAGGCTGACGGCCTTGCTTTGGGCAAAGGTGTTTTAATTTGTGAGGATAAAAGTTCTGCCGAAGAAGCTGTTAAATCCATGATGCTGAACAAGCAGTTTGGTGAGGCCGGAAGTAATATTGTTATTGAAGAGTTTTTGAGCGGACCCGAGGTAAGTGTTTTATGCTTTACCGATGGCAAGCTTATCATCCCTATGGTGAGCAGTATGGACCATAAACGTGCCCTTGATGGCGACAATGGCCTGAACACAGGCGGTATGGGCACTGTTGCGCCAAATCCATACTACACAAAAGATATCGCAAAAACATGCATGGACACCATTTTCATCCCCACTATGGATGCAATGAATAAAGAAAACAGATCCTTTAAAGGTTGTCTTTACTTTGGCCTGATGCTTACAGAAAACGGTCCTAAAGTAATAGAATATAACTGCCGTTTTGGCGACCCTGAAACGCAGGTGGTTTTACCGCTATTATCGGGCGATTTGCTTGAGATAATGACAGCCACCACAAACGGAACATTGTCAGATGTACAGTTCAGTTTCACAAACGAACATGCAGCTTGCATAGTTATATCAAGTGGTGGATACCCTGCTTCCTACCAAACAGGTAAAGAAATTTCAGGTCTAGTACGCGGTAATATTTCAAATGAGTTTGAAAATGTACAAGTGTATCATGCCGGCACTAAACCCGGAGATACTAACGATGCATTATACACATCGGGCGGTCGCGTATTGGGTGTTACCGCTGTGTCAGACACACTAAAAAAAGCTATAGACCTGGCCTATACAGCATCTGATTCCATCTCTTTTGAGGGTGCTCACAAGCGCCTTGATATTGGAAAACGAGCACTTGAGGCCACAAAACCATAAATAGTTTAACCACTTACTTAACTTACTTAACAAAATTTCGTCGCCACGGAGGACAAATATGGTTCATCGCATTTATGTAGAAAAAAAGCCTGAATACGCAGAGCAGGCAACCATTCTTTTGCACGAAATACAGAGTTTACTTTGCATCGAAAGTGTAAAAAGTTTGCGAATTTTAAACCGCTATGATGTCGAGGGCATAGACGAAGATTTGTTTTCACAGTGCATAGACACTGTGTTTAGTGAGCCACAACTTGATAACACCTACCCTACCCTTGATACGGCAAAAAAAGCACCCAATGGCGAATACATTGTGTTTGCTACAGAATATCTGCCGGGCCAGTTCGACCAGCGTGCAGACAGTGCTGCAGAATGTATCCAGCTAATAAGCTGTAGCGAGCGACCCACTGTGTCCACCGCACGTATTTTTTTGTTGCAAGGGGATATCAGCGATGTTCAGCTAGGTGAAATAAAAAAATATGTTATCAATCCTGTGGAAGCGCGCCTTGCCGAACTTTCAAGGAAAGATACTCTTTTATCTGTTTATGAAAAACCTGAAATGGTTAAGACATTACACGGATTTATAAGCCTTAATGACTCTGAGCTTTATGATTTCAGGGAAGAATATTCCCTTGCAATGGATGATGCAGATCTTGTATTTTGCCGGGATTATTTTAAACGTGAAGGTAAAGACCCTACCATCACCGAGATTCGGATGATTGACACTTACTGGAGCGATCACTGCCGTCACACCACTTTCGGTACTGTGCTGCAAAATATCACAACCGATGACGAGAATATAAAAAACTCACTTAATCGCTATTTTGCCTTACGAGAAGAAGTATATGGCGAAAAAGCTTCGCAAAAACCACAATGCCTTATGGACATGGCAGTGATAGGCGCAAAAGCGCTTAAAAAGCGTGGTGTGTTACAAAATCTTGACGAGAGCGACGAGATAAACGCATGTAGCGTTAAAATGAACGTAGATAACAACGGCAAAAATGAAAACTGGCTGTTATTATTCAAAAATGAAACACACAATCATCCCACCGAGATTGAACCATTTGGTGGTGCGGCCACATGCATAGGCGGCGCCATTCGTGATCCTTTGGCAAACCGTGGATATGTATATCAGGCAATGCGTATAACAGGTGCCGGCGACCCACTGGTAGCGGTAAAAGATACTCTGCCGGGAAAACTACCCCAGCGTAAACTGGTGCAAACAGCAGCGGCGGGATATTCAAGTTATGGCAACCAAATAGGTCTTGCCACCGGCATTGTTGACGAGATTTATCATCCCGGTTACATTGCCAAACGTATGGAAATAGGTGCTGTGGTAGGCGCTGTACCTGAAAATGCAGTGCGTCGCGAAGAGCCCTGTGCAGGGGATGTCGTTATCCTCTTAGGTGGTGACACCGGACGTGACGGGTGCGGCGGAGCTACCGGCTCCTCAAAAGCGCACAAGCAAGACAGCCTTTCCACATGTGGTGCCGAAGTGCAAAAAGGTAACGCACCACAAGAGAGAAAACTGCAACGCCTTTTCCGCAAAAAAGAAGCCACTTTGCTTATTAAACGGTGCAACGACTTTGGTGCCGGTGGTGTATCAGTGGCGATAGGTGAGCTTGCCGATGGGCTTGTTATCAATCTTGATAAAGTTCCAAAAAAATATGACGGCCTTGACGGCACCGAGCTTGCCATTAGTGAAAGTCAAGAACGTATGGCTGTAGTAGTAGATAAAAAAGACGTTGATAAGCTTATCTCCCTTGCAAATAGTGAAAATATTAAGGCTACTGCAGTTGCCACTATCACACAGGAAAAACGACTTGTGATGCATTGGCAAGATCATGTGATATGTGACATCGACCGTGAGTTTTTAAACACCAACGGTGCACCAAAATATATAAGCGCACACATAAATACCCCTGATGAAAAACCACTAAACCGCTGTTATGACGGTAAGGTTATCGCTTCAGATAACGAAAACCTACAGGACACACTAAGCCGCATTTTGGGCGACTTAAACAATTGCAGTAAAAAAGGTTTGGCAGAGCGCTTCGATGCTACCATCGGCGCAGGCAGTGTTTTGATGCCCTTTGGTGGTAAGAACCAGCTTTCGCCTGCACAAGCAATGGTGGCGAAAATCCCCGTGCTTTGTGGCGATACCAAAACATGCAGTGCCATGAGCTGGGGTTTTGATCCATTTTTGTCACAAAAAAGTCCATATGATGGGGCTTACCTTGCAGTTGTGGACAGCTTGGCAAAACTTGTTGCCACAGGCTTTGATCTTGAAAATACATATCTCAGTTTCCAAGAATATTTCGAGCGACTGGGCACAGACAAAACACGTTGGGGCAAGCCTGTAGCTGCGTTACTGGGTGCACTGGATGCACAAATTGATTTCGGTGTGGCAGCCATTGGCGGAAAAGACAGCATGAGTGGTAGCTTTGAAGATATTGACGTGCCACCCACATTGGTAAGTTTTGCTGTCACTTACGGCAATACTGATGACGTGATAAGTACTGAACTTAAATGCACTGATAATGTTTTAGTATGGCTATGCCCTACAAGAAAAGAAAATAGTCTATTGCCATGCGCCGAATCACAAAGCCGAGTATTCCGCACCCTTACAAAGGCTACAAAAGAGCAGCTGATTTCTTCTGCCTGGGCTGTTGGCATGGGTAGTGTTATTGAAGGTATCGTAAAAATGTCACTCGGAAATGGCATAGGTTTTAGCGCTGAAGGTAATATTTCAAAAGAAGAGCTTTTAGCCTCTTCACCCGGCAGTTTCATCTTAGAACTCTGCGAAGAAAACATTGCCAAACTCAAATTGATATTTGAAAATGAAACAAGCAACAATGCTTTACAAGAAATACCTACTTTGACCGTACTTGGCAAGACAACAAAAGAATATAACTTCACTTTAGGTGACGAGACCGTACCACTTTGTGAAGTTCAAGATGTTTTTGAAGAAAAGCTGGCACCTGTATTTCCGTACTACTCTTTAGAAGGCGACACCTCACCTGATAACTGTACTGCAAAAACATCCTTACAGTCCTTGCAAACATTAAGCCTGAAAACAACGTCTCCTCGTAAAGTATACACCGGTGCGCCAATTGTAGCCAATGGTGACACTTTTGCCAAGCCACGTGTGCTTATTCCTGTTTTCCCCGGAACAAACTGTGAATATGACAGTGCAAAAGCCATTAATCATGCAGGTGGCCTGGCTGATATTTTTGTCATCAACAACCTCACCCCACAAAATGTACTGAACAGTGTTGACACCATGCGTAAAAAGATAACTGAAAGTCAAATCGTATTTTTACCCGGTGGTTTTTCCGGTGGTGACGAGCCTGAAGGTAGTGCAAAATTTATTGCGGCATTTTTCCGTAATCCTGAAATCACCGAGGCTGTGCACCAGCTACTGAATAATAAAGATGGTCTAATGCTAGGAATTTGTAATGGATTCCAAGCTCTCATAAAGCTTGGACTTGTCCCATTTGGCAAAATCATCAAAACAGATAGCAACTGCCCCACCCTTACTTTCAACACCATTGCACGCCATCAAAGTATGCTGGTGCGCACCCGCATTTCATCAAATAATTCCCCGTGGCTGATGGACACACAAGTAGGCGACGTACACACCGTAGCTATAAGCCATGGTGAAGGTAGGTTTGTTGCGCCTGAGGATGTGATACGCTCGCTTTGTGACGGTGGCCAAATCGCAACACAGTATGTTGATTTCAATGACAATGCCACCATGGATTTGCGCTTTAATCCGAACGGAAGCACGCTTGCAATTGAAGGTATCACCAGCAAAGACGGTCGTGTTTTTGGTAAAATGGGCCATAGTGAGCGCAGCGGTGACAATCTTTATAAAAATGTACCGGGCAATAAAATACAACCTATTTTCAAAAGCGGAATTCAATATTTCAAATAAGCTATTTTATCATAAAAAAGTGATGCATATGCATCACTTTTTTTGTGCCTAATAAAAATCCACCCTACATTATGCTTGATTTCTCAAAACATTTTTGCAGGATGGATTATTAATACTGTTTATACTTTAGATTATGCTTTTCTTGCAATAACTTTTTTTGCAGCTTGTGCAATATCTTTTGCAGTCATTCCAAAACGCTCAGCCAAATATTCTACCGGGCCCACTTCGCCGAACTCATCTTGTGCACCAATCATCTCCATGGGCACAGGTTTGTTTTTAGCAACAACTTCAGCCACAGCACTGCCAAGACCATTGATAACATTATGGTTTTCAGCGGTAACAATAGCACCGGTTTCATTAGCTGCTTTAATAATAGCCTCTTCATCAATAGGCTTCCATGTGAACATGTTGGAAAGACGTGCACTGATGCCTTCATCTGCCAACATTTTCACAGCTTTGATAGCCTCTGCTACACAATATCCGCTAGCGAAAATTGTCACGTCAGTACCATCATTTATCGGTGCAGCTTTGCCAATGGTAAATGTTGAACCATCTTCAAAGATTTTTTCGGGTGCTTTACGAACCAAACGTATATAATGCACACCATACTCATCTGCAATTTTAGGCATAAGATCTTTCAGCATAGTGCCGTCGGTAGGCTCAATCACTGTGACGTTAGGCATGCCACGCATGATACCCATATCTTCAAAAGGCATATGTGTGCCACCGTTCAATGCAGCAGTGATGCCGGGGTCAGAGCCCACAACTTTTACATTCAATTTTGCATATGCGCAAGACATGAAAATCTGATCGCATGCACGGCGAGTAGCAAAAGGACCAAAGGTATGTGCAAAAGGAATTTTGCCAACAGCGCTTAGGCCTGCCGCTACACCAATCATATTTGCTTCTTGGATTCCGCAGTTCACAGTTTGCTCAGGAAAACGCTCCATAAAAGGTTTTGTACCCATTGCAGCCATCAAATCAGCATCCATAGCAATAATGTTGCTATCTTTTTCAGCCATTTCTATCAGAGTATCGCAATAAGCTTTACGCATCTCGCTCTTCTCTGGAAGGATTTCTTTGCATACTTTTATATTCATTGGATTTATTTTCCTTCCTCAATATTTTTAATAGCCAGCTCCATCTCAGCCAATGCTTCTTTTTCTTGCTCTGCTGAAATTGGCATGTTGTGACAACTTAATTGGTTCTCAATAAGGCTCCAGCCGCGACCTTTTACTGTGTTCAAAACAATCATGGACGGCCGATCTGTCTCTTTAGCCTTACTGATAGCTTCATAAATGGCATCAACATCATGACCATTAACCTCTTGTGAGTGCCAACCGAAATCTTCAAACTTTTTAGCAACATCGCCCAGCGGTATCACATCATCTGTGGTGCCGTCAATTTGCAATTTGTTATAATCCACAAAAGCAATCAAGTTGTTTAATTTTTTAGCGTTAGCAAACAAAGCCATTTCCCATACTTGGCCTTCATTTATCTCACCGTCGCCCAGAACAAGATACACGTTGTTAGCTGTACCATTCATTTTGTGCGCCAAAGCTACACCGGCAGCGGTGGATGCACCCTGACCCAAACTACCTGTAGTCATATCAATGCCTGTGGTAAGGTTGCGGTCACAGTGGCTTGGCAGATTTGTATTGGGGCGATTCAATGTGCCTAGCTCTTCCATTGGGATAAAGCCTCTCAATGCAATAGTGGCATAAACAGCAGGTCCTGCATGACCTTTACTGCACACCAGCCAGTCGCGCTCTTCCCATCCGGGGTTTTTCGGGTCATGCTTCAAGTGTCCTCCATCATACAACACCGATAAAAGATCGGTAATTGACAAAGAACCGCCAACGTGGCCAACACCCAAACTGGCAAGCATTTTAATGATTTCCATTTGGATTTTCTTGGCGAAGATTTGCATGCTTTTTGACTTTTCTTTCGCTACCATGTTTTAATACCATCCTTTTCTAAACTTCGCTACTCGGATTTTATCAAAAAGAATATAGTTCACTCTTTTCTCAACATATATTATTATATCAAAAGCAATTTAAAATGTACAGATAATAATGTCAAAAAAAATTCAATTTTTGGCAACACTTAACTGTAACATCTTCATATATTACCAACATATACCCTAAATATATTCATTTTAAAGTCATAAAATATATCTGCCTTTATTTTGCACAATTTCAGCTATCTTCATTCATGAACTTCATTGTATCATTATACTTTTCACAAAATGCTTCCAAAGTTATCCTCACCGGGAAATACTGATAAAAATCTTTTGCGTCAAGATCTTCAGGATTATATGCCTTTCGGAAAATTTCACTTTGAAGCAATATTTTCATAGTTTCAGCGTCCGGCCTATAGCTCATAGTTGATACATTTTCACGCGGCACTTCATCATATTTTTCACTTTCTGGCGGAAATAGTGAAACGTATACACAAGATGGTCCATGTGTTAATGAAGCTTCCACATTCCATGCACCACGTACGGACGCTGTCAAAAGACGCGAGCGTTTATATCCCAGCTTGTTATATAATATATCGTAAGAACGTCCCATTACCAGCCCACTAGCCAAAGTTGAGATCTCTTGCGCATCTTTTATGCCCAGCTCTGATAACTCTTCAGCAATACGGTCGTCTAGCCTTCCACTCATCATGGTGATAAACGATACCTGAGCATTACCTTCTTCAATCACCTTTGCCGTGGCAATGTGTTGCGACACTGTACAGCTGGCAGTAATATTTACACCTATGCCTTTTTTTGTCATTTCACTTACAGTGGAAAGTGCAGCTTCGGTGGCAGGTATTTTAAACACCAAGTTTGGTTTTTCACCAAACCTACGCTGTATTTCGCTGTAAATATAATCAACTTCTTCAAACATTGCCACACTATCATTGGCATTGTTTGGGTTCACTTGCAAGCTAACATAACCATATTCGCCTTTTGTGGCTTTAAACACAGGATACAGCTCGTAGCAATTTTCATACACTATCTCAGTGGTCATCATCATCACCAACTGATTTTGAGACGCATCAGGATTTTCTTTGCGAATTTCGTCTCGAACCGGAGCATACTTTTGCGGCATATCACGACAAGCTGCATTTACCATTACAGGATTAGTGGTGACAAGTGCACATCCGCGACGCATAGAATCGGTGAGTCCATAGTAAGCATCGTTGCCAATACGGTTATTCAGCTCTTTTGTATCAGTTTTACACGATAGCTTGAAAAGGTTGCTGTCTTTAACCTTTTGTGCGTCTGCTTTTGCCTTGTTGACAACATCTTCACGACCATATTTGCTCAACACATCGTATATAGCTATAACAGCTGTTTGTACTTGTGCCTCGCTAGCTGCAGCTTTATTATTATTTGCTCGCAAATACCAGTGTGCAATGTAGGACTGTAAGTCCACAGCCAGTTCTCCCAACATCTGTGCAATATCATTTTGCCTGTCCGCTGTAGCCTCAGAAAGCTCTGCGCTATATTTTTCCATCATGTCTGTGCAATTTTGCAAAAAGTTACTACTATCAGAGCAAAACATCAATAAATTTCTATTATCAAACCATTCCAAACTACTAATATGTATCACAATGATTTCCCCTTTTTAATGTTAAATTTCTTTAATATAGACCTATCTCATCAAGAATATCATATGCAAATACAAAAAACAAACCCTAATAATGCACAAAAAAAAGTGCCTTTTTTTTACATCAGGCACTTTAAGCTTTAAATTATTTATAAAATGACATTATCAGGGTATTTCGCGATCACATCTCCACTTTTACCTTTAAGTAATCCATAAATTTTCTGCATTTCTTCTTCAGTTAATTCAAAATCATATATATCGGCATTTGCACTAATGCGCTCTATTTTTGCCGACTTTGGAATGGCACCCACATTTTGTTGCAAGTCCCAACGCAAAATAACCTGAGCCGCTGTTTTGCCTTTTGCTTTTGCAATATCAATGATGCACTCATCACCCAGTGGTGCACCCCTACCCAGCGGTGCCCATCCTTGTAAAAATATGCCTTCATTTTGACACCAGTCACGAAGCTCTTTATCATAAAACCACGGATGATATTGCACCTGGTTTACCATAGGCATCACCCGCACTTTTT
>CAYIZZ010000008.1:0-37593 GCA_964367945.1 uncultured Oscillospiraceae bacterium | reverse complement strand
AAATCCTGAATTGATTGCAAAGAAAATTGCCGCAGCAAGATTGTGAGGATAGCATTATCTATAGCTTTCAAACCTGCATTAATACGAAATTTTTATATCTCCCTTAGGGCTGATTAAAGTAAAATCCACCGACTTTTATCGGTGGATTTTTGTTTAACTGCGCTGTTTGGGGATTGATTAGATAGTACTGATATATCGGCAGATATACCGGTGGACAGTACTTTTGGTAATGCCGCATATATGTGAATTCAGAGCAGATTCAAAGATGACGACAACAAAACCTATAGAAAATATAGGACTTGTTGTGAAAAATCACTAAAATTAGATCCAAATTATGAACTTGAATTGCCCCCCGTTTTTTGGTCCAAAACCAATGTTAGTAAATCTCACTTAAAACATAGTTATTTTACACGGTTTCTACATGCCCGGCCACTTAATTTTTAAATGGTCAAGAGCGATGACACTATGTGTGGCTTTATCACGCCGTGGCAGGTATGATTGTCTGGGGTGCAGGTGGTCTGCCGCCAAGGCTGCTATGAGGCCTAATTTCATTGTAATATTGCACCCACCTCTTCGTTAATATCTCAGCTTCGAGCATGTTCCCAAAAAGCTCCCCATTCAAAAATTCGTCTCTCATTCTGGCATTAAAACTCTCACAAAAACCATTTTCCCATGGGGAGCCGGGTTCGATATATGCCGTAATGACGCCTGCATTTTTGAGCCATTTTCTGATTTTATTGGCTGTGAATTCTGTGCCATTATCACTTCTTAAATATTCAGGAGTGCCATGAAGCAGCATTGCATTTGCAAGTGCTTCAATAACGTCGTGATTTCGCCAGCTACGCCTTGGGATACTAGCGATACATCTGCGTTCGGCTTCGTCTATTATGTTCAAAAACCGGATTTTCTTTCTCTAGCTCTTTCATCCGCCTTGCATCAGAGGTTTGCATGCCTCCATATTGCTTTCTCCATCGATAGTAGGTCTGCTGTGTAATTTCACTCTGACGGCAGGCTTCCTCTATCGTTTTCCCTTGTCCACAATACAATTCTACTTCCCGCAGTTTCACCACGATTTGCTCTACAGTATAGTTTTTTCTTGCCATTTCACATTGCTCCTTTTTTGTTAGTTTATCATATTTTTACTAACTTTGCTTTTGGTGCAACTTTTGGGGGCAAGACCAATGTGGTAGGTAGATCCTAATCGTGAGTGTGGAGATTCAGATGTATTTTCTTCCAGCGTAGAATATCGCGACTTTTTTGACTCCTTGAAAAGCCCTTGGGCAACAGCCTGTGTGGATGTTGGTCATGTGGGGCTGACAGGTGGCGATCCAGCTGAAATGATACGCACCTTGGGCGGTGATAGGGTGACGTCATTGCATATTCATGATAATGCACACAAGCAAGACGATCATACCTTACCGTATTTGGGTAAGTTGGATTGGGAGGCAATCACTTGTGCCCTAGGGGAAATTGATTATCAAGGAGACTTCACCTTTGAGGTCAGTAGCTATTTTCAAGCGTTTGATGATGACATGATAGATGAAGCGCTAAAATTTCAGGTATCTGTTGGACGTTATCTGATCAAAAAGATCCAACAATATAAAGGCACTAAATGATATCCTGTTTTTGCCTTGCGAGTAACTAAAGATTTTTAACACCTCTCAAAAAATCCTACTGAAATAACAACCTAACTTAAAATATCAAAAATGCTTACCACGATATAGGTGGTAAGCATTTTTGATATTATGTCGTTTTGTTAGGTGTTTTTTTGTTTTATGGCCAGTCTACTGCCCCATGCTTTTTTTAGTGTATTTTCGCCGAAAAATGATAGTCCTGCTGCGGCTTTTTCCCGGAAACGCACTTTAGGATTAAATAGTACAGATACTCTTGTGCGGATTATTTCGCGCCATAAAATATCTAAATATTTGTCTCGAAGTTCTCCTTGTTGTGGTAATTGCAACAATAAATGTATGGCGATATTAAATGTTCTCAGCTCTGCCGCTTTTAAAATAGTGGGATAATTAACCTTGCAAAATCCTTCTATTTCACGGGCAAAGTCCAGTGCCGACATCCTTGCTTCTCGGAAGGTATGCATTATACTGGTGGGGTTTTGCCTATAGTAATACCCGATTTGATTTGAGTATGCCACTTTTTTTGCTCTATGAAATATTGTGTGTGATACTGCTAAATCTTCGGCTATCTTACCCGGTGGAAACTCAAGGCCGTCCAGTACATTTTTATGATATAGTTTTCCCCATGCTGTGCATGAGTACATTTTTTGATATAGTGTTTGTTCTATAGCATCTTTTGTATTGAAGACATATATTTTTTCGGCTTCGCTATCTTTTATCTCGTCGTTCATTTCATCTGGAATATACTCTGTTTTAATGATAGATATTTCACAATTATTATCTTTACACATGCGCATCATGCGCTCGATAGCCGTACTCGACATATAATCATCACTATCAAAAAACACGATATATTCACCGCAGACGTGCTTCATACCTTCGTTTCTGGCAGAGGACAGGCCGCCATTTTCTTTGTGTATTACCATCACCCTGTCGTCTTGCCGGGCATATTCATCACACATTTGTGGACAGTTATCGGGTGACTGATCATCCACTATAATAATTTGTAAGTTTTTATATGTTTGATTAAGGATGGATTCTATGCCCCGCTTTAGGTATTTTTCCACATTATACACAGGGATGATCACGCTTACCAATGCGTTCATATTATATATACCGCCTTATATATTGTTTTATTTTTTAATAAAGTTTTTTCGCATAAACTTTTTCACAGACGGTGGCAATCGATTCATCAAAAACTTGACATAAAATTTCGCACCACTCATTTTATAAAACCATTTATTCAGTTCTGCGTATCCGTTTTGAGTATATATTGTGAATATCTCATCTCGTTGAAGTGTTTTTTTCATCGGGGAATTTAACTGCTTGTTGTGTTTGGCTATTTTCTCTACTTCTGTGTCCATGATTGTCATGCTGTTTTTTGCATATTCAAATATTTCCAAGCCCTTATCGGTGTTTACCAATGCACAGGACACACCGCGTTTTTCATCAACGCTACCACCGTTTTTTTTCAAATATTCGCTGTGCTCTGTTTCTATGCCCCAATAATCCCCAAGGCTCACATCGCCCGGCCTGTTTTTTTGCGCATATTTGCAGTTATAGCACGATTCCCTAAATATATGTGCATTTAGAAACATGTAGTAATATGAAGACTCTGCAGCGTAAATATTCTTGTGATTTATGTTGTTTTTCTTGTCGCAATACGATATTTTTGATACATATTCCCAGCCTTTGGTTTTATCTCTGAATAAATAATCTTCAATTTTGCCACAAAATTTTTGTTCTAAAAAAGAGATATAATCTGAAAACATCTTGGCTGAGGGAGTACCATGGCATATGATATCGACTAAAAATAAGTTATGGTGATTTTCGTTACCCAAATACTCTTTTAGCGATGATACCTGGCACGGTGTTCCTGAAAATAGTACAGGTTTTTCATGGCTCAGCTCTTGCTTTACTTCTTCAAAAGTGTCTTCCATGTTGGATTGCACATATTTAGAACCTTGTAATTTTTGTAAAGACTTAGTGTTGCGCACTGCTACATGCCGTACATTCAATGTATGGTTTTCGTTAAACATTGCTGCGCCAAATACAACACCGCCACGCTGTAATACAGCTTTTGCCATGCACGCAAATACACCGCCCGAGGAGGAACGCAGTATGTCGTCACTGTTTGCAAATGCGGCATATGATTTTTTGGGCGTATTGAGTTTGATCTCATTTTGAAAAGCGCATACTTTTTTACATTTACCGCATTCCACGCACAATGATTCATTAACACTAGGCAAAGAAAATCCTTGTTCATCGGTTTTCATGTTTATTGCATTGCATGGACATACTGCCATACATGCCGCGCATCCACAGCAGTCTTTAGAGTCTTTGTACAGCTCTATCATGTTTTTGTTCCTCGTTTAAAGTCGTCAAACACCATGTTTAAATATGTTTTTAGTTTTTGACGTTCTGCATTTAGGATACTATGCACTTTTTCTTTATCCAATGCCTTACTTGCAATGTCAAAATCATCATAGTTTTTCACGTGACATTGCTCGCTTTCTGTCAATGTTAGGATACTTTGCAGCCTGCCGCCAAATTCATTTGGATATATACAAATAGGCTGTGTGCCCAGATTGAGTGAAAATGCCGTTGCATGAAAAGAGTCTGTAAGCACATATTTTGCATTGTCAATCATTGTGACAAACTCAAAAATATCGGGTATAAACATACTTTTACCCGGTCTGTAAAACTGGTCATACCGAGTGCAGAATCTTACCAGTGGTACATTCATTTTTTCTGATAAAGCCTTTGCATAATTATCAAATTCTTTTGATCTGTTTAAATTGTAGATTAAAATATAATCGCCCTTTATTTTGTTTTTGGGCGCATGTTGTCTCCAAAAATCGCCATCAAAACCAAGGGTAGGATCCAGCACCTGATATACATTTTCATACTGGTAATATTTTTTTAGCATATCTTTGGCGTAGTCCTCGCGCACAGATATAAAATTATACTCGCTGATATAGTCCTTGGTAGCGCGAACCTCGTCGTCACTCAGGTTGCTTTTGCCAAAGCTTGCTGCATATGAAAACTTGTACTTATCGCTTGGTACAAAGTTTAAAAACATAGCTTTAATTATGCCGCTGTTCCAGTCGGTGTTCCACACCTGGTCACTGCCTGTGCAGTATAAATCAGAGTCGAAAACAAAGTTTTCAAAGTCTTGTTCATATGTATATGTTTTATCGCTTAAATTAACATATTTGCTTAAAAATCCGTCAAACACTTTTTCCCAGCGTTTTATTGTAGGCAGCATCACCATCCGCTTTAGTATGTTTGAGCCACACCAAGCATTCAGCAGGTTTTGTTTTAGGTTATCTTCCCTTATAAAGTTTATGATTTCCACATCAAAACCATAATTTTCAAACATTTTTTGTGTGGCAAATGTCTGCAGTGCTGAGCCATAGTTTTTAATGGCATGTAGAGTGATTACACTAATTTTCATAATATGTACCCTTTGTGTTTTGTAACAGCGTTATAGCATATAATATTCTTGCATTTTTTGGCTTTGATATAGTATGTCGTATCCGTTTTCTTTTACCACATCGCTGTATTTTTCACGTGCGGCTACGTTCGGATTATGGTTTACAATAGCATCTTTCCATGTGATTGTATCGCTGTTTTCTATAGGAATAAAGCGGATTAAATCACTCACATTCATTTCATCGGTTACTCTGTTTGAGACCAGCTCGCTCAAGCCGTTTGCTTGTGCTTCGATAAGCACTACAGGCAAACCTTCGTACAGTGAGGGCAAAACAAATAAATCAAAAGCATTTAGCAGCTGCGAGACATCTTTCCTCACACCTAAAAATACCACATTGTCTCCAAGGCCCATATCTGCAGCCTGCTTTTTAAGTGCATCATCGTTCAGTCCTCTGCCGATTATCAGCAGCACAGTGTCATCGCGCTCTTTCAGTACCTGGCTATATACATTAAATAAAAATGGATAGTTTTTTTGTTCCGACAGCCTGCCCACAGCACCTATCACCAGCTTGTTTTCAAGGCCTAATTCTTTGCGCTTTTCCTCTCGTATCTTATTTGAGAATTTAAAGTCTTCTGTGGATATTGCGTTAATCATCACTTTTACATTTGCAGTATCGCCCCACATGTACACGCCGGCATCTTTTCCGCATGCAAAAAGATCTGTGGCATAATGCTTTGCAACTTTTGCCAGGCACTTGTTAAAGATAGCTTTCTTCTTTGATACATTTTCATATGCAATGTGCGAGTGTGCAATGCGTTTTTTCACTTTGTATTTTTTGCCAAAATACATTAAGAACAGCCCTCTGCTACCCATGTGAGATTGCACCACGTCATAATTTCCATTTTTTACTATTTGTTCCATTTCGTGCAGATATGCTTTTTTGTTTTTGCTGAAAGCAGGAATCTTATATATGGTGGAGCCCATATCCTTTAAGGGGTGCTCGTATATACCCTCATCATAATAGTCATAAATTAAAAAGTCAAAATGTACTTTACTTTTATCCATATGCATGTAATAGTCATACAGCAGCTTTGCCACACCCCCACCGTCTAGGGTGGATAACTCTTGCAGTACTTTTACCATGTTATTTATCCTTTCTTAAACCAGTCCACAAAAAAATCTTGCATTTTTGAAAACTCCTGCTGAGTAACTTCGTGTTGCATACCTTGTACTGTTCTATACTCTATGATATCGGTGCCGTTTTCCTGTATAAGCTGTGCAAAATGTTCTGCACCTTGGTATGGCACTACATCATCTTCGCTACCCATCACTATTGCATATTCGACACCATGCGTTTCAAGCAGCGTTTCAAATGGAGAGCTGTTTTTTAAAAATATATCCACTTCATCTTTTGATATGATGTCGACAATCTCTTGTGTGCTACCATTTTTATAAAATGTATATGCAATATCCGTGCCGATTAAATCTTCAAACGCAGGTGTTGCCAACATGGTGTATACTGCATCCGGTGTATATTCGCCGTTTGCAGTGTGATAATAAGCGGAAAATCCGCCCATGGATACGCCGCCCAGCGCTAAGGTTGAAACATCCGCTGTGTCGATGTTTTCATAATAGTTTAATATGGTGTTGATATCATTTCCGGTCTCGACAGCCACTTCAACAGCAGACATACCAATATCAGTAGTTCTTTCTCCGTGGCCATAGCCGTCAAAACAAATCACCATCATTCCATGTTGAGCCAGATGCATTGCCATGGCATCAAACGACGTTTTGTTTCCTCCCATACCATGCAACAGTATAACCACAGGCTTTTTTGTGTCACTACCATTTGTATATTCCAGCACGGGTATACCATCTATCACACCGGATCTTGTAACCACACCGTTTTGGTTTTCTGTCACCGACATGATACCTTGCGTATCGCTTACACCAAAAAACATCATGTATACTCCTATGGCCATAATGCACAGCAGAAAACATAACAGAGCTATCAGTATATTGGTGTGTTTTATTTTCACTTTTTGCTACCTCTTATTCCCAGCAATAGCCTTGATAAGGCGTTATCCCATTTGATCAGGACAAATGCCGCAGGAAGGATGATTAAAAGTGCTATCATCGTGCGAAGAGAGCCGCTTACTTGCCAGCCGATATAAGTGAATACCATTTGCAAACCCAGAAGGATTAGGGGATGGACATAATATATAAAGCCTGCTGATTTTTTTGCATACTCGGCCAGTTTTGACCATTTGGGCATGGGATAATTTAAAAATGCAAACATCATGCAAAGTCCCATGGGATACACAGTGAAAAATATCTTGGTATTTTCTACCGAATCCATGACATATACTAAAAATAGTGTCTCGGCCATATATAGGAAGAATGTTATCGCCAAAACAATTAAGCTGGTTTTTGGTTTTATCAGGTCGTGTTTTTTCACTAAAATAGCAAAATATCCTGCAGAATAGCTGGAAAATCCCACCGCAATAATCAGTGAAAGGGAGTAAAAACCGGACCAAGAATAAAATTCTGATAACACAGGAAAGTTTTGGCCTATAAAGCTGTATCCCGAGCCAAATGCACATAGTAGATTTATCAGTATAGCAAACACCGAAAATGCTAAGATGCCTTTTTCACCAAACAAACGATGAACCAATGTGATAGCCAGCATGGAATATATCAGTGCCGGAAAAAACCAAAAATGATAAAAACTGCCTTCAAAGAAAAAGTAGACTATACGCTGTATTAAAAAATCCTGTAAAGGCTCGCCGCCAATTATCACCGAGATGAAAAAACTAAGCGCATAGTATACAGCGGTCCAAAACAAATATGTCTTTAGTATACTGAAAAGAGTTGCTTTAAAGTTTGAGCGGCCTTTCAGTAATCCCAGTATATAATAATATCCCGACACAACTAGCATATAAACAACGGCTACTTGGCATACATAACGGTTTAAATTATGAAGGTTTTCGCTGATATCCATAAAAGCGTCGGCATGACCAAACACTACCCAGATCGCTACAATCAGTCTGAAAGAATCAATAGAGTTATTTCTTTTTGAAATACTAGCGCTCACTTTATCACCTCGCTGATAGTTGTGCTGCGTTTTTGTTTTGTCGGCAATCCCAGCAATGTGTTACTCCATGATGTGTTGATTTTTATTAAGATATATCCCGAAGAAACAGATAATACCAGCAGTACAAAAAACATGAAAACACCGTTTACAGAGAATCCCAGCATACTTGCACCTAGGCTTATCACAACATATAATAACGGATGCACAAAATATACAAAATTTGCCAATTTTCGCAGTAAGTCCGATGTTTTTGCCAGTTTTGGAAGTGGGTTTCTGAGTAGCATGATGAAAAGCATGCCCACAAACGGATACACTAAAAATAAAATTTCCGATTTTTTCACACTGTCAAACACCAGCACCACCAAAAAAGCTTCTACAATGTACAGTGCCAGTATTACTGCCATGTATAGCCATGTTACACGCTTTGGTAATGAATTGTACCATTTTTGTGTTATAACCAGTAAATATCCAAGGCTGAAAAAAGGCAAGCCTATCATAAATATATTTCGTAAAGTGGCAAATCCGCTCCACTGAAACAGTTGTGATAGCACCGGTATATCTTGTGCTGCAGTACTATATGGAGTGCCCAAAACACCTATGCAAAATAAAATTATGCTAAACAGTGAAATGGCCAAAACACCTTTTTCACCAAACAGCTTGAAAACTGCAGTGATAATTAACATTGGGTATAAAACAGCTGGGAAATTCCAAAGATGCGGATAACTTCCCTGAGTGAAGAAAAATAACACCCGTTCTACCAAAAACTGCAGTATGGGCTCGCTGTTCATTAGTACGGACTGAACAAAACTGGCAGTATAGTAGATTATTGTCCATACAATATATGTTTTTAGCATTTGGAGGAATTGCTTTTTAAATATAGCTTTTTTTTCAATAAGTGCTTTACAGTAATAAAAGCCTGTGATGCATATAAAAAACTGGACAACATATCTGCTAAATACAATGTTTATAAAAATATCATTGAATAGTGGCGCAATATCGGAAAATAGCATGGTGTGAATAGCCAACACACTAATAGCCGAAATGAACCTGCAAATATCAATAGAGTGATTACGTTCTTTGTTTTTAGTTGTGATATTATTCATGGAAGTGCCTTTCGCATACAGGGTTATTTACCATCACGCATTGTTAATACTTTTAGCATACCTGCTGTAGACTGCAATTGCTTTCTTTGTAAAACCAGATATAAAATAAAACAAACAGTATATATAATAGTGGCCATGCCGCCATTGAGATTCCAGTTTACTGCAATGAACACCCAGGTAAGTACTTGTTCAAAAATGATATTTGGCCATGCGTTTCTACACAGCTTTTTTTGCAACAGCAACTCGGCAAAGATGTTTTTAAAAGCTACCAGTATTACAATACACACAACAGCTAGATCCAAACTGGCCAAGACAAACACCGCTATACCGCTAAGTAAAATACTGAGCGCAACAGTGACAGCGTTCACCAGTAGTATTCTGCCACCTTGGCCATAGACCTTGAAGTATGTATTGGTTAGCATGAATGTACGAGACTCGTAAATACATACAGGTAAAAGTACCGCCAAATACTTTAGGCTGTCGGCATACTGCGGCAACCACATGGATAACAATATAATAATAGGTGTATAAAACACCAGCAAAAACAAAATTGGTATGGTGGTAACTGTTCTAGCAACATCATAAAGCCCGGCTAGTTTTTTCTCATCGGTCTGCTTTAGCATGGGGAATAAGACAATACTAATAGCGGCGATACAGCTGACGACCATGTTTGAAAGACTTAGCGTAAGGGATACTTTACCGAATGTTACTGTACCCCAGTACTGTTCTATGGAAAAGCGCACAATGCCTATGATCATCTGGCTGGCTAGATTTGCCAAAAGCAGCTTATAGCCAAGGCCTACCACCGCTTTTGAATCACTGAAAATTTCTTTTAGGCTTGGAGGTTTTGTAAATACTTGTTTTTTACAAACTGCTATCGCTAAAATCAATGACAAAAATCTAGCCAGCAACTCAGCGTAAATAAACGACTGAAAATCGCGCAAGCCCATACTCAGCGCCAAAATCACCAGACCAAAAAACAAAAGACGCTCTGTGATAGCTATTTTTGAATAATCTTTAATTCGATTTGTTGTTTGTAATAAGCTTTGTAGGAAAAATCGTAAAATATCCAGTATCGCCGAGATGAATGCAAACGTTAATGCTATTTGTTTGTTTTGGCCACTTATGTAAAAAACCATCACCGAGCCAACCACCGTGCTGAATAACACCTCGTGTAACGCTAATGCCCAAAACTGTCCCGAGATTTCACGGTTATTAAGGTCTTTATACTCTTGAGCTGCGTATTTCATGTACAATCCCTCGCACCAACCAAGGGATGAATACACCACATATGTAAGGTAGAACTGATATAGTTGCCAATAGCTGTATTCTTCTACACCCATCACTCTGGGTAAGAATAAAGTAAGTACTACCGAAATCATCAAGCGGATTATGTTTACCGATACAGCCCTAAATATATTAGCCGCAAATATCTTAAACTTTTGGTTCATTTTTTCTCCATATCATAGGCTGAAAATAGTTTGGTAAGGTATCACATCATACCAGTTGTTTTGATATATGTCATAAATCAGCTTTACAGCAAAGAATACAATCACTAATATGGTGAGCACCACTCGTCTGTGATGGAATTTTTCACGCAACAACATTTTAGGAAGGCAAAGAATGGTGGGGGCCACAAATGCATGTGCAAGGCGACTTGATTGAGGTACTGAGGCAGATAAATACACCATTAGTGTGGCTATCCAATATAAATTCACCATGAAGTTATAGTCTTTATCGTTTTTCTCATCGCCGTACTGATAATAAAAATCAAATAACATTAGTAATATTACCGAAAAGACAAACCCTATCAAATAAAACCCTGTTGTGGTGGCGTATATCGAGTCGAAATACCATCCGTAAGACGTTTTTGAAAGTAGGAAAACCGCCACACGGCTGAGAGGAATTATTAATATTGCACCGGCAATAATACTGCTAATGTGCAAAAGAGGGCTTATTCTAAAGCCGTACAAGAAATATAGCGGGATCATCATGAATGCCGAGGTGTGCAGTGTACATGAGAGTAAAATCCAAAATAAATACATTAGCAATCGGCGCTGTTTTATATATTTCATCGCATATAAAAATATAGCCACAGCCATCATCTGACGCATTTGATTCATCGTGTTAAAATATTGAGAGTTAAGCAGGAAAAACAAAATCGAAAAGGTGTAGCTTGTCGACTGATCATATATGGCTTTAAAAACAAAACCATATGTGATAACACTACATACCACTACCATCAGCGCAAAATCCGGATAAATCAGATAAACGATGCGGTTTAACAGGTTGAAACCCATTTCGGAAAAGCTGTCGCCGCCGTTATTTATACTCTCGAAATGTTCGCTGTAGATAAACCAGTCTGTACCCACTTCATGGCGCAGTGCCGCCACCAAAATCATAGGTACAGCCGAGCATATGGCGAAAAATATTCGACTGTTTGCCATACTCTGCAGATATTGAAGGCTATTTTCAGCCTTCAATTTAGCCATGCCACGCTCGCACGTTGCAGCAAGAGTTGCAAAAAACATTGAAAAGAATGTTGCTGTAATATAAACTGTCATTTACATCCTCGTTTATTAATTTGGTGCGTTTAGCACTTTGGTTGTAAAACAAATTTTGTTGTGGTATACTGGTCGAAAATATTATTCGAATGTATGCAGCAACAATGGGGGATTTTATAATGTCCAATAAAACTACCAAACGATTGCTTATTATCGCTGTAATTGTGTTGATGTTTGTTGTGTTTTTGGCCGCCGGATTTAACACGCAGATACAGGTGAGTGAATATACCTACACCAGCGCGCAACTGCCACAGGAATTTGACGGATATCGTATTTTGCAAATTTCAGATTATCATAACAAAGATTTTGGGAATAATCAGGAGGATTTAATTGCAGCTGTGGCCGAAATAGCTCCCGATATTATTGTACTTACAGGTGACATCGTGGATGAAGATCATCCTGATATTACCTCGGCACAGCAGATGACCGAGGGTATTGCCAAAATTGCTCCTGTTTATTATGTGACGGGTAATCATGAACTTGATCCTGCAAGCCAGGTGCAATATGCACAATATCAAGATGTGATGCAGGAAAACGGAGTGGTACATTTAGATGATACTACTGTTGTTTTAACTAGCGGCAATGCAAAAATAGCGCTGAGTGGCCAGAAATATGTTGCTCAGTATGTTGCAAATCATCTCGAGCCGGCAGATAGTGAACTTTTCAACATTTTGCTTTATCATGGTAGTGATAATTTTGATCTTATTGCACCACTGGGATATGATTTGGTATTTTCGGGACATCTGCATGGTGGAATTGTGCGCATACCGTTTTTGGGTGGAGTATTTAGCGGATACGGCGAGTTTTTTCCAAAATACGATGCGGGAATGTTCCAAAACGGAAACGCCACATTGATATCAAGCCGTGGAATAGGGGATGCCGCCTTACCTAGGTTTTTCAACCGCCCCGAACTTTTAGTGACCACTTTATACAGCGAATAAATGATTTTAAAACTTAAAGGGAATGCAGTATAACGCGTTCCCTTTTTATTTATACCTCGTCGTTGTTTGGAATAACGCCTATGATATTAAGTTTTCCGTACAATGTGCCGTCGGAAATAGTTATCAGCCTGAAAGACAAAACTTCTAAAAGCGCTACCACAAAGCATGTGATGAAAAACGCCAACGCAGCGGTAATTGATGTTACTATCCAAAACTGCTGTTGTGCATTATATGTCGTTGTGGCTATCAAAGCTACATCCAACACGGCAAGACGTCCTGTTTCTTGCATGATATAGTTCACCTCATCTACAAAACCCTCTGCAACAGCATTTGCTACCTCGACAGCAAGCTGAGAGTCTTGGGATGTTGCGAATATGTTGATTACAGCTGAGCTGTTTACATATACACTTTCGTCATCGTAATCCAGCGTTACCATGTCATAGATATCGTATGCGCTAAGCTCGCTGTTTCCCATGATATCTAAAGCGCGCTCTGCCACGGTAAGGCTTTTTACCAGCTCGGCATATTGCACGCCCTCAGCTGCATTACCGTATGTATTGGTGCTGTGTGTATATACACTGGAGCGTGCGGTGTATGCATTGTTGCCATCCAGCACAAAGTAACATGCCACTGCCCCCAGAATACCGGCAAGTATGCCTATAACAATAGCTAATGGTAGCTTGCGTATCAATGCTTTTAAGCATCGCATATAGTCTATGTGAATAATTTTCTCCATCAGTCTTTTTTCCCTTTCTTGCGGTTATGCTTTAGATTCATGCACAAAGCGATAATAATTAAAACCACCACGGCACCGCAGGCTATTACAATATAAAACCAAAAACTGTTGGATTCAAATATATTTGTCTGTGTGCTTACTTGCATAGTATCTTGCGCAATTGGTTGTAAGGATTCTTCCACTTGGATGGTGTAGCTTTCTTCTTGCATGCTATACGCATACCCTTGAGTGTTTTCATAGCTTATATTCACATTTATGATTTCCTCGCCCAAATCAGTGAACATAAAGTCTTCGTTAAGCAAAAAGCTTTCGTCTATATTTAATGATGCTTGTTCAAAAATAATTGGGCTTTGGGCAAAGTTGCCATCTATAGTTACAATGATATTTTCAAGGTCTGTTTGGCCGATGTTTAGGATGCTCATTTCAACGGGAGTGTCTTGGCCTGCGCCTGCAGTATTTGGTATGTTTACCGCTTGTATACCAAGCTCGCTTTTATGATTTTGCATCAGTGTTATGGAAGTTCTGTTTTCATAGCCTGTACCATGCATACCAATATACTCAAAAAAGAATTCCATTGGAACAGATGGCAATACTGTATCTTCGGTAGCATCCGATGGAACCTCTTGCATTTTCAGATGCAGGTCTATAACCTCGGTTTCGCCTGCAGCTAAAAACTCTATGTAGTGCTGATTTGTCTCACCAATGGGTGTATTCAGCAAGGTGTCTGTCAAGAAAAACAGTGTCATCATTACATTATGTGCATCTGCCAGAGGATTTGCGTTTGTCACATAAAGACGCAAGGTGAAATCTTCTTGTGACTCTATTACGCCCTCTATAATTTCAAAGTCTGATATATGTACATATGGGTTTGCGTATTCTAAATCTTCTGTGGTTATTCCGGAATATACCGGCTGCGCTGCGTAAGCTGTAAATGTCATGAAAAAACAAAACAAAACGCTGCACAATATAGCTACTAGGACATGAGCTGGTTTTTTCATTATGTGTTGTCTCCTTTTTTACTCACACCATTGCGCTTTAGGGTGTTACTGCTATAGTTTGCATGCGCTTTTGCAGATTGCTCTGGATTTGTTGTATTTTGGGATGAGTTATGTGTGATTTTTTTCTGTGTGGAAGAATTATTTACAAATTTTTTATCGTTAAAATAGTCATAATCTTTGGTGTATTGGCGATATTCTTTCATACTCACCTTGTTTTCAATCACACCTATGACATTTGCATCATTTTTAATCAGGCGCCGATATGCTTGTTCTAAATATTTTTTGTGTGAACCATCCATAGCCGCTACCAGTACGGTGGCATCGGAACGCAGGGAATAAAATCCTGAATCTACAGATGAGCTGAGTGCAGGCCCATCAATAATAATATACTCGAATTTTTCATTCAAGCTTTGTATCAAATCGGCCATTCTGGCAGAATACAGCATTTTCAAAGGGTTATCATCACCAATGTTTCCGCATGAGATGTACTTTAGGTTGTCCCAGTTTGTGGCATGAATAATTTGATCTTCGCTCACTTTGCCGTTTATATAGTCGGCCAAGCCCACAAAGGCCTCTTCGTTCAGCCTTTTGTAATCGTTGCCTTTGCGTAAGTCGCCGTCTAAGAGCAGTGTTTTCCACCCCGAAACAGATAACGATATAGATAATTCCACCGCTACAGAGGTGGTGCCCACTCTTGGCTCGCAGCCACAAAGATAAAACATTTTATAGCCATGTCGTTCTTTGTTCATGCACAAGTTAAACACAGCGTTATCAAATGCATCATTTACCACCGAGCTTTTATTGCGATACACTTTTACAAAATTGCTCATTCAAATACTCCTATTATTTGTTTATTCTATTAATGATATGTTGGTTTTACAAGGTAAAAGTAGACAATAGTTACTTGTCTACTTTTTAAGATTGATTTAACATGCACCGTTATGTTTAAGTACCACACCCACTGTTTTAAATAACAGTTTTATATCCAAAAACAACGACCAGCTGTCAATATATATCTTATCCAGTTCCACTACTTTATCAAAATCCACAATATTACTGCGTCCACTTACTTGCCACATTCCCGTTATTCCGGGCTTGATACTGATGCGCCTGTGTTGGTTGCGGTTATATTTTTTAACCTCATCAATGGTTGGCGGTCTTGTTCCCACAAGGCTCATATCACCTTTCAGCACATTAAACAGCTGTGGCAGCTCGTCGATACTGGTTTTTCTGATGAAAGCACCCACTTTAGTAATGCGTGGATCGTCGTCCATTTTGAACATCAACCCACCCTTGACCTTGTTTTGTGCCATCAGCCTTGCTTTTTGCTCTTCTGCGTCGATACACATAGATCTAAATTTATATATTTCAAATACCTTGCCGTTTATGCCGACACGTTTTTGCTTGAAGATTGCCGGTCCCTTAGATTCTGCCCTTATCGCAATGGCTGTTACGATATACACTGGCAGCAATAGAATTATTCCTATGAATGATGCACTGAAATCCATTAGTTTTTTTGCGAATAGCTCTATTTGATTAAATGATACACTGTGATATGTCACAACAGGGAATGTGCCGATGCTACTCACATACTTTTCTGAGATATCTAAACCCTTCATATCCCAAATTAAACGTATGGTGATTCCCATTTCTTCGCATATTTTCATGTACTTGACATAATCGAAATCAGTATCCTGATTATATGCTATAACTACCTCATCTAATGTTTTGCGCATTAAAAATTTTTCAAAGCCTACAAGATCTGTTGTAAACTCACTGTCATATTCTTCACTCTTTATAAAGGCATAGTTCATTGCTGTTTTGTCTAAATAACTTATATATTTTTCATAGCTATCATTTGTTCCAATAAACAGCGCTTGTTTTTCACTGCGAAACGGAATTGTATGCCGTGCTCGATATCGTAAAATTCGTTGAATTAGTACTAATACCATAGAAAAAGCGAAAAATAGGCCCGACATAAGCCGACTGGAAGAAAGCAGTTTTGTCATGAAGATAATCAAAGTAATGCATGAAATGGAAATTCCTGAGGAATAAAAAATACGCATAAAAACTCTGTCGATATAATAAAATGTTGTCAGGTTGTACATTCGATTCAGCGCCATGGCCAATACGAAAATTACTGCATATACAAACATCATCCATAAATGATATTCAAGATCTATGCCTGCATTAAATATTTTTGCAACCGAGTAGGAAATGAAAAAAGCAATAAAAACCGTGATAACATCAAGCATCATCTGTGGAATATCAAAGGTTGCTGTCGTGTTTCGCCTTGTCATACTTATAACCTCTTGTTTAACGTGTAATCATCATTGGATTTTTTCCAAACTTTGTAAAGTATATCAATATCGCTTTCGTTATACAATACTTTTTTTGCGATTTTACAACAAATTTTTTAATTAAACTTGTATTTTGTCTAATTTTGCCGCACGAAAAAAATACAACTTACAATTACTGAAATTTTCGTTCATTAAAGCGTTACTTTTTGTAACTTTTTTGTCATATATATTAAAATTCAAATTTATTAAGTAAATTATGTTTAATATCGACACTTAAACAAAATTTTGTTTTTTTGTGGATTTTAGCTAAAAGATGTTAAATCTTTGTAAAAAGTGAAATATGAATATGTTTGTTTGCACATCTGTATTTTTTGTGTTATATTTTAGCCAAACAAAATTAACCTGGCCTTATCGCCGACAGTGATTTTCAAGAGGGGTTTTCTGTGTATAAATATTTGGTCAGTATTATTGTAGCCATTTGTTTGGTTGTTGTTTTAGGTGTTATTATATGGGCCGGCGTGCAGAGTGTTGGCCTTGATGGTGATGTTATTGAAAACGATGCTACCCAGGCTATACATCCTGATATTATAGGTGAGGTTTCTGCATCGTACGCAGATGCATATTTTACGCCGATGGATATTGATGTGGATGAAAATATGCCGTTTTCGATGAAATCAAGTAAAGACATATTTTCTATACTAGTTGATGTTTCATCAGACTTAGTTGATAATACACACTCTACTGTCAGTGTTACAGTGAAGTATTTAGATGTTGGCAGTGGGTGTTTTTCTTTGCTATATAATTCTTCGGCACCTAAAATTGAGATGACTTCACAGCGTTTGGGAAATGTTTATTTTACAGGTGAGAGTATAAACTTTGATTTTGCATTATCAGAAAATAATGCGCATGCCTCCGAGGCTGTGCAGTTGTCTGACAGTGGGGAGTGGTTGAGCAAAACTTTCACTTTGCCATATGCTGCTTTTGATGATGCACTGAATGGTTTTGACATGGCTATAGTGAATTATTCAGACGATTTACCGCATATTGCGCCTACTGACCTAAGCATATGTTTAGTTTCTATAGAGGGAAGTGGGAATAATACCTCGCAAGATGCAGGAATATTCACATATAGTATCACCGAACTTTCACAGAATATAATGGTGCACAGTGGCACTCAAAATATAGATGAAAATCTTTCGGAAAAAGTTACTGTAAATGCAGATGTTTCCCAGAATGGATGTTATCAGCTGACAGTACATATGTCTGAATATATTGAAAACACATTTTCGGCGCCGTTTAGTGTGATGCCTTTTTATGACACCGATAATACTACCACTGATATTTTTGGTGTTTGCACCCACTATGGGTTGCCGTGGTTTGAGGGGGATGTGTCTTTAAAGGCGAATGCAGCCGCACTAAGTGGGGCAGGATGGATACGTGATGAAGTGCGCTGGAGTATGGCAGAGGAAGAAAAAGGCGTTATAATCATTCCTGAGCAATGGGATTATTTTGTGGATGAGGCTATCGCCGCAGGACTGCAGCCGGTCTTAATATTGGCGTATGGCAACCCACATTACGATGAAGGCGGGCCACCGCATACCGAAGAGGCTCTACTGGCGTACGCTAACTATGTTCAAGCAGTGACAGAACATTTCAAATCTCGTGTAAGCCATTTTGAAATATGGAACGAGTACAACCATGAGGCTTTTAATATTACATCTAGACCACCGCAAGACTATGTCTCTATGCTAAAAGTGGCATATACCACTATAAAGGAAGTAAATCCTGATGCTACCGTTATAGGTGGTGCTACCAGCGGCGTGGATATCGAATGGATAGGGGAAATTCTATCATTAGGTGCCGCGGAATACATGGATGCCTTATCCTACCATCCGTATACACAGCCTAATAATCCCGAGCATGGAGGTTTTTTCTATGCGGCTGTGGAAATGCCGGCTTTTTTGGAGGAGTATGATGTAAATCTCCCACTAT
This sequence comes from uncultured Oscillospiraceae bacterium, assembly GCA_964367945.1. Taxonomy (GTDB): domain Bacteria; phylum Bacillota; class Clostridia; order Oscillospirales; family Ruminococcaceae; genus JAAYCI01. The sequence goes on along the minus strand of CAYIZZ010000008.1, from coordinate 18,798 downwards.
GGGTGACTGAGGTGGGGTGGCCCAGCGCTCAGTCGGATTACAGCGTTTCCGAGATGGAAGCAGCGGAATACTTAGCTCGTACGTATGTGCTGGGAATAGCCGCCGGTGTGGACAAAATATTTTGGTATGATCTTATAAACGATGGTATAGACCCCACCCAGCCTGAGCATAATTTTGGCCTGCTAAGGGGATGGCAAGACCCGTATATGCCATTGTCGGCAAAATATAGCTATCTTGCGTATAACACTGTGGCGGGTACATTGGCAGATGCTGTGTTTGTGGGCTTTAGCGGATTATCGGACGAAACATTTGTTGCTATGTTTCAAAAACCAGCGACAAACACTGCTGTATTTGTTGCATGGACGCTGAAAGATTCTGATACACTAACCTTGAATGTGCAGTACCCACATGTGGTGGTGCGTGATATTTTTTCAAACGATAATACTATTAATGCAGAGACAGGCACTGTGGATGTCACACTTTCGTCTTCACCGATTTTTATTGAATGTATACCAGCAAGCAATCCCATAGAGGGTCTTTAATTTAAAAGGAGCACGCCATGCAAGCATCGAAACCGATCAGAATAGCCCATGTTATTGGCCAAATGGTAAATGGAGGGGTAGAGTCTGTAGTTTTTAATTATTACCGTAATATAGACAAAACAAAATATCAGTTTGATTTCTTTTATGATACGGATTCTACACAAGAGCCATCGCAAGAGTTGCTGGATATGGGAGCACGTTTTTATCTGATTCCTGCATATAAGAACATTACAGCGTATACAGCTGAGTTGTGTCGTATTTTTAGCGAAAACAAATATCATATTGTACACTCTCACATGAATACCCTAAGTGTATTTACCCTTAGGGCAGCAAAAAAGGCCGGTGTGCCTGTACGTATTGCTCACAATCACTCCACAGCGGGTAAAGGCGAAACCAAACGGAATATTTTAAAGTATATCTTGCGCCCGTTTGCAAAGGTATATCCCACACATCTAGTGGCGTGTTCACAACATGCAGGCGAATGGTTGTTTGGAAGAAATGGTTCTTTTGTTGTGATAAACAATGCTATAGAAACAGAAAAATTTGCGTATAATAATGATGTGCGGGTCGAGTTGCGCAAAAAACTGGGCCTTTCGGATGCATTTGTTATTGGCCACATTGGCCGATTTTGCACCACAAAAAACCAAGAATTTTTACTGGACATTTTCAATCATTACACAAAAAAGAATGATACAGCATGTTTATTGCTGGTTGGAGATGGCGAGGATTTTGAAAAAATAAAACAAAAAGCACAAAATCTTGATTTGCAAGACAGGGTGATATTTACAGGCTCGGTACACGATGCGTATAACTATTACCAAGCAATGGATATGTTTATCTTGCCATCAAGGTTTGAGGGGCTTGGCATGGTGGTGGTAGAGGCGCAAGTAAGCGGCCTTGATGTGATGTGCTCTACAGGCGTTCCAAAAAGTGCACAAATTAATAATAATGTTAGGTTTTTAGATCTTGACGCCGGCGCTGAATATTGGTCAAAAGAAATTGAAAGTTTTCCTAAAACTCAGCGAACATCTTACATCGATTCCGCCCGAAAATGTGGATTTTCCATTAAGTCTGAGGTTGGAAAGTTAGCTGATTTATACAGTGATATTTATATATAGTAAAGCGCAGAAAATGCGGGGCAAATATTGCCCCGCATTTATTGCAAATTATAGAAATCAATCCATTTGAATATATTTTGAAATATTGTTAAAGCATATGTTTTGTACTATCTTTCCTAATATATCATAGTTTTCAGGATATTCACCGTTTTCTACTAGTGTCGCTAGCTCGTTGCACAGTATGCGGCGGAAATATTCATGCCTAGGGAAGGAAAGCAGACTTCTCGAATCAGTTAACATTCCAACAAACTGCGACAGCATACCCATTGCCGCAAGCTCACGCATTTGATTAATCATACCATGCTTTGTGTCTGAAAACCACCAAGCAGAGCCGAACTGAACTTTTCCTGCAATTCCGCCACCTTGGAAGTTGCCAAGCATCGAGGCAAGAACAGCATTGTCGGCAGGATTTAAACAGTAAAGTATAGTTTTTGGAAGGGTGGACTCTTTATCCATGCTATCCATAAGCAATGAAAGTTCTTGTGCCATGCTTGCATCGTTTATGGAATCAAATCCTGAATCTGCGCCAATACACTCAAACATCTTTGTTGAATTGTTACGCATAGCACCGATGTGATACTGCTGAACCCAGCCTCGTTTATTGTATTCCTTGCCTAGGAAATTCAAAATAAATCCCTTGTATTTTTTTACTTCGTGTAAAGACAGGGTGTTTTTTTGTAGCGCTTTTTCAAAGATTATCTCGGTTTCCTGTTGAGTAGATGGTGAATACATCACAACATCTAGGGCATGATCGGAAAGCCTACAGCCACTAGCATGGAAATATTCTATTCGTGATACAAGAAAACAAAGTAGCTCTTCTAAATTGCTAATGCTGTATCCCAGTGCCTTCAATGAATGCATATAGTCTGTAAACGCTGAGCGCTCAATATGAATTAGATTGTCGGGTCTAAATGTTGGGAAAATCAAACACTCAAAACCCTCCTGAGCAAGCAGACGATGATAGCGAAGATCGTCTTTGGGATCATCGGTGGTACACATGGCTTTTACATTAGAGCGAAGGATTATATTTCTCGCTGACATATCTTTTTGTTTTAATATTTCGTTGCACTTGTCATAAATCTTTCGCGAATTCGCCTCGCAAAGCGGATCGTCTATACCGAAATATCTTTGTAGCTCAAGGTGGCTCCAATGGTACAGTGGATTACCGATGGCATAAGATATGGTTTTTGCATAGGCGTGAAATTTCTCATAATCATCTTTATCGCCTGTGATAAACTCTTCTTTGATACCATTGCTTCGCATCAGTCGCCACTTATAATGGTCTCCGGCAAGCCACACCTTAGCAATGTTTTCATAGTTATTGTCCTCGTAAATCTCTTTTGCACTAAGATGATTATGATAGTCAAAAATCGGCATAGCCTTTGCATATTCATGATATAGTTTTATTGCGACTTCGCCTTGTAATAAAAAATTTTCGTCCATAAATTTTTTCATATACACGCCCCATAAATTTAAAAATATTTGACACACTCTTTTTGAAAATCAAGAGATATTTTAAACACCTTTCTTTTTTCGAGGTTTTGGAAAAGGTGTGATCTTCTCTAAAATCATCACAACTTCGTGCGAAAGTTCTTTGTTTTCAATGTCTAAAACATAATGCTCTTTCGCACCTTTATACGGAATACCGATTTCGCTATCCTTTAAAAATTTAGTCGTTTCTTCTTTGATTTTAACGTAAACTGTATCATCACAAACTAACAATACAGGCTTATCGTTCACGTAAATCATATATTCACCGAACATTTTTTTGTGGCGGACATCACCCACACCTGCAATTTGCTCGCATACAAATTCTATATAATTTATACTACTTGCCATTCTCACACCACTTTCTGTAGTTGTTAATGCATTTCATAACATTCAAGCTGAAGTATAGACTTTTTTTCCTTTAGCAAATGTTGCATATAAATTAAAATCATCGTCCAAAAGAATAAAATCTGCATCTTTTCCTTTTTCAATCGAACCTTTTTTATGATGAAGATTTATCACCTTGGCAGGATTGATGGAGGCCATTTCTACAATTTCATTTAAAGTACAATTTGTTGTTTTCATCATCAGCTTTGCGGCATCCAGCATGGTGATGCAACTACCGGCGATACGGCCTGTTTCAATCACTTGAACGGTATTTCCTGTTTTCTTACATTTTAAATCTGAAAACTCATAAATACCATCATCCATACCTCGTCCCAGCATAGCATCACTTATCAAAACCAATTTTTTGCTTGTGAGTGCATTATAAGTGGCTAATACAACATCTAAATCCACATGGAATCCATCTACTATTATTTCAGAAAAGCCTTCTTGCGACAAGAACGCAGCAGTTACTGCGCCCGGAGATCGATGAGAATGTTGCGTCATTGCGTTATATAAGTGTGTAAATCCTTTGGCTCCATTTTCAATTGCGCTTAGTGCTTCTTTGCAAGTGCAGGCTGTATGGCCTACCATTAAAGAAACATCATGTTTTTTTGCTAAGCTGTATAGTTCATCCATGCCAGAAAGCTCGGGTGCAACTGTGACTACTTTTAATTTTCCCTTCGTGCTTTCGATCATTTCAAGAAACAAAGCCCCACTGGGCGAAAGAATATACTTTTCATTCATCAGTGCCTTGTACTTTTTACTAATAAACGGTCCCTCGGAATGAACACCTAGAAACTCAGCACCGGGGGACTCATTAATGGCGGCATATTGCGACAATAATGCGCAAAGGTCATTATGATTAAGTAAAGTAAGGGATGCTAAAAAAGATGTAGTGCCTTCTTTTGGTAGGGTGGTTGAAACATGCTTAACAGCAGAAGCAGGATTTTCAATAAAATCGTAGCCATGGCTTCCGTGAAGATGTATGTCGATAAATCCGGGGAGTAAATTATAACCATTGCCGTCCAAAAGATTTACATCTGTATATTGACTTAAGTCAAGATGCTCGTTTTTTATCACATCCAAGATAAGGTCATCTTGGATTAAAACAGCACCATAAAACGATTTTTTTTCGTCGCAAATAATATGAGTGTTAAAAATCAGCGATTTCATTTGCGGTCTCCTTGAATTCTTTTAGGATTTTCAAAGAACTACTTGTGCCAATTCTTGTAACACCTAGATTAATCATGGCCATGCAAGTTTGTAAGTCCCTAACACCACCGGCAGCCTTTATTTGACAGGCACCTTCAACTGTGTTTATCATGATTTCTAAATCTTCCATTAAAGCGCCACTTGTTCCAAATCCGGTGCTGGTTTTAATAAAATCAGGCTTGACTTCTTTAGCAATTAAAGACATTTTTTTGATTTCGTCTTTTGTCAAATAGCAATTTTCGAAAATGACTTTAGAAATCACATTATGTGCCCTGCAAAGTTTAACAATAGACTCCATCTCAAGTTTTATATAATCATAATCTTTATCTTTGAGCTTGCTTATGTTTATAACGTAATCAATCTCATCTGCACCATCTTCTATGGCGTTTTTTGTTTCTTCTACTTTGGATTTAATGCTTGTTTGTCCGAGTGGAAATGAAATAGCCGCGCCAACTTTAATATCTGTGTCTTTCAATAACTCTTTGCATAACGACACAGGGTAAGAGTTGATCGCTATCATGGCAGGATTGATTTTTTTTGCTTCCGTACAAAATTCAGCAAACTCTTCTTTTGATGCATATGGTTTTAACAAGGTATGATCAAAATATTTTGCTAATTCATTAAGTGCCATTTTATGCCTCCTTTAAACGTAATTACATTATAGCATAGTTGCATTTTACTGCCATAGTAAATGTGATATTAAAATAAAATCGAAGGAATTAAATGTAATCGATACACATAAAAAATAATAATATACCCCAATGAGCGAGTATATTATTATAAAACAGAATATTAAGTACCGGAGCTGAGCTTTGTTGAGTGGTTTGTGGCAAGTGTAAGTGGGACATTATAATGCAAAGCTTCATCAGAAGGATGCGTCAGCGTATCAAGAAGCATTTTTGCACATTGGCGGCCCATTTCTCTGGATGGAATTATAGCTGTTGTGATATGAGGATGTAACAATCTAGTCAAGTTTATGTTTTCGTCCCAATCCCAATCGTCGGGTCCGCACAAGCCTATATTATCGGGGATTTTTAGGCCCAGCCTGTGGAGGAACTGATAAATTCGTATTGTGGTTATGGTGTTGGCGCCAATTATTGCACATTTATTTGAGGTATCATCGGCAAGATTGCGAAGGTTTTCCATGACCTTTGGATGATTTTCTTGATTTATTTCATACATATCATCACTGGCATCGTAGCCGTAAATATCCTGCATACATGAAATAAATGTCTGCCTCCTTTCACGCCTGCTGGAGTTTTCGTTCCAAGGCTCGTTAAAAAGAGCAACACGAGTGAAGCCTTCTTCTTTTAGGTGAGATATCAACATTGAAAATAATTGAGTGTTATCTAGCGACACAATATTAAACGTATAGTTGTTTATTTTTCTGTCACACAAAACAATGGGTAAACCGCTTAAAGCATACTCGATCAGGTAGGTGCTTTTCATCGAGGTTGTGTTTACAATAAGTCCATCAACACCTCTATTGTGTAATTGTTTGACCAGTTCTATTTCTTTTTTTGGATCGTTGGCACAATTTACAAACATTGGCATATATCCATATTGATTAAGATAATCTTCTATCCCTAAAATAATAGCGCTGGAAAATGGCGATGAGATATCTGCGATAACTACACCTATCATGTTCGATTTTCCACTTTTCAAAGCGCGTGCAGATTGGCTGGGGTGATAATCTAATAACTCGATCACCTTTTTGATGCTTTCTGCTGTATCTTTGCTCATTAATTCAGTGTGGCCGTTAAGATAGCGTGAAACCGTTGTCTTAGAAACGCCCACTGCGGAAGCAATGTCTGTGATAGTTATATTTTTTTTCATCTTAATTATGTGCGACCTCGTAATAGTATATACTTGTTTTAAACTATGTCATGTTGTTTGTTTCAAATCATATCATAGAAAAAATAAAATTACAACATAGTTCTTGGCTTGATAATAGCTATTTTAAAAATATATTAATAAAAACTTTTACACTGCAATCCGATAAATAATGAATTTCATTTAGTGTATCGGTTATATTACACTTAAATATAGAAGAAATCAACAAAATAAGCAATGTTTTTTATAAATTTTAACAAAATATAACATAAATATAGACAAGTTATGATGCAAATGATATCATGTAGTTACAAATGATGAAACCGATACACAAAATATTGACATGCTGAGAAAGGGGTAGGTGCACTTTTCGATGGATTGGCCTGTGATATTATAAAAGTAAAAGTGATTTATTTTGAATATTATTAATAACAAAATTCAAATATAAGGAGTATAGCTTATTTATGATTTTAGATTATATCAGCAGAATTGATTGTTATGCGGATGTGCTGCCAAATTTAGTGGAAGCGGTACAATATGCTACAACATTGTACGGTGCAGAAGTGGGCAAATATGAAAAAGATGATTATTTTGTATTGGTGCAGGATATAACAACTGAAGATGCATCGAAAAAGCAGTTTGAATGTCATGCGAAATATGCTGATGTGCATATTGTTGCAGAAGGTGAAGAATCTATTGGGTATGAAGACGTCGCAAATCTTGTTGCTACACAGGAACTGGACGTTGAAAAAGATATGCAGATGTTGGACGGAGAGGGGCAGTATGTCATTTTGAAACCCGGCATGTTCTGTGTTGTTTTACCACATGATGGACATAAGCCAGCGTGCAGTGTTACCGAATCTCAAAAAATAAGAAAAATCGTAGTTAAAATTCCTGCAAAAAATTAATTATAAAAAAGTGAGGATAAAAAAATGAACAGAATTCAGCAATATAGAGTAATACCGGTAGTTGTGTTTAACACTATTGAAGAAGTGGCACCGAAATTGCAAGCTCTTTGTGATGGTGGCTTGCCCATAGCAGAAATCACATTTAGAACATCTTGTGCAAAAGAAGCAATAGGCATTGCTGTGAAGGATTTTCCCGATATGCTTATAGGCGCAGGTACTGTAATTAACGCCGAGCAATGCAACGAAGCTATTTCCATCGGTGCAAAGTTTATTGTAAGCCCGGGATATCAAGCAGACGTGTCTCGTATTTGTCGGGAAAATAATGTTCCTTATTTCCCCGGCTGCGTTACTCCCACAGAAATAGTTTCTGCAGTGAATGACGGCTGGACAACTATTAAATTCTTTCCAGCAAACGTATATGGCGGCCTAAAAGCAATGAAAGCCTTGGTTGGTCCGTTCCCACAGATTGATTTTGTTCCCACAGGCGGTGTGGATGCATCTAATTTGGGCGAATATCTAGCATGGGATAAAATCAAAGCAGTAGGTGGCTCTTGGATGATGAAGGGCGAGATATCTGATATCGTAGAAAGTTGCCAAAAAATTGCAGAAATTGTAAAAGGCTAATAACGGAGTTTGATTATTATCAAGGAGGAAATATTGTGAATTTAAATATAAAACCTGCCGAAAGTTGCTATTATGACCAACTTTCCATGGGTGAGGTAATGCTTCGCCTAGATCCGGGCGAGGGACGTATCCGTACAACACGTAAATTTGACGCATGGGAAGGCGGCGGCGAGTACAACGTGGCTCGTGGCTTGCGCAAGTGTTTCAACTTGAAAACAGGCGTCATCACTGCTTTTGCAGACAACGAAGTGGGAAGTTTGCTAACAGACTTGATTTGCCAAGGTGGTGTAGACACATCACTTATCAAATACTTGCCATATGACGGCATAGGTCGTTCTTGCCGCAATGGACTGAACTTTACCGAGCGTGGTTTTGGTGTGCGTGGTGCCGTGGGATGCTCTGACCGTGCAAACACGGCTATATCCAAAATGAAACCAGAGGATTTTGATTTTGATTATATTTTCGGTACTTTAGGTGCTAGATGGTTTCATACCGGAGGCATTTACGCCGCATTATCAGAAGAATCAAGCCAAACAGTAATTGCAGCTATTAAGGCCGCCAAGAAATATGGCACAATAGTTTCTTATGATTTGAATTATCGTCCTTCTCAGTGGAAGGCCATAGGTGGCCATGCAAAGGCGCAAGAAGTTAATCGTGAGATTGCAAAGAATGTTGATGTGATGATAGGCAACGAGGAAGACTTTACAGCTTGCCTTGGGTTTGAAATAGAGGGTGACAATGGCCTGAAAACACTGAACATTGATGGATACAAAAGCATGATGGCACGTGTGGCGCAAGAGTATCCTAACTTTAAAGTGATTGGAACTACTTTGCGTGAAGTGAAAAGCGCTACTGTGAATCACTGGAGTGCATTGTGCTATGCAGATGGTGAAGTTTACAAAGCTCATCAATATGATGATTTGGAAATTATGGATCGTGTTGGTGGTGGAGATTCATTTGCATCCGGGCTTATTTTCGGCTTGATGACTACAGGTAATGCACAAACAGCCGTAGAATATGGCGCGGCTCACGGTGCACTAGCGATGACTACACCGGGTGACACCACTATGGTATCTCAAAATGAGGTAGAGCGCTTAATGTCAGGCGCAGGTGCTAGAGTACAAAGATAAGGGAGTGCCTGATTTTTAAAAAATAAATAAATAAAAAACACTTCTTTTAAAAGAAGTGTTTTTTGTTTTAGCCTTAATGCAAGCAACCACCTAGATGAGAGTATCCAAGTGGTTGTTTGCAAATATATTGGTTAGGAAGTGTTTTATCTTAGGGTAGTAAAAGCTTCTTGCGCTGCATGTTTTAGTAGTGCGCTTCCGTTGCGCAAACATATTGATCCATGTCCAGGCAAGATCATGTCTGTTTTTACATCTCGTAGCTTCATGATGCTTTCCACTGTGATTTGACGGCTGTAAGACGGATCGCCACACCAGCCAAAATCATAGGTGTTTAAATACACCCCAGTGGGCTGTAGCATATCACCTGTGAACAAAGCTGTTTTTTCATCTACGGTAACTCGTATCGCCAAGCTACCCATGGTATGGCCGGGTATTTTGATAAATTCAAACAACAGATCGTTTATTTCCAGGCTTTGATCTTCGGCTATCATGACATCAGGTGTGAATGCTGGAAATGCCTGTTCGATATCATACGGCGTATACATACCCCAAACGCCACCGTTTGTGCAGTAAGCAGCATCTTCTTTGCCTACAATTATTTTTGCGCCTGCATCTTGCAACTCTTTTGCACTGCCACAGTGATCATGATGTGCATGAGTGACGATGCAATGAGTAATAGGCTCGCTCACACCAAAATATGCTAGCGTTTCTTTCATCATGACAAGGCCTGTGGCGGGTTGACCACAGTCTATTAGAATCACGCCTTTTGGTGTGCGGATACCATATGCATCGCCCAAAGTTTCAGAGTTGTTTACAGCAGAATAATAGCTACCATTTAATACATATAAATTATTTGTAACTCTCATTGTCACACATCCTTTAATGAAACCTATAACAGCGGTATCAATCTTATAAAGTCAATACCGCTGTTGGCTACTTTTTAGATTGTGCCATCCCATGTGGAAACTTTGTCTTGTTCTTTTTCTTCATCAGAGAACCACTTTGTGGTGACAACTTTTGTTTCGGTAAAGAATCTAAACGTGTCTTTGCCTAAGCAGTATACATCGCTAAATGAGATTTATCACAACTGGTGGATAAAGTCTTTCACTGCGGGATAAAGATTTTTGTAAATATCATAGTATTTATCATATATCTCATTATTTTCACTTGGATCGATACACTTGTTTAGGCTGATCCAGCTGTTGATTTCGCTTGAATCTTTCACAGTACCGCTGGCAAGAGCCGCCAAGAAAGCATTACCGTATGATGCGCCCACAGTAACTTTGTTAATATGTAGTTTTTTGTTCGTTATATCGCTTATGATATTCATCCATTCAATGCTTTTAACTCCGCCACCAACACAGCTAACAATGGTATTTTGCCCAATATCACAGTTTTCTAAGATATGCCTGATGCCAAAACCAACACCTTCAAATATACTGCGGTATATCTGAGCTCTTGTATGCCTGAGCCCTAATCCCAAAAACATTGCTTTTGCATCGGGATCGTTGATAGGGGTACGCTCGCCGTTGAAATAAGGTAGGCAAATAATGCCGCCGCTGCCTTTTTCGGCTGCTTGCGCTTCCTCGGACATCAAATCGTAAATATTCCGCTCGCTGGTTTTCGATTGCTCTATCAGGTCATGGCAAAACTGATCCTTAAACCAAGATGTTATAGAACCGGCGGCGCTCATACCGCCGGTTATAGCATAGCTACCCTTGAAGAGATATGGGGCTGACCACATGGTGGGATTTGTGACAGATTTTTCTGTTACAGCGATTAAAAACAGTGTCGAGCCAAACATTAGCATGGCGTGATTTGGCGAGACTACACCACCGCAAACAGCTTCTGAGGCAGCGTCGGCAGTGCCTGTTGTTACAGGTGTTCCCGCCACAAGACCACTTTCTTTTGCGGCTTTTTCTGTTACATAGCCTGCAATTTCATCCGTCCACAGTAAACGTGGCAAGGATTTGCCATCCAATATATACTCGCAAAATTCTTCGTTCCAGCATAAATTTTCGCGATCATATAGTGGGGTGTAGCCTGCGCCGGCAGTGTAGTGATCTATCACCCTTTCTCCGGTGAGGCGACAAACAATATAGCTTGTAGATGTTAAAAAACAGTCGGTTTTTTCGTAAATATCCGGCTCGTTTCTTTTTATCCACAATATTTTTGGGCCTGCCGATTGGGTTGTCAGCACATTTCCGCTTTTTTCAAAAATGTACTGCTCAGAAAACTTGTCATTGAGAAGTTCTATTTCCTCTGTGCTTCGGCTGTCTATGCCGTATAAAATACCTGGCCTAAGGGGACTATTTTGGGTATCTACAGGCAAAACACAAGGACCTATAGCACTGCACGCAACACACTTTATTTGTTGCGGATCCAGTTTTGAGATATCTATAAGCTCTTTAGATAAGCTACAAAATTCATCGTACCAAATCTTGTCTGCATCATGCTCGAAGTACCCTTTTTTTAGCTCCTTTGTTTGGTGGTCTCTTGTGGCCATCGCAACTATAATGCCATTTTCGTCTGTGATAACACCTTTAGATTGCGAAGTACCGACATCCACACCCAAAAAATAGCTTTTCATGTTAACCTCTCCAAATTGCTATATGGAAATAAATCATATATAGCTTCGTGTGAAATCTTGATCAGGTGTTATTTGCAACGCTATGTTTTCTGTAAGCTGTGATAGTAAAACAAGATCTCTTACATCACACATTTCGATGGCCGTGTGGGTGTATCGGCAGGGGAAACCAAGATCCACAACGGGAACACCGTTTTCGCTTAGTTGCACATAGGAAGCATCTGTCAAAAGTCCGGCTGTAGCGATTCTTTGCAAAGGAATATCAGCCTTTTGGCAATAATCTTCAACCATCGAGACAAGCTTTGGATGAGGCATAGTACCGTTTAAAGTGCCTCTGCCATGGAAATTATAAAGGCTGAGTACCGGTCCGCCACCTAGCTTGACAGGGAACACACCAGCTGTATCCGGGGTATCGCCGGTGATGGCAACATCAAGTGCAATGGCGCAATCAGGTTTTATATAATTTGCTGCAACCTTTGCACCACGAAGATTGAACTCCTCAAGTACAGTTGCTGTGATAAATATATTACAGCCGAGTTCTTTGCCTTTGAAACGCTGAGCAAGATCGATTAAAATGGCGCAGCCGCCGCGGTTGTCCATTGCGGTACCATAGCAAACATCGCCTTTAATGTTGTTGAACCTTGGCTTGTAGATGATAGGGCTACCAACAACAACGCCTGCATCTATGGCTTCCTGCTCGCCATAAAATCCGCAATCTACATACAGCTCATTTAGCTTTGAGACGTTGTATTTTTGCTCTATAGGTGTAATATGATGGGAGCGGTTTCCGATGACGCCTGAAATATACTCACCACTTTTTGTTCCTATAATTACCTCAAGTCCGGGCAGGATTTTTTCAGGTATACCGCCTACCCGTTCTATCTTTAGATAGCCACAAGGAGTGATGTTCTTCACAATAAGGCCCAGCTGATCCATATGTGCAAAGATCATTACATTTTTTGCATTAGGGTCTTTGCTTCGGAAAACTGCACTTACATTTCCGATATTGTCACACAATACTTCATCGGTGCATTTTTTGAACTCGGCACGAATATATTTTCCCACCGGCTCTTCATGGCCCGATAAACCCACTTGTAGACAAAGTTCTTTAAGTATGTTTTTCATAGCTAATCCTCATTAGTGATGATGATTTTAATTACATTTGTGTCTTTGTCTAAAAATGTTTCTATTGCTTTTGCACTATCGCACATTGGGAATGTTTGCGATATCAAGAGACTTGCATCAACAGTGCCCTTGGACATCATATCAATGGCCATGTCGCACTCGACATCAAAACCTGTGCAACCAAACATATTTAGTTCACGGTGTAAAAATGGGTAGAGGTCTATTGTTGCTGTAGGTGCTGCTGCGCCAAAAAAGGCAAACCGGCCTCTTTTTCTTGTCATCAGTGCAGCTTGCGAGTATGTTTTGCCAAGGCCTGCAGCTTCAAGTGTTACATCGCTGCCTTTGCCATCGCAAATATCACGAACAGCCTGCACAGGATCACAAGTTAAGGAGTTTATAAGATGGTCTGCGCCAAATTTTGTTGCAGTATTTAGGTTGTAATCGCTCACATCGATTGCGATGACCTTTGCAGCACCGGAAAGTTTTGCCATTTTCACCATGCAAAGGCCAATAGTTCCGGCACCCATAACAACGACATTGTCGCCAAGGTTTATGCCGACTCTATTTACCACATGGATTGCGTTGGCAAATGGCTCCACCAGCGCACCTAACTCGAAAGATAGGTTGTCCGGTAGCTTGTGCAGATGTGATGCAGGGACAATAACAAAGTCTGCCATGGCACCCTGAACGAATCCGCGCAATGCCGAACCGATGATTTTGCTGTGTTCGCACACTGTGAACCAGCCGTTTTGGCAAGCATAGCACTTGCCGCAACGGAACTGTGGGTTGACAACAACTCGGTCACCTTTTTTCCAACCTTCAACACCTTCGCCAATGGTTTCAACTGTTCCGGTGGCCTCGTGACCCATGATAAGTCCCTCGACCCTACCGGCAGAGTTCTCGTCGATGAATCCATGCACATCGGAACCACAAAGACCATTAGCCTTGACTTTTACCAGTACTTCGCCCTTGGAAGGAGTCGGTATATCCACTTCTTCCATACTGATTCTTCGTGGATTATTACGAACAATAGCTGCTTTCATTTTAGCCATAATTACCTCTTTACAACGTCTAAAGTTTTAAGTTTGTCGATAAACTCTTTCATGTCCTTAACAGGTGTTTCTGAAGATATAAGCGGCTCACCAACTACAATAACTTCTGCGCCAAGTTTCACTGCCTGCATTGCCTCTTCGATGTCGTATACAGCAAACGAGAGAGGTACTTTTGTGGCGTTGGCTATTTTTTCCAATGCATCAAGTGGGGAAGCATCGGGATTCTCACGTTTTTGGTCAACACCAAAATGAACCATGATATAGTCTGCACCCATTTTTTCGTATTTAATAGCTGCGTTGACAATATCGGGAACGTTAAACAGATCTACTGTAATGGCGATATCTTGTTTTTTTCCTTCTTCAATAGTTTCTCTTACAGTGATGTCAGGGGCGAGTGCTGTTACTGTTACATTTTTTGCGCCTCTGTCTTTTGCGGCAGTAACATATCGCTTGGCACCTGCAATAACCATAAAATCTACAAGTATATATTCATTTGGAAAACGGCTGCTTACATAGTCAATCGCGTGAACACCTTCAAACTTGTTCAATGGATTGCCTATTTCCAGCCAGTCAGCACCGGCTTCGATTGCGTATCCGGCAATCTCTGCAGCACGAGCGTTTTCAACAACATCTATCGCAAGCTGTACAATTGGTTTCATAATATACCTCTATTAAATATTTTATCGGATAGAATTAACTTTTTCCATGAAGCGTTTTACGCGCTCTTCGTCAACGCCGTTTTCAAACTTGCCGTCAACTTTAAATGTTGTTCCAACCACAGCACCATCTGCAATAGACAGCTGCTCTTCAACATTTTCCAAACGCACGCCTGTATTTGCAAAAACAACGGTATCAGGCACTACGTCTTTTACCTTGCGCAGTAGCTGAGAGTCAGTGCTGGCACCGGCAGTAATACCTGAAACGCAAAGAGCTTCGGGTTTACAGTTGAAAACGGTTGTTTTCGCCACTTGCTCTAGGTCTCTGTCTGCAAGATATTTTGCGGCCTCGGGAACTATGTTAAATAGGCATTTTACGTCTTTGGCGCCAATAGCATTTTTATGACGGATTGTCTCGCCACAGTTTGTGTCCCATGTGCCAAAATCAGAAGCATAAACGCCGGTGAATATTTCACGAACAAATTTAGCGCCGGTAGCTTTTGCTAAATCAAGTGATTTTTTAGCGTCCCACAGTACATTAACACCAAATGGGATTTTAACATCTACCATCAAGCGACCTATAACAGTTGCCATAGCTGCAACAGTTTCAACACGCACATCGGTGAGATATGGCAAGCTGAATTCGTTAGAGAACATTACAGCGTCCACACCGCCGTTTTGTAGCGCTAGCAAGTCTTTTCTGGCCATTTCATATACATACTCCATGCCTTTATCTTCATCATAAAACGGATCACCGGGCATAGCTTGCATATGGCACATTGCGATAATAACTTTGTCTTTACCCATGACATCTTTAATCCAACTCATAATAATTTCTCCTTGTAGTAATATAATTTTTTAGTTTGTTTAAGTTTGTGTAATTTATCAAAATCCATAGTAATAAACGATATGGAATACTAGTTTACCAACCTAAAACGTCCACTTCTGCGCCTTGTGATATAGAGCGCTCAATTGCATCTACAACAGTGATAGCGTTGTATGCATCGCGTGCAGTAGACAAAGGTTGTGTGCCATTAACAATGGATGTGATAAAGCCTGAAACTTCAGCGTGTAGATCGCCACTGGGTGCACCATCCACATAAGGCCAATGGCGTGTGTCAGGATAAAGCACATTTTTTTCTGTGACGAAACGCAAGCCTTTGTCGCAGGAATCAATGTAAGCAGTACCTTTTGTACCGGTTATCTCCAGCTGATCATCAATGATGGTAGGAGATGTTTCGGGAAGAACCCAGCATGCTTCCATACAAGCAATAAAGCCGTTTTCATATGTAACCAGCGCATAAATAACATCATTCATGTTATGTTCTTTTAGTGCGACACTACGAGCTTTTGCAATGACCTTCACAGGCTTGCAGCCAACATACCAGTTCACATAATCTATATCGTGTATCATAACGTGCATACTAAGATCGGATGCACCGATATAACGACGAGGCCCCACAATAGGACTGTTTCTGCGTAAATACATATGGATTAAATCACCCAAGTCGCCTTGGTCAATAGCTTCTTTTAAACCATAATAACGTGGATCATAACGAAGCAAATGCCCAACAAGGAACACCTTGTCATATGTTTCAACCATGTCTAAAATCTTTTTCGAATCCTCTAGGTTGTGTGCAATAGGTTTTTCCAGCAAAACATGGACATTGTTTTTTACTGCAAGTTCGACAGCTTCCAAATGTGCGTTATCCGGCGTAGTGATGCTTATTGCATCAAGATCCGGATGTGCAGCAAACATGTCTTCCATGGTGGCATAACCTATGCAATCGAGCTCTTTTGCAGAGGCGAGCCTACGTTCTTCAAAGTTCTCACAAATTGCCACTAAATTTACGCCCGCAAGTGTTTTGTAGATCCTAGCATGATGTAAACCCATCTGCCCACAGCCAACTACAGCTACATTAATTGAACTACCCATTAATAGCACCGCCTTTTCAAAAAAAATAGTTAAGTAGAACCTTCAATTCATAGTCAGTAAGTAAATATTACAAACTATATCACATTCATTATGCATAATGGTTTCACGAATGTCAACAAAAATACAAAAACTAGTAAAATTTCATTAAAAATTACAAAGATAGACAAAGATTATGTATAAAATATAGAGGATCACACACTTGTTACGACAAAATCTGTGTGATATAATAGCATTAATTAATTGATACGCCCAGTTTGTTAGACATGGTAACAAACGGACGTCAACACAAAATAATACATATAGATGCACTGTTTTATAAATGATATAAAGTAAAGCTGTGTTTTGCATGTATTAGGAGCTTTAATATTTGATGCAGGAGTACTTATTGTGAAAAACGTAGCAAACGTATCTTTGGTAAAGGCGTACAATGTTAGGCTGATTCTTGATGAACTGTATCGAAGTGGTACAGCTTCAAGAGCTGAACTTTCTAGAGTACTTAATTTAAGCAAGCCGGCAATATCGGATAATTTGATACCGCTTCTTGAAGAACAGATTGTAAAAGAAATAGGGGAAGATGCCTCTAAACCAAGCGGTGGTCGTAAAGCTGTGTTGTTACAATTTTGTGATGATAAAAAATATATTGTAGCCATTGAGTTCAACTATTTTAATCCACTTTTTACTATATGTGATCTTCGAGGTAAAATTTTAAACAAGTTTAGCATGAAGATATCTCACGATACATCTACTGAAATGTTTACGAATGTTGTGAAAAATGGCATTGAAATGTTATTGACATCATCCATGATTGATAGTGAAAATCTTGCAAGTATTGCCATTGCCGCACCGGGTGTTTTTGATAACGAAGGAAATGGGCTGTTTTATAGCGATAAATACGAAGGTGTATATTGGTGGGGCGATGAATGGAATTCCAAGTATAAAAAAGAGTTGTCAGAACATTTCAACACACCGATTTTAGTTATGAACACTACCAATGCTGCGACTTTGGGTGAATGGCAACGTGTAAAGACTTTACCGGATACCACTGATAATATGATGTATGTTAAGTGTGGCGGTGGTATTGGCGCAGGGTTGATTATAAAAGGCGATCTTTTCACGGGCAGACACCACAACGCCGGAGAGATTTTCCGATATACGGATATTGAATGTTTTAAAAAGGGCACAAATTTAGAAAGTAGGATTGAGTTAAACAAATTGATTGAAATGTGTGCAAACTATTTGCCCAGGGTGAAGGATCTATCAGATAGGGAGCTGGCATTACAAGAAATTGAAGTAGCATATAACATGTCAGAGCCCAACATAATAAAGATTTTGACCGATATATGCGATGAGATTGCAATCCTCAGCTTGAATTGTATAAATTTACTGTCGATAGACACCATGATATTTGGTGGTGAGTACACATTCTTTTCTGATTTGTTTATTACCAGGTTCCAAGAGCACCATGCAAAATATTGCAACAATGAAGTGAATATACTCACCCCTAGGCTGGGAAAATATGCCGGAATTCAAGGAATGGTGAGTTGTGCACGTAATAAGTATTTCATGTCGATATGTAAAAAATAGTAAGTGCATTATTTGATTCTTACTTATGTGTGCGAAACTTGAGCGCAGAAATAAAAGCAATCTCGATGCGCTTAACAATTTTGTTTTTTAGTGCAATTTGCACTTTAAAAAATATTATAAAAAAAGGAAGGCTAAAAATGAAAAAAGTATTGAGTATCTTATTGGCATTATGTATGATGTTTATTCTGGCTTCGTGTGGAGGCACTGAAGCGGCACCTGCAGAATCTACCGCAGGAGCAGAAGGATCGACCGAATCTGCCGGAGCAGAAGCAGAAGCAGAAGCTGAATCTGACGACAAGCTTGTAATTGGCTTCATCTTGGGCGACATGGTTAATGAATTTTACCTGCAAATGATAGAAGCCGGCAACCAAGCAGCTGAAGATTACGGCGTAGAAGTTATCTGGCAAAGTTGCGATGGTAGCGTAGAAAAAGAAGTTAACTTAATCGAGAACTTTGTACTGCAAGGCGTGGATGCAATTGCATTCGACCCAATGGACGCTGATGGTGTTGCAGCTGCCGCTGATGCAGCAATAGCCGCCGGTATCCCTGTTGTGTCCGCTGCTAACAAAGTGCCTTCTGAAGGCATTTACATGACACTTTATGATGACTATTCAAACCT
>CAYIZZ010000007.1:0-38529 GCA_964367945.1 uncultured Oscillospiraceae bacterium | reverse complement strand
GCATTTCAATAAACGGCAATCCGTCTTGTGTGAAATATAAAAGCAGTTCAGCATTTTCATCATCATAAAACTCATCAATCCATTTATTTACCACACGCTCTATGCTGGGTGGAATCTCAGTGACATCAAAAAAGTATAAGTATTCTTTTTCCTTCTTTTCAATAGTTATTGGCGCAAGTTCTAATTCTCCAGCTGCAGGCACTCGCCCACGCATCACCCCATGTACTAAATTCGGCCCAATTTCTTTATAGTTGAACGGATACCACATATATCCATCAGACACTTCTGTCTCATATCCTAAAGACCGCAAAAACTTGCCTATTTTTTCTTCGTCTCCAACATTGTGATACGTACACGCCAATACCTTTGGATGATATTTTTTCAGTAGTTTATCTCCTGCCAAAAGTGTATACACATCAGGCCCGTCGATATCTATCTTGATAAGATCAATTTTCTCATCAATAAAATCATTAAGCATGACGCCTTCTTTTGGATTATCTGTCAAAAACTCTTTCATTATTACTACTTTATCTTGATAGTCCCTAAACGTAAGTTTAAGCGCTTCTATCCAGCCATCGCTTGGCTCGATCAAATAAGCTTTTTTGATAATATCTATAGCATCCAGCACAAAGAAACCTTCTGCCACACCGGCGTCAATAATGGTATCACCCGGCTGCACTGCAAAATCAGAACCCTCCGGAATATATCTGTGTGGTGATTTTTCGTCTTGTTCTATTGCAATATTTGCATAACAGTTCACCGCTTGCTCTACTGAGTAGCTTTTGGGGAAATACATCCTCTTGCCGCCACGCTCTGTGTAGTACATTCCTTCTTTCACATCAAACACCATATGATATGTAGTCGCCTGATGTTTTTTAACAAAGAAATAATTAAACACTCCTAGGCCGTTTTTTACTATGTGCTGTAATATTTCTTGTTTGTCTTCATCCCCTGCATATTTTTGCATCATCACTTCTGCTATTGCTAAAAAGGACGCTCCCACAGGTTTACATTTTTCCTCTGGAATGCCACATTTTTTCTTTAAGTATTGCCTACTTTTACCATTTGCATCATCAAGAATGTAAATTTCACTTATATCTTTCGTTAATTTATGCGGATTGCTCAGTGGTATACCCAAAAAATCTTTTACCTCGATTTCTCCGTTCACCCATATCTCTTGCGCATGCCAATACCCCAATTTTTCCATGTTTGAAAGTAGATATATCCACATCATAACACGCTGCTCCGGCTTTGGCTGGTCCACATTGATGTAAAAAATAATGTTTTTCATCACATTCCCTCGCTTAAGTGAATTCCATATTTATACGTCTTATTTCATATGATTTTATTGTATCATACTATCAATGCTTGCTACAAGATATTTTTCATATGCGTATTTGATAATAATTACTATTTTTATTATTTTATATTTTCATCGTGTTAACGCACATATAATTTATACTTAAACAGTGCATTTTATTGACATATAGGCTATAACGTGTTATTATACTATATAATAAATTGACAAATTATCACTATAGTTCGCAAACATCACGTATACTTAATGGAGGATTCTCATGAAAGACACAAAAAATTTGTATGATCTAGTGGTGGTAGGTGCTGGGCCTGCAGGATTATCTGCGGCCATTTATATGGCACGGGCACATTATCGTGTATTAGTACTGGAAAAAGAAAAAATCGGCGGGCAAATCACTATTACTTCTGAGGTTGTAAACTATCCCGGAGTGATTGAAACCGATGGTAAAGCCCTCACAGAGGAAATGCGCAAACAAGCCGAGGCTTTCGGTGCAGAGTTTCTTTTGGCCGAGGTTATGGACATGGATCTTGATGCCGACATTAAAACCCTACACACCACAAAAGGTGATTTTAAAACACTGGGTGTTATTTTAGCTCCCGGAGCCAACCCACGAAAACTAGGCTTTAAGGGCGAAAAAGAATTTCAAGGCCGAGGTGTTGCATATTGTGCAACATGCGACGGTGAATTTTTCACCGGTATGGACTTATTTGTCATCGGTGGCGGATTTGCCGCAGTGGAAGAGGGAATTTTCCTCACAAAATATGCGCGGCACGTCACCATGATTGTACGTGAAAATGACTTCTCATGCGCTAAGACTGTATCGGACCAAGTGAAATCAAACGACAAAATAACTGTGAACTTCAATACTGAAATTGTAGAGGTTGCCGGTGAAGGCAAATTGCAGTCGGCACGTTTTAAAAACCGTGAAACCGGCGAAGAATGGAGCTTTAACGCAAAAGACGGCGAGAGTTTTGGTGTGTTTGTCTTTGCGGGCTACGTTCCCAACACAAAATGGATTTCTCCTTTAGTGGAAAAAGACGATGGAGGGTATATTCTTACTGACAAAAACCAAAAAACCAATATCAATGGTGTATATGCCGCAGGTGATGTGTGCGTGAAGAAATTGCGTCAAGTTGTGACTGCTGTTTCGGACGGTGCTGTTGCCGCCACATCTTTAGAAAAAGACGTATCTGAACTACACACAAAACTGGACATTCCCGAACTTGCACAAAACACATATAAACGTCCTGAAAAACCTGCCGAAAGCGCACCTGTCGAAAGTGGCGGATTTTTAGACAGTGAAATCAAAGGACAGCTGCAGACGATTTTTGCCAAGTTTGAAGACACCGTCATTTTAAAGTCTTGGCTTGATGATTCTCCGCTTTCAGGCGAGATTGCCGGGTTTATATCCGAGATTGAAGATCTAAGCGATAAAATCATTTGGGAAAAAGCTGATGTTGCAAACGCAGGTGACAGATTGCTTCCTTCCATCGAAGTTTGTGATTCTTCAAGTAACAGCAGTGGTATTCAGTTCCACGGCGTGCCCGGAGGGCATGAAATAAACTCTTTTGTAGTTGCAATGTATAACGTGGCAGGCCCCGGCCAAACCATCGCTCCGGAGATAAAAGAAACACTTGAAAGCATCCAAAAACCACTTAATATCAAGGTTCTTATCTCTCTTTCCTGCACCATGTGCCCCGAAGTAGTGATGGCCACCCAGCGTGCCGCCAGCTTAAATCCGCTCGTCGAAGCCGAAATGATAGACTTGATGCATTACCCTGATTTTAAGTCAAAGTATCAGGTAATGAGTGTACCGTGCATGATTATTAATGACGAGCATGTGCATTTTGGCAAGAAAAATATTTCTGAAGTCACAAATATTCTTACTTCTATCTAAATAACGCAAAAGCAGACACTATCAAAAATTTGATAGTGTCTGCTTTTTATGCATGTTATGATCTTTATCTACAGTAGATGATACAAAACAATTGCTAAAATAAATATCACAATAAAACTAGTAATCGTTATAAATAATGTTTTTGAATACCCTTTAGGCGTAATATCACCATTTTCATCAAGCGTTTTAACTATTGGGTGTAGCATAAAATAGTAGGAGGATACAGCAACACACATAAATGCAAGTGAATGTATCTTTATAAAGTCATTGCCCAAAAACAACACAACAAATAAAAGTGCAACAAAAACAAGCTTACTGCCCGCTACCCAGTTTACAAGATATTTTACAAATAACCCACTGCTTTCATTTTTTTGAGTGTTAAAATACTCATTAAACACAGAAATGCCGTTTCCGAGTTTAAATTCAGGAAAAAAATACAGAATTATAATGTTAGCCGATTCTAAAATAATAAAAATCAAAATTGCAATACTTAATACATTCATTTAAACTCCCTTTGTGAATCATGTAAATAATCTATATCTAATTACCATAAATATGCTAGCTACCTATTACCCCTATATTTTTCTTTACGGTGCTCGTCCCCTATTTTACGCAGGTTTTTCACACCGCCAAACCGTTCCCATTTTTTGATTTCTATTTCTTTTGCACTTAAGCCTTCATATGCTGATTCATTTTTTAATTTTTGGTAGTTCTTTAAACGTCTATTATCAAGTGTACCGTCTTCAAGCGCCTGTAAAATAGCACATCCCGGCTCGTTTGTGTGGCTGCAATCTTGAAACTTACACCTTTCAGTCAGCTCTTCCACATCACTAAACGTCTTTGATACATCGGCGCATTCCGCACCAAGCTCACGCATTCCGGGGGTGTCTATCAACACGCCTCCAAACGGCAAGGAAAACATCTCTCTACTTGTTGTTGTGTGCCGTCCTTTGTCCGATTTTCCTATGCTTGCTGTTGCGATAACTTCTTTTTTCATCAGCTTGTTCACTATGGTAGATTTTCCCACACCTGACGAGCCTATAAATGCAGACGTTGTTCCAACTCCGAGATAACGTGCCAGTTTTTCTTCTATATCATCATCAAACATTGACGTAGCTATAACATCGGAAAAGTTCGATATCTGCTCCACTTGGTCTATTGCCTTAGCTAAATCCTCGCACAAGTCTGATTTTGTCAGCAATATCACCGGGACAGCCCCGCTGTCCCATGCCACACTTAAATATCTTTCCATCCGGCTAAGGTTGAAATTTTGATTCAAAGACATACAAATAAAAACAGTATCAATGTTTGTGGCCACCACTTGAGCTTGTCCACTTACGCCCACTGCTGTCCGCAAAAATATGCTTTTTCTTCTAAGTATATTATGAATGATGGCGTTGCTGGTCTCAGAGCCCACCTCCACCATCACAAAATCTCCCACAGCGGGAAACTGTATCAGCTCGCTTGCCTCGTATCTCATCTTTCCTGAAATTTCAGCGTGCATTTCTCTATTATCAGTTATGATATCATAAAGACCTTTATACTGGGCTGTTATTCTGGCCGGTAAAAGCTCTGGATATAGCGTTGATTCGTTTTTAAATCTGTCGGAAAATCCATATTTTTCTAAGTTGTTCATTTTCTGTCCTCTATCCACTTTACTAAGCACATATATGCATGTTCATTCTATTATACACACTATAAACAAAAAATGAAACATATAATCATGTTTCATTTTTTATATTATTTTATTGTACTAAATTTATCCCACTCTAGCCTTTAGCAAGTATTTCACATTCCATAAAAACAATGACAACATCACCCCTGCAGCTACCACCACATATACCCCTGCCGGAATATGGCTAAGTACATAAGATGCTTGCCATAAAAAGCTACCTTGCTGGCTGTCGTCCAGCATACGAGTCATGTTTGGCGCCATAAAAACAATTATCATATACACTGCCCAAAGGCACCATGCCGCCTTGCTTCCAAACCTCTTAATCAGCCCACACACTGTGCATCCCAGTATCGGTGGCAGAATAATTAATATCGCCAAAACCCACCAGTATGTTTTCAAAACATCAAGCGTGATAATCCCCACAAACTCCGTATCACTTGCCCATTCTCTGTTTGGGTAAAGCAGCGCTTTTGTTACGTGTCCAAGATGAGATACCAAAATGGTAAACGCCGCAATAATAATTGTTTGTAGCATTATGCATATACTCATTCCCAGCAAAAACTCACGCCTGGTTCGACCCATAGAAATTGCCAATTCATAGTTTATCATCATTTGCACAATTGAAACTATCAACACTACTATTAGCGTTGCTGTCATCGCCATGATGCCGCCTAAAGAAAACATTTCGGCATTTTTATCTGTATACATTACAATCCCTGTGATAATTTCCCCCACTACCCAGCCAATAAAGATAATTACCAGCAATATCCATATCTCTCTTTTAGCTGTATTCCACTCGCTCATTATTTTTCTCATTTTTCTCTCCCGATTAAATACGCACAGCAGATTTACTAAGAATTTTCTTCACCAGCACCACTTGCACTATACAAATAACAGCTATAATCCCACTAGCCAGCCACATCCCGCTGGTAATATTTGCCACAAACCATTCTATAATAAGGTTCACTTGAGGTAATGTGCCACTGGCGGCAGAGTATCCCACAATTCCACCAATTATACCAAATGCAAGCATCGTTAAAATAATGCTTATAATGCCCCACAATCCGCCATATCGTGTAACTAATGCGCCCATAATCTCGCCTTGGCCCATAAAAAGCCATGTCGACACAAAAACAACAGCTATTACTGAAACAGGCAATTCTATGCCTTCTGCCGCTATTATATATATCGCAAGCGTAATTATAATAGTTTCAATCAGGCTGATTACTAGTTTGCACACCTGCATTCCGCCTATGAAGCCTTTTCTTGTGCCGCCGTAACTGAGCGCCAAGGCAAAATATGCAACGTACATACTGCTGGTGATTGCAAATAAACTTATAATCGAAAATATAACCACCATACCTATCATGCTTTGCAAAGCATTAAGAGTGCTTATCGACCCGACGATATTCATCAGCACGCTATATACTGCCGCCGAAAGTATAACTATTCCATAAATTTGCATAGACGGCAAAAGAACATGTCTGAAGTTTTTCATAACTGAACTACTCACAGCGTTACCTCCTCTATTCCACCACTGAGGTATACAAAAACTTGCTGCAAGCTGACAGGTGAGATGTCTACATCGGCATCGCCTGCACACTCTGCCATGTCTTGTGCATTTTTACGCACACACACAGATTTACTGCGTCCGAAACTTTCAGTATGCACTATTTCTATACCACTGCACACTTCACTCACCACATCGTCTTTGCCCGACACCACACAAAACTTTGCCAGCAGGCTGTCTAAATCTTCGTCTGCAATAATGTCACCTTTATCAATGATAATCACTTTTTCAAGTGCTTTTGTTGCTTCTTCAATGATGTGCGTTGATATGACAAACGTACGATTTGTCTCGGAATATTCCCGAAGTAGCAAGCTGTAAAAAGATTCCCTCGCCACAACATCCAGCCCCGCCACAGGCTCGTCCAAAATAGTGATGGGTGCACGACTTGCCATGGCAATCACGATGGTCACCATGCTCATCATACCTTTGGATAGTTTACCCACCTTTTTCTTCTTCTCAAGACCAAAACTATCACACAGCTTTTTTGCATATTCTGCGTCCCAGTTTTCATAGTATATACTTGCCGCTAGCAGATAGTCTTTTATCCTTAAATTGTTACTGCTTGACATCATTGTGGGAGAAAGCTCCCTCGAAAAGCACAGTCCTTTCAATGCTTTGGGGTTTTCCCACACCGGCATATCATCGTATGTTACTATGCCTTCATCTGCCGGATTTTGGGCTGTCAAAATACTTAATAGCGTTGTTTTGCCTGCGCCGTTACGACCCAATAAACCATAAATATGCCCCGGCTCTATTTTAAGGTCCACACCATGCAAAACCTCGTTTGTACCATACCTCTTTACTATTCCCTCTGCCTTCAACACTGCTTGTCCCATTATTATTTCTCCTCGCTGTATTCTTGCGCTTGTATCATATTTATCAGTTCTTCTTTTGTGATCATCAATGCTTTTGCTTCCTTTAGCATCTGTGCAATATATGTCTTACCAAACGCCTCTTTGCGTTTTTTCATAATCATTTGCTTGCCACCTGTTGATACAAACATGCCTATTCCCCTCTTTTTATATAAAATGCCTTCCTCTACCAAGCGATTCAGCCCTTTTGCCGCTGTGGCCGGATTAATTCTCAATGTTTTTGATAGCTCATTAGTGCTTGGTACTTGCTCTTCTTCTTGCCATATTCCACGCAAGATATCGTCTTCTATCATCTGGGCAACTTGCAGATAAATCAATTTGCCGTCATTAAACCCCGTTTGCACGACATCTCTCCTTTCTTTGATGGTTGTATGGTTCATTACTTCTGCAACTAACCATATCACCTGTGAAATGATTTGTCAACATTTTTATACAAAAAAATATCTGATGCTAAAACCGCGCCAGATATTAATCCGTTAAATCGTACTATATTTATATGTTTTCTTTCAAAAAATCAATAGCATGAATGTATCCATCAAATCCCATGCCAACTATACTTTTCTTACAAATCGGCTTTACGTATGATATTTTACGGAAGTCTTCCCTCTTTGAAACGTCCGAAATATGCACCTCTACCGCTGGGATCCCCACCGCTTTCAATGCGTCGGCTATAGCAACACTGGTGTGTGTATATGCCGCTGGGTTTATCACAATGCCATCCACTTTTTTGTATGCTTCTTGAATAGCGTCTACTATATCACCCTCGTGATTTGACTGAAAAAAACCGACATCAACCTCTGTTTTTTCGCAGTGAGTCGTGATTTTATTTAACAGATCTTCATATGTATCACTGCCATAAATTTCAGGCTCACGAATTCCTAAAAAGTTTATATTCGGCCCGTTTATCACCAATATTTTCATCTCAGGCCTCCTTTTTTATGCATTTTAGTACCGATTCCACCGTCATATCCGGTGTTTCCTCCACTTGCACCATATGATGCGCCACACTCTTATAAATTGGCATTCTCTTGGCTCTCAGTTCTTCCAAATTTACCGAAAGTGGCCTATCTTGCACATTCAAGTCCTCAATTGGCCTGTCTAGCAGGACTACTACACCATTTTGCAAAATAGCTTTTCGGTTTTTTTCTAAAAGCACACTGCCGCCACCGGTGGCGATGACATATCCGTTTTCTTTAGCAAAATCCGCAACCACTTGTGCTTCAATCTGCCTAAATACATCTTCACCTTTTTGATTAATAATATCCCGTGGATGCTCGTTTGTCCGTTTTATAATTTCATCATCGGTATCTACAAACTTAAGCCCCATTTTTTCAGAAAATAGTTTTCCTACCGTACTTTTTCCTGTGCCCGGCATACCAATAAACACATAGTTTGAAAAAATCTTCATCGCATGCTCAATAGTTTCTTGCATCAAATCTGAAACATCTACGTCAAAAAATAATCCATGTGCATACACCGCCTGTGCCGCTAGCATTGGCAAGCCTCCTGCTGTGGGAATATCTTTGCACTGCAACAAAAAATTGCTTTTCATCGGGTTGTACACAGCATCCATTGCGGCTTTCAGCTGGGTGAACGGCGCCACGTCTAGCGGCATACCATCGTTGTGAGGATACATACCTATCGGTGTTGTGTTCACCAGTATATCTGCATCGTAGTGGCGGCTTATGTTTTGATAGTTGTCTTCCCCACTGCGTGAAATCACCACCACTTCTTTTGCGCCTTCGTCCGTGGCCACCGCCGTCACTGTTTTGGAGGTACCTCCGCCACCTAGAATCAACACTTTTTGGCCTGCAAACGAAATTCCCATGCGTTTTGCATTTTCTGAAAACCCAAAATAATCGGTATTATACCCGTATAGTACCCCGTCTTTATTCACTATGGTATTAACGCATCCTATTTTTTGCGCTTGATCTGATAAAACACAATACTTCATCACGGCTTCTTTGTACGGCATTGTGATATTTATGCCTAAAAAGTCACGTTTTGTCATGAATTCATCAAGCTTCTCGGGTGCAATCTCATGTAAAATATACTCTTTGTTCCCTA
Source organism: uncultured Oscillospiraceae bacterium (assembly GCA_964367945.1). Taxonomy (GTDB): domain Bacteria; phylum Bacillota; class Clostridia; order Oscillospirales; family Ruminococcaceae; genus JAAYCI01. The sequence goes on along the minus strand of CAYIZZ010000007.1, from coordinate 29,130 downwards.
GATAATTATGAATTTTCATAGAGTAACTGTGTGCCAGCGTTTTTCCTATCAATCCATATTTCATACTTCGTAATAACTCCCTAAATAAGTGAATTTATCTGCAGTATGTTTTATCTGCGCCAAAAGTTTTTGCACACTTTCATCCGTGATGTCGCCGTCAAAATCTATGTAAAACATAAACTCAAAGTCCATGCCGGGTATCGGCCTGCTTTCTAACTTCGAGATATTAACCGCTGCAGCAGACATTTTAGAAATAATAGAATACAGCGAACCCGGATGGTGCGGCAAGGTAAACATCATGCTGATTCTATTCGCACCTGTGTAAATTTCAGCACTTTTTGAGATGCATATAAAGCGTGTGAAATTATTATAGCTGTTTTGAATATCATCATTCAAAACATTAAGGTTATACAGCTGAACGCATTCTTTGCCTGAAATGGCCGCCATATTGTTTTCACTTGAATTCGCCACCATTTCTGCTGATGTGGCTGTATTTTCATAAGGAATCACTTTCACGTTTTTACAAGTTTGCAAAAATTCACTGCACTGTCCGATAGCCTGCGGATGAGAATATATTTCTTTTACATCTTCCATATTTGTTCCATTCTTCGCCAACAAATGGTGATGTATACGTACTTTAGCGCTTCTCACAATCTGGAAATTATACTTTTTCATCAAATCATACACTTCGGTAACAGAACCATGCAAGTTGTTTTCAAGTGGCAGCACACCATACTGGCACAGCCCTGAATCCACAGCTTTAAACACCGCATCAAAACTGTTCATGTACATAATATCAGGCACTGAAAATATCTTTTGGCACGCAGTCATAGAGTTTGAGCCTTGCACTCCTTGGCAAGCTACCGTCGCGTGTTTTGGAAACTTACTAGGCCTATTTTGAAGCGCACCTGTTATCATGCTTAAAAAGTCATCTTCACCCATCACACACCTATCTTGATATACACGAGATACATCAAATATAGTGTTATACAACAGTTTTGCATACTCGGTCATCTCATCATCCATGCCTTTTGTCACATTCACCAGCACTTCTTGTTCCCTAGCAGGATGTAAAACATGCAAGTTGTTTTCTTTTTTATACAGTGCCACGTCTTTCACGGTCTGCATTCTTTCTAAAAACAAAGCAGATATTTCTTTATCAATTTTATCGATTTTTTCCCGAGCACCTACCAAATCTTTCTTCATGATTCTCTCCTTTTTATCAAATCAATATAGTGCTTACAAAATATCTTATAACAAGTTAATTACTGCCAATGCTGCTGCCGCTTCTATACACGGCACAGCCCTTGGTACAATACACGGATCATGCCTTCCTTTTATAGCCAGTGTTGCGCTATTTTTTTGCGATAAGCTTATAGACTCTTGCTCTTTAAAAATAGATGGTGTGGGCTTTACCGCCACTTTAAATATCAGTGGCATGCCTGTGGATATTCCACCTAGCACTCCACCTGCATGGTTGTTTTTCACCTTCACTATGTCATTTTCATAATAATATGCATCGTTGTGTATGCTACCTGGCATCTCTGCCGCCGCAAAGCCTGCACCAAATTCTATTCCTCTTATGGCAGGCACGGCAAACACCGCTTTTGCGATTTGATTTTCAAGCCCGTCAAACATCGGCTCACCTATACCCACCGGCAAACCTGTCACAGCACACTCGATGCTTCCACCTATCGAGTCATACTCTTTTGCATACATTGCAATTTCGTCTATCATCTTTTGCTTTTTTGCGCTATCCAGTGTCGGAAACTCTGAATCTATTGCCGAAAAATCCACGTTTGTAGAAGAAAACAATTCATCTTTCACGGCACCTATCGACGCAATGTGTGCACCTATGTAAATACCTTTTTCATTCAAAATCTGCATACACAGCGCCCCGGCAAAACAAAGTGCCAAAGTCATTCGCCCTGAAAAATGACCACCGCCACGCACATCATTTGCACCGTTATATTTAACATGTGCCACATAATCGGCATGTGACGGCCTTGGAATATCGGCCATTTGAGCATAGTCTTTGCTTTTAATGTTCTTGTTGGCAAAAAGTGCACACAACGGCGCACCACAAGTTTTGCCATCTACCAAGCCACTAACGATATGTGGCAAGTCCTCTTCTTTACGTGGTGTGGAAAAGCTTTTCCCGCCTTGTCTGCGCATCAAAAAAGCATGTACTGCATCCATATCCGGCTCAAAGCCGGCAGGTAACCCATCTATAACCACACCCAGCATCTCTGAATGGCTTTGACCAAATATCTGTATGCGGATTTTGTCACCAAAGTTACAAGACATCTACTTTTCCTCCCAACATAGCAAAATCTTCAAAAAACTGCGGATAAGATTTATTTACCGCCTCTGCGCCTAAAATTCGCACATCTTCACTGCAGAAACACGAAGCTATCGCCGCAGACATTACAATCCTATGATCGCCACTGCCGTCCACCACTCCACCTCGTAGTTTTGACGGTGTAATGTACATCGCTGTATCGTCAGTGGTAATCTTCCCACCTAGCGATGTTATCATGTCGCTGACACTTTTCACTCGATCACTTTCTTTTATCCTCAGCCTTTGTATGTTGTAAATCTTAGTAGGCTTTTCCTTTTGCGTGGCATATACCGCCAGCGCAGGAACAAGATCCGGAATCTCCTCGGCATCAATCTCATCTTCATCTTTTACCACAGTAAACAGTCTATCTTTTTGCAGTGAATCCGGGTTCAATCCTACCGGCTTTATTCCCAGACACAGCCAGTACGACGCATTCGACCAGTCACCTTCCACCGTCACGCAGTTTGGCGAAGTATATTCTTGTCCGCCTTTTATCTCGTATCCGCTTTGTATTCCAAAATCTCTAAGCACCTGTTTTGTAATATCTAAATATCCTTGCGAGACTGCATTTGTTGTCAAATGAATACTACTGTCTCCATCCAAAAGTGGCAAAGCATACATCAGGCCCGAAATATACTGACTGCTCACATTTCCTGCAATTTCATACTTGCCGGCCATCATGTCACCCTTATATAAAATCGGTAAGTTATGGCTATTGAATACTATCCCATGCCCCTCAATGGCCTGGCACAAGTCCGCAAACGGCCTTTTTATAAGCGAGCCTTCCCCACTTAGCTCACCTTTCTTGCTCACAGCTGTAAGTATTGGCAATATCATCCTTGCAGTGGTTCCACTTTCCTTTGCATTCACTGCTAGCTCTTGTTCAAAACATTCAGGCGGTGTTACCGAAATACCTTTCTCTCTGCTTTCAAGTTTAGCACCCATGGCTGCAATCGCCCCAATGCTGGCCTTGATATCATCAGAAAAATGATTTAATCTAATTTCCGTTGGACTTTTACACAAAGCCGCAGCAAGCAAAATACGATGTGCGTATGATTTAGATGAAATAGCATCTATTCCACCACTAAGCTTTGTAGGAGTTATTTTTACATTCATACTGCATCCACTCCTCCGGCAAAAAAGTCACAAATATCTTCCACCGGTATAGGTGAAATCACACTTTTGCCAATTTCTTTCAGCAAAATCAGTGAAAGAGACCCATTTTTGATTTTTTTATCGTTCGTTGCACGCTGTGTTATTTCCTCTGCGGTATATGGGCATTGCACATTAATATCATACACATCAAGTACATTTTTAATATCTTTATCAAAGCCACTGCCTGCCGCTTTTTCTATACACACCATCCCTGCGGCCACTGATTTACCATGCGATATGCTATAATCGCTCAGCGCTTCAATAGCATGTCCCATCGTATGGCCATAGTTCAAAATTTGTCTAATACCATTATCAAACTCGTCTTGCGATACAATGTCGGCTTTCAGTTCAATGCATCTCGCCACCACATCTTCAAGGCATTCATCAAACTTGCCCTCTGCCAACAAATCAAAAAGTGCCTTATCTAAAATGCATCCGTATTTTATCACTTCGCACAAACCATCGGTATATATTTCACGACTAAGCGTTGAAAACGTATTAGTGTCACACACCACAAGCAACGGATGATAAAAACTACCTACTAAGTTTTTGCCGCAGCTTAGGTCTATTCCTGTTTTACCACCTACAGAAGAATCTACCGCTGCTAATACCGTGGTGGGAATCTGCACATATGAAATACTTCGCAGATATACCGAAGCACAAAAGCCAACCATGTCACCCACAACACCGCCACCAAGTGCCACCAGCACATCCGAGCGAGCTACTTTTTTCTCGGCAAGAAACTGCAAAATTTCACCTGCTGTAGCAAGGTTTTTAGAGCGTTCGCCTGCTGAAAAAACAAAGCTTAATACCGAAAACCCATTTTCCTTCAGTGATTTTTCTACCATTTCACCATAAAGTGGATAGACTGTATCATCACTGATAATAACCGCCGTGCAGGAGTCTTTCACCTCACGTATCAGTTTACCACAGGTGGCAATGCTACCTTTTTCCACAATCACATTGTAGCTTTTTGACACATCTACGAAAATTTTCTTCACGCCCTAGCCCACCTTTTCTTTCATTTTCTTTCCTCTATACAACAACGCTTTTAGGCCTTCTTTGTCGTTGTTTTCAATAAAATCAGCATACTGCATCATTCTTTCAGCCAAGCTGCGAATTTCAGGAACCAAAAACGGTTTATTCTCCAAAAATAGCTGCGCCCACATTTCTTCGTTGAGGTATGCTACTCTTGTAAGATCTTGATAGCTACCACCGGAAAAATCCGACTGTTTTTCCGCATACGTACTTTGCACATATGCATTCGACACCACATGCGCCAGCTGTGATGTAAACGCTATAGTAGCATCATGTTCTTCGGCATTCGAATGCACAATTTTATCAAACCCCAGACTTTTAAAAAACAATTCAAGAGCCGCAATTGCTACTATATTAGTACTTTCGTCTTTACATAAAATCATGGTAGCACCGCAAAACAAATCTTCTGATGCTGCTACATAACCTGATTTTTCTATGCCCGCCATGGGATGTCCTCCCACGAAAAAGCATCTGTTTTCCTGGCAAAAAACAGATAACTCTCGGCAAATTGAACTTTTTACGCCTGCACAGTCTACAATCACTGTCCCGTTTTTCATGTGCTTTATGTTTTCTTTCACATACGCAATAGTATCTTGTGGATACAAACACACCACCACCATAGAGCACTCCTGCAAGTTATCTTCCGTCAATTCATGGCTAACCACTTCATCCTCTATCGCTTTTGCCAGCACACCACTATTTTTGTCATACGCCAACACTATATGGTTTGTTTTTTCCGCAACTGCCTTGGCAATTGAACCGCCAATCAAGCCCAAACCCACAATTCCTATTACTTTTTTCATGTTATTTCTCCTAAGTAAAAGATTTCATTGTCTCACGTAAAACATTAATTTGACCCGATAATTTTTCAAATTCTTGCATTGTCAAAGACTGCGGTCCGTCACAAAGTGCTTTTTTAGGATTGTTGTGCACTTCGATTATCAGTCCGTCGGCGCCCGCCGCCACTGCCGCTAAAGACATGCTTGGTACAAACTTTGCATAACCTGTAGCATGGCTTGGATCAATAATAATAGGCAAATGAGTTTTTTCTTTCAGCACGGGAATTGCCGATAAATCTAGCGTATTTCGCACTGCTGTCTCAAATGTACGAATGCCTCGCTCGCACAACATCAGTTGATCGTTGCCTCCGGCCATGATATACTCTGCACTCATCATCAGCTCGTCCAAAGTATTGGCAAGGCCACGTTTCAGCAAAATAGGCTTACCTACTTTACCTAGTTCTTTTAGCAATGTAAAGTTTTGCATATTGCGTGCGCCAATTTGAATAATATCAACATTTTCAAAAAGAGGTAGCTGTGTGAGATCCATCAGCTCAGAAATAATCGGCAATCCGGTTTCTTTTTTTGCTTCCATCAATAGGTCAAGTCCTTCACTTCCCATACCTTGGAAAGCATATGGTGATGTTCTGGGTTTGAATGCGCCTCCACGAAGTATGTTGGCTCCGCTTGCCTTCACTGAATTTGCCACCTCGCAAATTTGCTCACGTGACTCCACCGAGCAAGGTCCCGCCATCACCACAAAGTTCCCGCTACCTATTTTAGTGCCATCAGATAACGTGATTACAGACGACTCAGGATGAAATTTTTTGTTTGCTTTTTTATACGGTTCTTGGATACGCTTCACACTTTGCACAATATCAAGCGAATCGATCACATCAATATCAACCACTGATGTATCACCTATAACACCTATAATAGTCCGGCTTTCACCGTCTACCACATTAAGGCTGAGACCCATACTTTCAAGCCATTGACGCAAATTATCCATCTGTTTTTCGTCTTTTTTTTCTTTCAGTACAATCACCATAATATTAATCTCCTTTTTTTGCCGGTTTTAAATATAAAAAAATACCCGGGGTTCTTTGTGAACCGCGGGTATATATGCAATAAAGTATTTTACTTTTCATATATCCGTTGTTGCAAACCAAAGAACACCTTATTAAACAAGCTAATAAAGTAAAAGTAAAAATAAAATCGGTTGTTTGCAACAGTTTTCATTATAAATATCCCTTTTTGAATACAAAATATCTAGCGGCTGATTTTACCAACCGCTACTATTAAATCATATATTCTTGAAAAAGTCAACATTTTATATAACTATATAAGTTCTTCTCTATATCACGTCAGTGATTCTCGAGCGCATAAATGTTTATTTGTTTCATAATATTGTTTTTTATCTTCGTACATTTTTTGGTCTGCTTCGGCTATTAAGTCTTGGATATCGTATGCATTACTACTCCATGTTTCACCGATAGACACATGAATTGTATTATTATTTTCAAATGTTTTTCGCAGCTCTCTCATCTTTCTTTCAAGTGACTCTTTTGAAACTTCCATATCAATGACCACAAACTCATCTCCGCCCACACGAAAAACCTTCCCCGGAAACACATGCTTCATTATATCCGAACATGTTGTAATCATCGCATCTCCACGTTTGTGCCCATATGTATCATTGGCTATCTTCAGCCCATTGATATCCACAAACACAACGCCCACACTCTTATCTTCCGACTTTTTGCATTGCTCTATCTCAACTTCAAAACTATTTCTGTTTTTCAAGCCGGTAAGATCGTCAATAAATCCCTTAGACTTAAACTTATCTAAAAGATACTGCCTGCAATTATTTTTATGATTGTTCCCGTTTGCAATTGCGATTACAAAGCGTTCACATGTTCCATATCCACATGAAAAGCAGTTAATATTTCTATCTTTTTCCGTCAGCTTTCCAAGCTCTACATAAATATTTTCAAGTTCAACATCAGTCAAAGTTTTATATTCTACACTTTTATCAGAGTATTCACGCATAAAATCTTTGATTTCCAGCGTTTCATCAAATATTTTGACATATTTTTCTACATCACTTTTATTCACTCGTTGCTTCTTTTGGTTTATCTTGAAATCAATGTCGTTATATCTTGCATCTTTGTCGGTTCCGGTTCCAATGTTGCACCCATGCTCACAATTCAGCGCATCTACAATAAGCGGTACAGGCCTCTCGTTTTTTAAATCATCTTCATACTGCTTAAAGTAATCTTCAATTACAAAAATACCTTCTATTTGCTTTATCCAAACATCATCGCCTAAATACATTCTCACGTTTTCACTAAGTCCACCCGGCCTTGGAAAGGCAAAACCAAGCAACATGTCAGTGCTATCAAATTCTGTTTTAGGATAATTATCAAGGTCAATATTATGCTCTTTTATATACTTTACAAACTTTGAAAATGTGACATTATAATTAATACTGTCATCTGTATTTGGATCTATACACTCTCGTTTTTTGCCAATGCACGGTGATAAAAATGCAATTTTATCTTTCACATTCTTATACTTTTTCAAGTATATAGCCGCACACGCCACCGGACTATGTACCGGTGATAAATACTCTATCAACGAAGAATGATATTTTTCCACATAGCTCACCACTACCGGACATGGTTGTGCAATTAATGTTTTCAGCTTGTTTTCGGCGATTGCCCTTATATATCCCCATGTGCAAATATTCGCACCGTAAGATACATCGTATATTAAATTTACACCCATATGCTTCAAAAAACCTATAATATTTTCAAGGTCTTCAAAATTTGTCGCAGCAGCAGGAGCCACTACCATTGAAATAGACACGCCATTTTTCAAATCTTCAAAAAACATTTCTGTGTCATCTATGTAATCTCTTGCACTATGATCACAAATAGCAATGCATTCACTGCAAGAAATGCAACGTCCATTCCGAATAAGTATTTTATTTTCTTCTTCTGTCCACACGGCTTTATTTGCCTTTGTAGGACATTTGAACACACATTTATTGCATCCTTTGCATTCACTTTCTTCAGTATAAACAAAATTAAGTTTGTTATTTCCCATGCATATCATCCTCCTTTCAACTTATTTGCCACTCAAAAAAACACCCTTCATATATACTCCGCTTTTATATGTTTAGCTTTTCAATAATCTTTACTACAACTTATCATCTGAAATATCACTTGTTAATTAGGTAAAATTAGTCTAATTATATCAAATCGCACACTAAAACACAATCATATTTTGTATTTTATTGTAGCTATTGTATATCATCAAAATATTTTTGTATGCCGAGCTTTTAAAATCATATAATAAAATAACAGACTCAGCATATGAGCCTGTTATTTTCAGCTATTCTTTATTCATCAACATCCACCAGAAAATATATTGTTTCAAAGTCTTCTGTTGTCATCGGCTTGGCATAAAAATACCCTTGTGCTGATTCACAATTGACTTTGCGAAGGAAATTCACTTGGTCTTCTTCTTCCACGCCCTCTGCCACAATATTCATGCTGAGGCTATGTGCCAGCTTTATAATGCCATCAATCACACACTCTGCCCGTTCTTCCTCGCGATTGTTCACAAGAAAGCTCCTGTCCAATTTCAATGTATCTACTTTAAAATTCTTCAAAAGTCCAAGCGAAGAATATCCTGAGCCAAAATCGTCAATAGCTACCGAAAACCCTTCATCACTAAATGAATTTAGTGCATTTTCCAGTACATTTTCCTTGTCTAATACTACTGTTTCCGTCAGCTCTATTTCAATATATTTATGATCGATTTTGTAACTATCCACAATATCCATCACTTCTTTTACAAAACACGGATTATCTAAATGTCTACGTGAAAAGTTCACTGAAATTGGCGGGCATTCATATCCTTTATCAATCCAATCCCTCACTGTTTCACAAACACACTTAAGGATATATCTATCAATTTCTACAATAAACCCATTTGCCTCAAACAACGGAATAAACTCATTGGGATATACCATACTTCCGTCACTCTGAATCCATCTGACCAGAGCCTCGGCACCCACCACACAGTTGCTATTTTGTAGGCTGATTTTAGGCTGCATATACGGCACAAACTCTCTATTTTCCAGTGCCTTATTCATCTTGTCTGTAATTTCAGCTTGTTTTACCAGTTGTTTTTTATACTCTTCATCGTAATCCCAAATGCCACTAGCATGCTTTACTTTTGCAATACTGTGCGCCATATTTGTCTTGTTTATAATCTCATTTACATCGTTTTCACCGGGCTCTAGGAAATATCGTCCATATCTAAACGATATACGATGATTTTTAATTTCCGGTACAGCTTCTTTGAAATAATTTTCATAATGTGCAGTAAGTTCTTCAAGACGACCTAAAAACTCTTTTCTACCAAAAAACATAAATGCATCTATTCCACTGCGACAATACACAAAGTCATCTTCATCCACCGAAGCAGCCGTTGTTTCAAACGCACAGATAACTTTATTTCCCACATCAAAACTAAATAACTCATTTATAGCCTTGAAATTTTCCACATCTATTTTTACTGTAGCAAATTCATCGTTTGGTTTTTTTGCCAGTATATCTTTTATATCTTTTCTAAACTTCAGCACATTCGGAGCACCGGTCAACTCATCGTAATATGCAATTTTTTCCATTTCTTTTATGCTTTTCATTTTAGAGCGCCCTGTGAAGATCAAAATGATGACTAACATTATAAACACACCAACACTGATAACAGAAATACTGTTAATCATCACCCTAGCTTCCAGCAACACATCATCTTTATCCGCTATCAGCACAATGCTCCAATCATTAATGTCAATAGGTGCATATACACCTATAACTTCCACACCGTCTAGCGCAAAGTGCACCACACCTGCACCCTTGTCCATAAGATCTGATGTGATTTGTTTTATCGATTCACCGTCCAAAATTTCAGCCTCTGCCAATTCTTCAAACGGAATATAATCTTCTGTGGTGCTGAACACTTCTGCGCCGGTATTATCACAAATTAATACATACCATTCATCCACCATTGATTCAACTAAAACATCTTCCACACTCTTTAGCGAATACTCGCCAATTAAAACCCCTACTTCCTCACCGTCGACAGAAACAGAAGCTGCAATGTTTATAGTGTCTTGGCCTGTTTTTTCCGAAACATACATATCAGATGTCGTATACACATTATTTTTTGCTTCTTCCACATACTGTGCGTTTGTAAAATCTTTGTATGTATCTGTAGCAGATACACTGTTTCCTTGCAAGTCAACAAAATGTAAATCATCAAACATACTTATATCCAGGTGTGATTTTAAATACTCAAAAAGATTATCTTCATCATACCCATAAAATGAAATCGAATTTGCAATACCCAAAATTCTATTTGTAGCACTTGAAAAATCTTTGTTTATTTCTTGTTGTTCTTGCTCTGCTTTTGTTGTCAAATTATCTTTTATAGCATTTTCCAGCAAATTATCCATTGTTACATTGAAAAAAAACAAAGCCAGCAGTAACATCATAAATGCTACTGTTAGCCCAACCAATAATTTTTTTCTTCTTTTCGTGGTTTTGTTATGCATTTAGATTCTCCGTGTTTTTGAAATTCGAATCATATTTCCTGTATTCTCAAAAACGAGATCGTTAAAACAGTTACATAAACACCTATATACCCATTTTTATTTTAAATTTATCATATTTTAAAGTTTTAATCTACATTTTTTATTATATTTTTTTATATTTACTATAAAATTTTTTTCAAAAATACTATTTAATTTTGCTAAAATATTGCTCACCAAGCTTTTTATCACCCGTCTGTCTCGGCTTAAATTTCGCCTATACATTTTGACAAGTCAATATATATAGTATTATACTTATATAGATTTGCAGATTTTATATCACTACATAACAAGGAGTATTGACTAATGAAGCACATTTTTTTGAACCTGAAGCGTTTTGACATATCCCCCGAAAAAGGTGGCGTAAACAGATTAGCGCCCATGGTCGATTGGAGCAAAACCATTGTAGAAAAAACTCAAGACGCTTTGAAATCTTACTCAAAAGATGCCGTTGAGTTTGTTATGTATCTACCCGAGGCACATTTGCTAAACGCAACTAGTGCCCTTACAAGCGACAGCCCTGTGCAGATAGGTAGCCAAGGTGTTTTTCGCGCTGATACTGCTGTAGGCGGAAACTTTGGCGCCTTCACCACCAATCGCACTGCAAATGCCGTGTCACAAATGGGTTGTCAGAGCACACTAATAGGTCATTGTGAAGAACGCAACGATAAAATGGGCATTTTAGAAATGGCAGGAGTGAGCGGTAAAGAAGCCGCCACTGTTGTTGGTAAAATATTAAACGAAGAAATCAAAATGGCGCAAGCTGCCGGACTTTCCGTGCTATATTGCATTGGTGAAAAAAGTGAAGAGCTAGACACTTGGCAAGACGTTTTAGGCTTGCAGCTTGATATTGGCCTTGACGGTGTAGACAAAAGCCGTGTGGTAATTGCATACGAGCCTGTGTGGAGCATCGGTCCCGGAAAAACCCCTGCCGATAAACCTTATATTGAGAAAATAGCAAGATTCGTAAAAGAACGCACCGGTGGCCTTGATGTAGTATACGGTGGTGGTCTAAAAACCGATAACGCTGAGATGCTGGCAAGTATCCCTGAAATTGATGGCGGACTTATTGCTTTGACACGGTTTAGTGGCGAAATAGGTTTTTATCCCGAAGAGTATCTTGACATTATCCGTTTGTATATGGATAAAGTATAACATTTAAAATCTTGTCGATAATTTATACAATAATAAACTTGGAGGAAGATTTATGAAATTGGATTTTGAATATGGCCACGGCTTTATGAGCGCCGAATTACCTGAAAACACTGATGTGTTTGTTCCTGGTGAAACTGTGCCCGACCCCGAGTGTTTACCACAAAGCTGGGACAGCCTTTATAACGCTACTTTGGAAAGCATTAGAAATCCTATTGGTATGGATTCACTTAAAAGCTATGCCAAACCCGGCGCCAGTGTTGTATTTATCATTCCCGACATCGTAAAAGGCGGAAACCACGACACCAGCCATCGCAAAGTTGCCATTCGTGCTTGCTTGGATGAGCTTTATGCCGGTGGTGTAGAAAAAAAGGATGTACTGCTTTTGTTTTCAAATGGTTTGCACCCACGTGCTACCGTAAAAGAAATGAAAACTATTTTGGGCGATTTATTTGATGAATTTTATCCCACCGGTCAAATAGACAGCCACGACAGCGAAGATTATGATAACTTGGTAGACCTAGGCCACACCGCCGCCGGCGACCATGTTATTCTTAACAAATATGTGTACGACGCTGACATTGCTATTTTGGTTGGCCACACTCAAGGTAACCCTTATGGCGGGTATTCCGGCGGATACAAACATTGTGCTACCGGCATCACTCACTGGCGCAGCATTTCTGCCCATCATGTGCCTAAAGTAATGCATCGTAACGACTTTGTGCCGGTATCTGCAAACAGCGAGATGCGCAACAAGTTTGACCAACAAGGCATGCTAATGGAAGAAAAAATGGGCAAAAAATTCTTCTGCTGTGATGCTGTTTTAGATAGTAAAAGTCGTCAAATCGGTATTTTTAGCGGCTGGGCAAAAGAAATGCAACCTGTCAGCTGGAAGCTTGCCGACAAGCGCACATATCTGCACTGGGCAGAGAAAAAATATGACGTTGTAGTATTTGGTATGCCGGTAAACTTTCACTACGGCGATGGCATGGGTACAAACCCCATCCAAATGATGCAGGCACTCAGTGCCCAAATCATTCGCCACAAGCGTGTTTTGAGCGACAAGTGCGTGTTTATTGTTTCCAGCATTTGCGATGGATGGTTCCATGACGAGCGCTGGCCATATGCAAAAGAACTATATGAAATGTTCCAAAACGATAGCATGAATATTTTACCCGACATGGATAGATACGGTGAATATTTCGGCACAAACGCAGACTATATCCGTCAATACCGTTTTGCCAACGCATTCCACCCATTCCATGCTTTCTCCATGATGAGCTGCGGCCACCTAGCCGAGGAACACACCAGCGCTATTTATATTGTAGGTGCACGCAACACAGGCATCGCACGCGGTATGGGCCTGAAAACTCGTGCCACATTTGAAGAAGCTTTGGCCGATGCAAAGAAAAAGTATGTAGGCGATAGTCCGAATATTTTGGCACTTCCTCGTGCATACACCACCGCTGCACTGCATTTGTGCATGAAAGATCCTTCTCAAAACAGTAAAAGCCGCGATAATGCAAACGCCGGCTGCTGTGGCTAAAACTACTCTTTTTTGATTTTTTAAAAAAACAGACTGCAATCTCTTTTTGCAGTCTGTTTTTTTGCTTACCTACGTTTCAAAAACATTTCCTTATATGTGCATTTTCACAATTTTGACTGTCATTCTTCACAAAAATACCATTTTATGTTTCATTTTTTTAGTTGACAATGCAGTTTAATTTCGATAAAATAAGTTATACAGTTTACTATCTATGATAAATAAACGAGGGGAATGATAGTTTTGAGCGTATGCTTTGAAGGTAAGTACTTAGCACCTTTTATCCGTGAAGAAGAGTATGCAGATATCTGGCCTGCTGTACAAATGGCTCATGAAAACTTGCACAAAAAGTGTGGTCCGGGAAATGATTTCTTAGGGTGGCTTGATTTGCCCGAAAATTATGACAAAGAAGAATTTGCACGCATTAAACAAGCGGCGACCAAAATCAGGAATAACAGTGATGTACTGGTAGTCATCGGTATCGGCGGCTCTTATCTGGGAGCCAGAGCGGTGATGGAAGCGGTGAAAAGCGCTCAGTACAACTTATCCTGTAAAGGTTCGCCGCAAGTTTTTTTCACTGGAAACAGTGTTAGTCCCGCGGCTTTAGGTGATATTCTTGCAATTTGCGAAGACAAAGACATCTCGGTAAACGTCATCTCAAAAAGTGGCACCACCACAGAGCCTGCCGTTGCATTTCGTATTTTCAAAGGTTTACTTGAAGAAAAATACGGAACAGACGGAGCAAAAGAACGTATTTTCGCCACCACTGATAAAGCGCGTGGCACTTTAAAGGACCTAGCCGATAAAGAAGGCTACGAAACTTTTGTAGTGCCGGACGATGTCGGTGGTAGATACAGTGTTCTTACCGCTGTAGGTCTTTTGCCCTTGGCCGCAGCAGGGCTTGATATAGACGCTTTAATGGCCGGTGCCAGTGCTGCCATGAAAGAGCTTGATACCGCAGAGCCTACAAACCACTGCTATCGCTGGGCCGCCGCACGAAACATCTTATACCGTAAAGGCAAAGAAGTGGAAGTAATGTGTAGCTACGAGCCTGATTTCGCTATGATGAACGAGTGGTATAAGCAACTGTTTGGTGAAAGCGAAGGAAAAGACCAAAAAGGTATTTTCCCGGCAAGCTGCATTTTCACTACTGATCTGCATTCAATGGGACAGTATCTACAAGACGGTAGACGTTTTCTTTTTGAAACAGTTGTCAAAGTGAAAAATCTGCGCCATTCGGTGAACGTGCCTACCAGCGAAGTTGATTTCGATGGACTAAACTATCTTGCCGGACAAAGCATATCACATGTCAATGATATGGCGTTACAGGGCACTATTTTAGCACATAGTGACGGTGGTGTACCGGTGGCTCTTTTAGAGACAGATAGCTTCTCCGAGCATGATGTTGGCTACCTAATTTACTTCTTTGAAAAAGCGTGTGCTATTTCAGGTTACATTTTAGGAGTGAATCCGTTTGATCAGCCCGGTGTTGAAAGTTACAAGAAAAATATGTTTGCACTGCTTGGCAAGCCCGGCTTTGAAGAACGTGCCGCACGCTTGCGTGAGCGTTTGTAATAAAAATGCACAACTATAAAATTTGTTTTGGGAGGGTTTTTTATTATGATTAGTTTGATTATTGGTAGCAGAGGTTCCGGAAAAACCAAACAAATGGTAGATCGCATCAATGAGTCCATCAAAACAACTTCAGGAAATATTGTTTGTATCGAAAAAGGCATGCAACTAACTTATGATCTTGACCATAAATGCCGCCTTGTTGATATGGACGAGTATAATATTGCCGGCTACGACATGCTTTATGGATTTATTTCCGGAATTTTAGCTGGTAACTATGATATTGTCGAGCTTTATGTGGATGGAATTCTAAAGATACTAAATCGTGATTTAGAAGCACTTGGTAAGCTTTTGGAAAAACTTGATACACTTGGTGGTGGTAATGTCAATTTCATCGTCACAGTATCAGAAAATGAAGATGCATTGCCCGATTGTGTGAAAAAATACATGTAAGTTTTTTCAAAATTCTAAGAGTATTCACCTGAAAGAAGGTAGGCTAATTGAGCAAAACATTGCATATACATAGGCTTTTGCGCGAGGCCGGCCTTGACACATTCGGCGAAGAGATATTTGATTTAAGCGATGGAGATTACCTTGATTATTCAGTAGATAAGCCTGTGAAGCTAGAGTGGGATGCCGAGATCGTGGGCGAATATGTTCGCTTGCATCTATGCCTTTTCGCCACACTACACTCCACTTGTGTGCGATGCCTTTGTGATTTTGACGAAGAGCTTATTGTAGAGCGCACATATGACATCTCCGTGGAAGATTTGCAAGGTGATTACCCTGAATATCCACGTGCAAAGGACGGCGGCCTTGATTTGGCAGAGCTTGCGTATGGTGAAATTGTTATGGAAGCACCCATACAAGCTGTCTGCCATAATGATGATTGCCTTTTGTCGTGTACTGTATGCGGTGGTATCAGCGGCCACTGCGCGTGTGTAAAGGAAACTGACGATACCAGCAACATCACCGAACAAGAGCAAGATCCGCGCTGGCAAGCACTACGTGATTTGCTGACGAGCGAAGAATGATATCATTTTAAGAAAAAGCTAGGCGTATCATCGTTAAAATCATTGCGTATTTTATGTCATTGCATAACTTAAAATAGCGAAACCTCCACTTTACTGTGGGTGTTTCGCTATTTTTTTGCTAAACCAATATTCAAAATCTAATCATCTTCCGACAACAAAAAACGCAACATGTCACTCATTCTTTCCCTACGCTCTGCCGCTTCCATCGGTGCAGGCAAAAACATCCCGTCTTTATAACGGAACATATCTCCACTACGTGCATTTTCAGGTAGCATTGAGCGTGGCACATCGAGCGTCTTTTCGTCTTCGCCCACCAAAACCACTTTATTGCCTATTATTCTATCCACAGAAAAAAGCATAGCTATGCCGCCTTTCCTTGCGTGGCATATGTAATGCCACCTTGTCCGTCCGGCTTTAGTACTACGTGCCCGTCCAAATCTGTACGAAGTATAGTAGCATTTATACTTTCAAACACTTCCATTGGCTCTCTGTGTGGATGACCATACGAGTTATCTTCGGCACAACTTACCACCACAATCTGTGGCGAAACGGCATTTATAAACTCTTCTTCGTTACTGGTCGAGCTACCGTGATGTGCCGCCATAAACACATCCGCATTGATGCTTACTGTGCCATTCAGCATCATTTCCTCATTTTCTTTTTCACCGTCGCCGGTATGTAAAAAACTCATTCCTTGGGTTTCAAACAAAAAGCCCGGCGATAGTAAATTATAATTATCTTCTGTGGTGGTGCCTGTGTGCACTACAGTAATGCTGGCGCTGCCTAGCAGATACACTGCATTTTCCGACACTTCAGTAGTAAACACATCTTTTTCCACCATGGCATTTAACAAGTTTTCAAACGTCGATGTGGTGGGTAGCGGCGCCAAGTCCAGCCTTGGCAGTATCATTTCCTCCACAAAAAACTCATCAAGTACCTTTGTCATTCCACCTATATGATCAGCATGTGGATGTGACATTATCATGTACCTCAGCGAGCTCACGCCTGCCGCTTTCATATATGCTATAACTACATCTGCATACTCTGCCAGTCCCGCATCAATCAAAGCAAACTCACCGCCGGATTCCAGTAAAGTAGCCGAACCCTGACCAACATCAATAAAATGTACAGCTACATCACTGTCTGAGTTCACGTAAGGTATTTCCACCACCGGGTCCACGCCCAGCATTTGGCGCATATACCCTTCAAATGATGGCACATACAGCATAAGTGCCGCAAATACCAGCACCAACACTCCACCAACCACAGATGTCACTGTTTTTTTATATTTTGTTTTATATCGTCTTTTCCGTGCCATGTCACTTTCTTTCTTTGGTTGCAATATCACACAAAACTTTGTTTTATCTATTTTCTATGTGTTTTTTTGCCCGACTTATTTTTGTGTTTATTTTTAAAATTATCAGATCTATCTTTATTTCTAACTTTATTGTTTTCGTTTTTTCGTCTACTATTTTGCGCATTTCTACCTTTTGATTTCTTGTCATCATGTGGTTTTTGTGAAGAGTTCCTTTGCGACACACTACCGCCCACCAATAGCGGGATCAAATCTTCCCTTTTTGCCATGCGCAACGCTTTTGTCGCCATCACTTTGTTCTTAGGCAGATGCGGCTGCAAAAGCGCCCTTTGCATAGCTTTATCGTCTGCCGATTTTGCCACAAAAACAGATTTTTCTGTATATGGGTCTATCTCGGTGTAGTACATGCATGTAGACACTGTACCCGGTGTTGGGTAAAAGTCCTGCACCTGCTCGGGACGCACCTTGTTCTTTTTAAGGTATTGCGCCAATATCACTGCGTCTTTCAGTGTACTCCCCGGATGGCTTGAAATAAGATAAGGTACTAAATACTGCTCTTTGCCTGCTTTTTTACTCAATGCGTAAAACCGCTTTACAAACCTATCATACATTTCCACTGTCGGCTTTGCCATAGTGCTTAAAACCGCCGGTGCACAGTGCTCGGGCGCTACTTTCAGCTGGCCCGACACATGATACGCCACCAGCTCTTTAAAAAAGCTTTCGTCTTTATCATGCAATAAATAGTCGTACCTAATGCCACTGCGAATAAACACCTTTTTCACCTTTGGCAAGGCACGCATTTTACGTAATATCGATAAATACTCACCGTGATCAATTTTCAGTTTTGGACAAGGCGACGGCACAAGACATTTGCGCTTTCCTCTGCATTTCTCGGCTTCAGTACATGAAGACGACCTGAAATTCGCAGTTGGTCCACCTACATCATGTATATACCCCTTAAAGTCAGGGTTTTGTGTCAGCATTTTTGCTTCTTGAAGCAAGCTTTCCTCACTACGGCTTGTTACCTGCCTGCCTTGGTGCAGTGTAATGGCACAAAAATTACACCCACCAAAACACCCACGATTATGTATAATTGAAAACTCCACTTCTTCCAGCGCAGGTATTCCACCAAGCTCATCATACACAGGATGCCAGCTACGTGTAAAAGGCAAGGTATATATCTCGTCCAGCTCATCCCGTTGCAAGGGCTTTGCCGGCGGATTTTGTACTAAATATTGCGTGTCGTTTTGCTTTTGGATTACTGGTTTTGCCGCAAACGGGTCCTGATTATCCATTTGCAATTTACATGCCTTTGCATAGGCCATCTTGTCTGTTTTAATCTTTTCATATCCTGCGCACTGCACATAGCTTTGTGGCAAGCCTTGAAACTCTGTAAGATATGCTGTGCCGAAAACATCAGTGATGGTGTTTATGCTTTCGCCTTCTGCCAGCCTTGCTGCAATTTCGCTGATGCTACGCTCGCCCATGCCAAAACTTATAAGATCTGCGCCGCTTGTAACTAGCAAAGACGGCCTTACTGCATCTTCCCAATAATCATAATGTGCAAAACGGCGCAAAGACGCCTCTACTCCACCCACCACAAGCGGTACCGCCGGGTATAGCTGTTTCAGTATACGGGAATAAGTGTCCACCACCCTATCAGGGCGAAGGCCTGCCTTTCCCCCGGGTGAATATTCATCAAACGTACGCCTGCGCTTTGATACTGTGTAGTGTGCTACCATAGAATCTACCACGCCACCCGATACCAAAAACGCAAGTTTCGGCTTTCCAAACGCTGTGAAAGACCTTCTGTCGCTTACATTCGGCTGTGATAGCATCGCCACTTTATATCCTTTTTTTTCCAGCATGCGACCTAAAAGTGCCGCACCAAAAGATGGGTGGTCCACATAAGCGTCACCACATACCAGTACAAAATCTACCTCGTTCCATCCACGTGCTTTTACATCTTCCATGCAGATGGGTAAAAAATCATTCATTTTTTATTCCTATAATTTCATAAAAACATGTTTATTTACGTCTTTTTTTGCACATCACTACTACCACTGCCACCAAAGCTACTACCAAAACCACCCCCGCGGCAATTAAAAATCCGCTGTTTGAGGTCACAAAAATAGCTGTGGGGCCGTCTGCGCCACCGATAACAGTCATTTTAATTTTTCCCTTCGTGCCTTTATTTATATGCTATAAAAGACATTTCCTATTTTGTGTAGTTCATCACCATTTCTTGCCATGTTTCCCTGCTTATTTGAACCTGACGAGGTTTACTTCCGTTTGGCTCACTCACAATGCCAAGCTGTTCCATTTGATCCACAAGACGCCCTGCACGAGCATAGCCCAGCCGCAAGCGCCGCTGTAATCCACTGGTGGATATCTCCCCTGCATCCATCGCAAGTTCCACTGCTGCTACAAATGTTTCGTCCTTCACTAGCTCTGCAGCATTAAGTGTACCATCTCCATCGGCATCTTTTGCCGAACCTGTCAGTGCAACTTTATCCATTTCTGCAAGTACATCGTCATCATATGCTGCTGTAGCATGATCTTTTATGTAATTCAGCACACGTGTAATCTCTTTATCTTTCACAAACGTTCCCTGCACACGCACCGGCTTGTTCGCACCAATTGGCATAAACAACATATCACCCATGCCAAGCAGCTTCTCTGCGCCTGCTCCGTCTAAAATCGTGCGGCTATCTATCTGGCTGGACACCGCAAAAGCAATTCGCGAAGGTATGTTACTTTTTATCAAACCTGTGATTACATCAACACTGGGTCTTTGGGTTGCAACAATCAAATGCATACCTGCCGCACGTGCCTTTTGTGCTATACGGCATATGAAATTTTCCACATCTTTACTTGCCACCATCATAAGATCAGCCAGCTCGTCAATAACAATAGCTATATGTGGAATAGGCTCCACTTCAGTACTGCGTTTTGCCATTTTATTAAAACTGTTTATGTCTCTCACGCCATATTCTGCAAATGTGCGGTATCGCTTTTCCATCTCGCTAACGGCATATCCCAGCGCCTTTGCCGCTTGTTTCGGCTCTGTCACCACAGGAATAAGCAAGTGAGGAATACCATTGTACTCAGCCAGTTCCACCACTTTAGGATCAATTAAAATCAGCCTTACTTCCTCGGGAGATGATGTGTATAAAAAGCTCATTATGATAGAGTTCACACACACACTTTTACCGCTACCTGTGCTACCTGCTATCAGTAAATGCGGCATCTTAGTAAGGTCTGCCACCACCACCTCGCCAGCAATGTTTTTACCAAGCGCAATGGACAACGGTGAGCTCGAGCCGACAAATGTGTTACTTTCCAGTAAACTGCGAATAGGCACACTACTTTTCACACGGTTTGGCACCTCTATACCCACCGCCGGCTTTCCCGGAATAGGCGCTTCAATACGCACGCCTGCAGCGGCTAAATTCAGCGCAATATCATCGGATAGGTTGGTGATGCGTGATATCTTCACGCCTGCTTGCGGCTGTATCTCATATCGTGTCACAGATGGACCTCGTGATACGTCTAAAATACGTGTTTCCACGCCAAAGCTTTGCAAGGTAGACACCAGCAAGTCGGCAGTGTTTTTCATCTCGTCCCTTGCACCCACAATATTCTCTTGTGGTGGTGAGTCAAACAATTTAGACGGTGGATACGCATACGGTATTATTTCCGCACCTGTTCCTCGCATATCCTGCCCATATGTCGCAACATCACTTTTCACCTCGGCCGCTTTGTCCAGCAACTTATCCAGGCCGTCCTGCTGTTGTGAATCTTCTTGTATGTTAGGATTTGTCTGGGCGTCTTCATTTATCACAGCTGTGTTTTCTTCGCTCGTATATCCTGTTTCAATAACAGTTTTCACTGCATCAGTCACTTGAGCTGCATCAAGATTACTTACCGGCTGTTGCCTTTCACTTTCCATTTCTCTGCCGGAAAGTTCTTGCTGTGGCGATTCGCTTTCAAACAAGTTCTTCACTTTAGGCGGCTCTTTTTCCGCAACATATTCCACATCCAATAAATTACCCGCTGGCAATTTACTTTCTGCGCCGCCTAAATGCACATACGGATCATCATTGCCGAATAATAGCACATCTTTTTGCGTGGGTAGTGGCGCTGACTCCACAATAGATCCTGGCCCAAATGTAACTATAGGCATAAAATCGTCACCCAAACCATATTCAGGCTCAGTATTTGCTTGTTTTACCGCTTGTGTGGGTGCTTCTTTTTTCGCATCCGGTGTACCAAAAGTTCCACCTGCGCCAATTTCTGCTTGTCGTGTTGTATTCTGTGTACTTTTTATCGGGAACGGCTCCAGCGGAATATCCACCCTTTTATCACGAAACATCTCTGAATCAAAAAGCGATGGTGCATCGCCTAGCGGCATATCAATATTCTTGTTACTTTTAGGCGCTGTATCCATGTTTGCATTGACTTTTTCGCCTTGCAATGGAATGTCCACAACTCGCCTTTTCTGCACATTTGGCCTGTTTTCTTCCTGCCATGGTGCTTCTTGCGACACCTGCTGGGTTTTACGCCTTTGTGCATACGCTTTACTTGTTTCTTCTACTTCATCTTCAAAATCTTCTTCCACTTCTTCAAACCTTTGACTCCATTTTTCGCCTAAGCTACGTAAAAACCTAAAAATATCCCCCGGTGTAACAGCGGTGACAACCATAATAACAATAACTATAATTAATATTGTCAATATACGTGAAACCACCACGCCGGTCAGTGCCATCAGTGTACCACCCAGTAAAAGGCCTAACAGTCCACTTCCAAGCACATTCTCATAACCGCTAGCATGGGCTGTGCTAAGCACTTCTGCAAATGTTAACCCTTGCAGATCTTCCCCACTAAACACAAGCGCCGCACTTGAAAGCACCACCAAAGACACTACGCCTTTTATAACCGATGCAAAAATAGGTTTTTCAAGAGCTATACGCCCTGCCCAGTAGGTAAGCAGCGGACCAACCATCCATGTAGCTGCACCCAGTGCACCGAACAACATATTTTGGCGTATCCATGCCCAAACACTTTCGCCTTCTATCAACGTAAGTATAATCAGCAAAACACCTATGCCAAACATCAAAATACTCCAGCGCCTATCAAGCTCTGATTTCGATACAGGCTTAGGTGCTGAATTACTTCGTTTTTGCGGTGATTTTGTTGTTTTTCTCTTTGTTGCCATTAACTTACATTTCTCCTCTTTCACGTCTATCAATATTACAACAACATATGCTTGTGTTAGTATGTTTATTTAAGCCGCCACTGTGCTGGATATTTGTGATACGGAATCCGATGTAGACGCTACCGAAGCCGCAACACTACTTGCCATTTCGGAAGACGCAGACATCCCATCGCCCCACCCTGCCACATGGCCTATAATTCCCATCACAATAACAATAATTCCTAAAATCAAAGTGTACCATGCAAAAATCACAAACTTATTACTAAGCACTAAATATCCGATAAGCCTGATAGCACCATATCCCACCACCGCCGAGGCAAGAACACCTACCACCAGTGGAAGAAACTGCACTTCAGCATTTTCTGCTACTGCGTCTGAAATTTCAAATACCACGCCGCCTATTATAGCGGGAATCCCTAAAAGGAAGGAAAACTTCACCATTATTTCCCTATTGAATCCCATTACCAATCCAGATGATATAGTAGCACCTGAACGTGATATACCCGGAAATGATGCCACTGCCTGAAATACGCCTATAATCATGGCATGCATTGGTTTCATACTGCGAATTCCTGCCTTGCCCTTTGGTGCTTTGCAAGCCAAAAATAACAACCCTGCTGTTACTAAAAAGCAAACGCCTTCCACCACAATATCCGAGTCCGAGGACACATTACTGACCAGCTGGTTGATAGGCAAAATCAAAAACAGCGGTAAACACGCGAAAAACAACATGTATAAAAGCTTTCTATGCGTGTTATCTGTTTTAAATGTGAACTGACCTGAGAACAGTTCCTTGCACAGCATCACTACTTCCTTTGCCATTTTCCAAAGATCTTCATAATAGGCCACAACAACCGAAGCTAATGTTCCTAAGTGCAACATCAGTGAAAAAAACAATCCACCCTCAGCACCTGTTCCAAAAATATATTGATATAAGGAAAGATGCCCACTGCTACTAACAGGTAAAAATTCTGTCAGCCCCTGAATGATTCCCATAAATAGCCCATCTAAAATTGTCATTTTACCATCCTTCTAATGCCATAAACAAAGTAATTTGCATCAATGTTTCATATTTATATACCAAAACATATTATACCACATCTTATCCTTAAGGCAAAGCATCGCATGCTAAAATAGCCATACTTTTTCACACTTGCAACCACTGTGCCCGCACATAATTGACAATCTTTTATATATACAGTATAGTAATTAAACAAAAGGTTATTTTTTTGTTGCACACATGTACGTATTTTAAATATATACTGGCCCTGTTTTTACAGAGGCTATTTTCTATTTTATATAGTATAGGAGAATGTTTATGAGTCAAACTATGGCACAAAAAATAATTTCTGCACATCTAGTGGATGGACAAATGTCTGCAGGTACTGAAGTGGGGCTTCGTATTGATCAAACACTCACTCAAGACGCCACTGGTACTATGGCTTATTTGGAGTTTGAGGCTATGGGTATCCCTCGCGTGAAAACAGAGCTTTCTGTAGCATACATCGACCATAACACTCTGCAAAGTGGATTCATGAATGCCGACGATCATGCATTTATCCGCACTCTCACAAAAAAAACTGGTGTACGCTATGCACGTCCCGGATGTGGTATTTGCCATCAGGTACACCTTGAGCGCTTTGCCGCACCCGGCAAAACCCTTATTGGTAGCGACAGCCATACCCCAACAGCCGGCGGCATCGGTATGCTTGCCATGGGCAGTGGCGGGCTTGATGTAGCAGTGGCCATGGGCGGCGGCGCATACTATATCCCATATCCTAAAGCAGTGCGTATCGAGCTTTTAGGTAGCTTGCCGGCATTTGTCAGTGCAAAAGATATCATTCTCGAGGTACTTCGCCTTCTTTCTGTTAAGGGTGGCGTTGGTAAAATCATTGAATACACCGGTGAGGGTGTAGCATCTTTAAGCGTTCCTCAGCGTGCCACCATCACAAACATGGGTGCCGAGCTGGGCGCTACAACATCTTTATTCCCCTCAGATGAAAACACACGCTTGTTCCTTGCAGCACAAGGTCGAGAGAAAGACTTCACGCCGCTGTGTGCAGATGACGATGCTGTGTATGACGAGCATTACACCATCGACCTTTCTACGTTGGTACCTCTAGCAGCATGTCCGCATAGTCCTGATGCAGTAGTTGCTGTGACAGAGCTTTCGCATGTTAAGGTAGACCAAGTATGTATTGGCAGCTGCACAAACTCTTCTTTGGCCGATTTAATGACGGTAGCACGTATGTTGAAAGGCAAAACAGTAAAAGATACAGTTTCTCTTACTATCTCTCCCGGTAGCCGTCAAGTGCTTGAAATGCTAAGTGAAAACGGCGCATTGGCTGACATACTCGGCAGTGGCGCACGTTTACTGGAGTGCACATGCGGACCTTGCATCGGTATGGGCCAAAGCCCACCAAGTGCCGGCGTTTCTCTACGTACTTTCAACCGAAACTTTGAAGGCAGAAGTGGAACTGCAGATGCACAGGTATACCTTGTCAGTCCTGAAGTTGCTGTGGCCGCCGCATTATGTGGACACATCGCAGACCCACGTACTTTGCCTGCAATTGATAGTTTTGATATGCCTAAAGAATTCACTATCAACGATAACATGATAGATTTACCGGCTTCTGAAAGTGAATATGAATCAGTAGAGATTGTTCGTGGCCCTAATATCAAACCCTTGCCTCAAGCAAAATCTTTGCCGGACAGCCTTACTTTACCTGTTCTATTAAAAGTGGGCGATAACATCACCACTGATCACATCATGCCTGCCGGTGCAAAAATACTGCCTTTCCGTAGTAATATCCCCCATCTTTCTCAGTACTGCTTTGAAGGTGTTGACCCCGATTTCCCAAATCGTGCTTTAGATAGCTCAGACGGCGGGTTTATCATTGGTGGCCAAAACTACGGCCAAGGTTCTTCTCGTGAGCATGCTGCATTGGTTCCGCTGTATCTTGGCATCCGTGCTGTAATTGTTCAAAGTTTTGCACGTATTCACAAGGCAAACTTGGTCAATGCCGGTATATTACCGCTGGAGTTTGCAAACGAAGCTGATTTAGCCGACATTGGTGAGATGGACACTGTTACTTTAAGTGGAATTTTATCCGGACTTAGCAAGGGTTCTTTAGTCCTCACAAACGATGCTACGGGCAAACAAATCACCTTGAAATGCGACATTTCCACTCGTCAAATCGATATTATAAAAGCAGGCGGACTTTTGAATTATACTCGTGAAAACGCAAAATAACTATTTTTCATCATCAAAATTTTCCTTTATGTTCGGAGACAAAAATGAACTTATATAAAAAAGCATCACTCTTAGTTTTAAGTGTTGCGTTATTGTTTTGCAGTTGTGCCGGTGAAAGTGCAGCTTCTCGTTCCATCATCATGGCTGCACCCACCCAGGAAAGCCCATCCACTGAAACACAAAACGGTGCTACTTCTGCATCCGATGCCACCCAGTCCACCAAAGAAGATGTCCCCATGAGTCTTGTCAGTGTTGCTTCCGGCTTGACAAACTTATACACCGGTAGCGAAAACGGCGGATACACCTTGGCATCTTACTCTGATTCCACAGCAGATATTTTGTATTTTGATTATACTACTTTGGAAATGCGAGCACTTGAAAACACCTCAAAACAAGATACATCTGTTTTAGGTGGCGTGGAAAATATCTCAGGTACATTGATTCCCAAATACATCAGTGATAAACTATACTTATTTCATCTAGGCACAAGCGATGCATCTCTTGGCGAAAAATCTCAGCCTTCTGTAATTCGTTTTGAGCCCGATGGCACTTCGCCTTTGTCTTGTATATTTCCAAGTGACTGGTCATTTGTATCTCAAAGTGCTGTTTTAATGGAATCTTCCATGCTTTATTTTCTTATGAGTCAGCCTTTAAACGATAGCTTGTCCACAATTTTAGTCCAGCTTGATACCACTACCATGACATATGAAGAAGTGCGGCGGTTTGAGCCCGGATACGAATACAGCATTAAAGGTCATTGGGAGATGGGCCCTTTAGTACAAATCACCACTGTACTTCCTCCGGTAGACGATCCCAACTTTAACGCTGCGTGGGAAAGCAGGCAATTCACATTATATGCTCAAGGAATGTACACCGGCATCGGGCGTGAAGTCCTCACATGGACTCAATCTCAATCTGTAAGTGTGCACGACAATATCATTTACATGTGGGATGATGCTCAGCTCGGAGTTGTACGTATTGACGCAAACACCGACGAACAACGTATATTGGCGCAAGGTTTCGCCCCAAATGGCTATGTTCAAGCATCTATCAACAATACTATTGTAGATAATAAATTACGTATTCAATTTTCCACCAGCAACTATTTACAAGATTACACAGTGGATATCGAAACAGGCGAGGCGCAAAACGTACCTTTAGATAATCTTGGTGACAACGTCACAATTTGTGCGGAAAATAGCACTTATTTTCTTTTAAGTTACGGTCAAGCCTGGGCAGATAAGAACAACATCCCCTATACTATTGTTCCCGGAATGGACGACACTGCCACTGAAGGGTACGCCAGTATGCTTCAATACGCTCTTATTTCAAAGCAAGATTATTGGAATGGTATGCAAAACTTCACAGAGTTTTCAGATTTAGTTTTCAATGCAAAGCCTCGATCTAACAGTTGATGTTTTTTCAGTTTGGTAATCGAATCCGAATTTTTTTCGATTTTATGATACAAAATGGAGTATGACATGCAAAATAACTTACAAAACAAAATTTCATTGCCTGTTATCAAGCGCCTGCCTAGATATTACCGACATGTGCTTCAATTGCAAAAAGCAGGCATTTCCACTGTATCGTCCAGCGATCTTGGGGCTTTTTTGGGCACCACTGCCAGCCAGGTGCGCCAAGACCTCAATTGCTTTGGTGGGTTCGGCCAGCAAGGTGTAGGTTATCGTGTTGATTTGTTAGCCTCAGCTTTGCACGATCTTTTGATAGGCACCTCAAACCTATCTGCTATTTTGATTGGTAGCGGCCGCCTTGGCAGGGCAATTTCCGGTTTCTTAGACAATACTGTGCAAGGTTTCAGTTTAGTAGCTGCCTTTGATAATTCCGAATATCAAATCGGCACATCCCTTGGTAATTTAACAGTCCAAGACATCGCCAGTTTGTCTGATTATTGTAATTTGCACCAGCCTCAATTGGCCGTTTTATGCATACCGGAAAAAAGCGCTTCAGCAATGGCACCCACCTTGCTCACTTTAGGGCTACAAGGATTTTGGAACTTTTCACATTATGATTTTGCATCTATGGCGCCCGAGCTTCCGGTAGAAAACGTTCATTTAGGCGACAGCCTACAAAGTTTAGGTTTCAGAATGCGCCATACCGATATATAAACTTTTTTATACACACTAGCTTTTAATTTTTTTTACAAAACATTATATAGGAGGATCTGCACATGGCTGAATTTAAATACGAAATAACACAACGCATCGCTGTTTTAGGCATCAATCCCAAAGGATGGGAAAAGCAACTTAACATGATCAGCTGGAACGAGAGAGAGCCAAAATATGATATTCGTGACTGGAGCCCTGATGGTAGCAAAATGGGCAAAGGTGTTTCTTTGACTGAAGAAGAACTTGTCACCTTGAAAAATATTTTAGAAGATTTTGAAATCGAATAAGCTTTATACCCTATTATTTTTATAAGAAAGTGGTGTTTTATGGACTATAAAGCTGAATTCATCAAACTTTTTGAAACACACATCACACGTAGCGGTGCTTCAGAGCTTTTGGCATGGATGAAAACTACTGATTTTTTCACTGCGCCTGCCTCTACACGCTATCATGGCGCTTGTGAAAGCGGGCTTGTTATGCACAGCGTTAATGTATGCAATGTCATTCTTACGCGTTTTTCACAGCAAGCTGACATCGAAAGCATGGCTATCTGTGGATTGCTTCATGACTTGTGCAAGGCTAATTTTTACAAGTCAGGATTTCGCAATGTGAAAGATGATGCAACCGGTAAATGGGAAAAAGTACCTTTTTATAGCGTACAAGATGCTTTCCCTTACGGTCATGGTGAAAAGAGTGTTTTCCTTATCGAGCGTTTTTTGCGTTTGAAACCGGCTGAAGCAGTGGCCATCAGATGGCACATGGGTGGTTTTGACGAAGCAGTACGTGGTGGCAGTTATGCCATCAGTGAAGCTTGGAGAAATTACCCCTTGGGTGTCATGCTACACATCGCCGATCTTGAAGCCAGCTATTTACTTGAAAAAGGAACCAGTCAAGTTGGAAAATAGCACTGCAATATAACAAATAAAAAAACGTACAGGAAAA